>DASSMT010000417.1:0-2283 GCA_035688655.1 Polyangiaceae bacterium | reverse complement strand
TATTCGGCGGGGACGCGTTGGGCGACGAGGCGGCGGAGGGTTCGGCGGAGGCGTTCGAAGTCGAAGGGTTTTTCGAAGGTCAAGTTGATGGTCGTGGCCAGGAACTCGCGTGCGCGATCGATCGACACGCCGCCGGTCATGAACACGATGCGCGTTTCCAAGCCCGGGTGCTCTTGGCGGATACGTTCGTACAGCTCCATGCCGCTCATGCCCGGCATCATCAAATCACACATGATGACGTCGAAGCCCGCGTTGGGGCCTTCGGCGATTGCGGCCAGGGCTTGGGCGCCGTCGCTCGTGAGAACCACGTCGTGCTCGTTCTGGAGCAGCGCGCGCAAGGTGCGCGAGACCGAGATCTCGTCGTCGACGATCAAGATCTGCCCGCGCTTTTGTGGGGGAGGTGACGAAGAGCGCGGAGCAATCGTCTTGGGCGGTACGCGATCTTTCGAGGCCGGCAAGCTGACGGTGAACTGCGAGCCTCGACCGAGCGTGCTGCTGGCGCTGATTTCACCGCCTAGGCCGCGCACGATGCTCCGGCAAATGGACAGGCCGAGGCCGGTGCCGACCCCGACCGGTTTGGTCGTGAAAAAAGGGTCGAAGATCTTGCCGAGCAGCTCTTCCGGGATCCCGGAGCCGGTATCTTCGATGATGATCGAGACCTGCCCGTTGCTGCTGCGCAGCTTGGCGCGCACTTCATGACCGGGAGATTCGTGATTGGGCAAGGCTTGAGCCGCGTTCAACAGCAGATTGAGCAACACCTGCTCGATGCGGTTGGGATTGGCGTCGACCGGGGGCACGGGTTCGTAGTCGCGAACCAAGGTGGCGCGCTGCTTGATTTCGTTGCCGGCGATGTTGAGCGCGGATTCGAGCGCGGATTGCACGTCGATCGGGCCGCGAATCCCTTCATCGGCGCGGGCGAAGGTGCGCAGATCGCGGACGATGCTGGCGACGCGTTCGGCGCCGTGAAAAGCGTCGCGCACGCGCACCATCAGCGCGTCGAGCTTGCTCGGATCGCGGGGCAAGCTGGGTAGCTCGCGCGACAGGTACTCGAGGTTCAAGAGCAGGTACGCGAGCGGATTGTTGATCTCGTGCGCGATGCCCGCGGACAGCACGCCGAGCGCGGCCAAGCGATCGGCCTCCACCAAGCGAGCTTGGATGGCTTTGCGTTCGGTGACGTCGCGCGCGAACGCCAAAACCGCAGGCTTACCCTGAAATTCAGTGGGGATCGCCGAGATCTCCAGCGACAGCTCTTGGCCGTCTCGCGAGCGCGAGCGGTATTCCGCCGGGTCGGGCTCGCGCGTGCCGGTGCGGTACAGCTGCTCGATGCGAGCCGCTGCAAGCTTCGCATCTTCTGGGTGCAAGAACTCGGTGATCGGCAGGTCGAGCGCGGCTTCTGGGCTCTCGGCGCCGAACATGCGCGCGGCGGCAGCATTCAGGAATGCGATCTGCGAACCGCGCAAGATGGCGATGCCGTCCGGAGCTCCGTCGATCAAGGCGCGAAAACGCTCCTCCGACTGGCGCAGGGCGAGCTCGCTGCGCTTGCGCGCGCTGATGTCGAACAAGAACGCCACGTTCAGCTGACGCCCGTCCACGGCCACGCGGCTCTGCAGCACCTCCACATCGATGCGCTCGCCGGAGCCGCTCAAAACCGTCGTTTCGAACGGCTTCGGCACCTCTTCACCGCGCAAATAGCGCTCGCGCTGGGCGACGAGGCGCGGCATCTCCTCCGGCGCGAGCCAATCCCACGCGGACATGCTTTGGAACTGTTCTACGGAGTAACCGAGCAGCCGCTCGGCGCCTGGGTTCAGGAATAGATTCCAGGGCGGATCCGAGTCCGAAACGGTGATCACGACTGCGAGCTCGGCCCCGTCGCACGCTGCAGCGATGATCTCGAATAGCTGGGCTTGTCCGATGCCCGCGAGCTTGCTCGAGTCGCTGCCCATAGCGCGCAATTATATATCCCTCGCCGAGCCCGGGCGCGCGAAACTTGGCCGCGCGGCGTGCTTCGTGAAAACAGTCGCGCCATGAAGCGCGCGGCATTTCCCTTCGCATCGGGCGCATTGAGCGCCGTCCTCGGCCTCCTCGGCCTGCTCACACCGGCCTGCGGCCTGTTTGCGTCTGCGCAGACTAGCAGCCAGGTCGCCTCGGACACGCCCAGTGTCGGTACCGGAAGCTCACGTGTGCTCGAAGGCGGACCCGCCGACACACGCAAGGTGGGCGATTTTCGAGTGCACCGCTTCAGCGGCAGCTACCAAAAGACGCCGCTGACGTTGACCGAAGAAG
>DASSMT010000408.1:0-3945 GCA_035688655.1 Polyangiaceae bacterium | reverse complement strand
TGGATGTACCCCTCTCGTTGCTGATCGAGCACGGCTACATCGCTGAGGAACAGCTGCACGAACGCCAGGGTCAGGGTCGCAAGCCGAGCCCAGCGTTCAAAGTGAATCCCTATACCCACGATTCCCAGAATACCCACAATGGATGAACTGGGGAAAAACACGCTCGATCGCAGCGGTCGCTCTGGAGTCCCGGAATTCCCAGAACACGATCCGGTCGGACAGCGAGGCGTTGTCGCGCCGACGCCCGCGCCGGCAGCGGCAGCGCAAGAGACAACGGAGCCGGACAACGGCCACTTCAAGGAATGGCCAAGAGGGAGCGTTCGATGAAAAGCGAGTACCCCGCACGGTTTGTTGAATCGATAGAGGAGCACAGCTGGACTGTCATGGCTCGAGGGCTGCGGCACTACTTGACGCAGCGCGCCGACTCCGATGGTGCGCTGATCAGAGATCAAGATGATCCGCTCGAGGCGCTTCTGAACGCGCTCAATCCTCACCCGGATGAGATCGAGTCAGTGCGCGCGGGGTTGGTATTCTTGGCGCAGAGAGCCTTTCTTTCTGTCGGGGCAAGGTCAGTCTTCATGGGCGGGCTCGCTCATGCCTTCGCTCACTTGCGAATGGAGGCGTCCGTCGTCGAACCGCCACATGCAAGGCGGAATTCGACCGAGCGCGTGCGTAAGCACCGTGAGCGCCTGCGAACCGCAAAGCGGTCAGGGGCGGCCAAAACACCCGGCACGCGCGTTGAGTCGTGCGGCAAGGACGGAGTGATTGATCCACCTTGCCAGATTGCGGTGAGCGTTCGGCTGACCGCCTTCTCGGCCAACACTCCAAGCCCTCGGTAATGACTGAGCGCTACCGATTGCGACTGTTGTCGAGCCTTTCTTACTCGTGCGCATAGTGAGATTGGGAATGCAGGGGCTCAATGGCGAGGACAATTTCGGCGACGGTCAATTGCGTTGCGCCTGATTCGGTGCATCGTAGCGGTGCGCTCGCGCCCAGCGAGACGCAAACCATCGGGCAACCAAGTGCTTCGTCGGATGGATCGGCAGTTCTCCATCGTCTCAACCTTCCGCTTTCTCCTGCTCGTAGAGTCGAACTGACTCTTTTCCGGTCATCTGCGCATGAGGGAGATGGTCGCGCCCACTCGCGCCCGCTGGCGACACGCACGAGGTCACCGTGAGCCCGCGCCGCAAGAGAGAACCCGGCGGCTCAGCGGCTGAGCAAAAGCGCGATGCAAATTTGCCCGCAGGCTCGCAGACTTGGAAGTGCGCGCCGGAACCGGCCCGTGACTCGTCGGGTGAAAGTGCTAACGACGTGGAGCCTTTGGGTGAAGATCAGGGGTACGACGAGCTAATTGATTTCTTGGTGGAAGAGGCGGTGCGAGCGTGGAAATCGGACAATCCCTAGAACGAGAATGGCTCACGTCAGAGCAATGGGGGCGGCGATGAGCACCGCGCTCTACGCCAGATATTCAAGCGAACACCAGAACCCGCGCTCGATCGAGGACCAGCTTGAGCACCTCAAGCGCTATCTCGTTCAACGCGGCGAGCAGCCCGAGGTCGCTCGTGCATTCGTCGATGCGGAGACCTCTGGAGCCGTCTGGGAGCGGCCCGGCTTGCAATCGCTGCTGCGCGAGCTCGAGAGCCAGCGTGTCCAGCACGTGTTCGTCGAGGACATCTCGCGTATCTCACGCGATCCCGAGGACCTCGCTCGCCTGCGAAAGTTGTTCGCGTTCTACGGGGCTCGGCTCGTTTCGGTCGACGATGGCTTTGAGCTCGACGGAAGCTCGGGCTCGGCGCTCGCGTTCGGCGTCAAGAGCATGCTCAGCGAGCAGTACCTTCGAGACCTCGGTGCCAAGACCAAGCGCGGTTTGATGGGTAACGCCCGCGAAGGGAAGAGCACTGGCGGACGGCTCTTTGGATACCAGTCGGGCACTGGCGGCAAGTTGGTGGAGCCCGTCGAGCATCAGGCAGCCATTGTTCGACGCATCTTTGAGCGGTATGCGGCCGGTGCGAGCTACGACCGCATCGCCAGAGAGCTCAACCGCGATCGCATTGATCCGCCGCGTCCTCGGCGACGTGCGGGAGGCGGCTGGATGTCGAGCTGCATTCGGGAAATGCTTCGCAATCCCAAATACGTGGGCCGCTGGTCCTTCGGCCTGCGCGAGTTCCGTCGGCACCCGACAACGCGACGACGCGTTGCTCGTGAACGTGACCAGCCTGACGTGTTGACCACGGAGAGACCAGAGCTTGCTATTGTCGAACGCGAGACCTGGGATCGGGTACAAGCGCGCTTGCTCGAAAACGCTCGCAGCGTTGCGCCAACGCCGAAACGACGCACCACCTATCTGCTCTCGAGTCTGCTGCGCTGCGGTGTGTGCGGGGCACTCCTCGAGATATCGTCGGGTAGCTCGGATCGTTACTACCGTTGTTCGGCCAGCCGTAAGCGGGGGACGTGTGAAAACCGTCTCAGCGTTCGCGAGTCCTTAACCCGAACGCGCGTGATCGAAGCCGTTCGCGAGACCCTGGCAGGCCCGAAGGTCGCTGCCGATGTCCGAAAGCGCCTGGCGGAACGGCTCGGCGGCGCTTCGAAAGAGATCGACTCGGAGATCGCCGAACGGCGCGCACGGTTGTCTCGCTGCGAGACCCGAATCAGAGCCGCGATCGCCATGCAGCTGGACGGAGATCGGTCCCCGTCCCTGGCCGAGATGCGTCGCGACCTCGAAGCGTCCGCTGCGCTCGAACGCGCGGCAATTGGCGAGCTACGAGTCCGGGCGGACGCGCCGATCCCGTTGGCCGCGATCGACCAACTGACCAAGCGCGTGCTCTCACTGGTAGGCCTGCTCGAGTCGCAAGAACCCGAGCGAGCCCGAGAGGCGCTACGGAGCTACTTGCGTGGCGGGCAGATCACAATGACACCCGAGCAAGGCATCTACATCGCGAGGGCGGAGCTTTTTCCGCTGAAAGTCGCCCTCGATTCAGAAAGTGGCGGAAATCTTCGTTGTCCAGAGTTGGTTGCGCGGGGGCGATTTGAACCTCCGACCTTCGCGGCATGAGCTCTGAGGGAGCCCACCTTTCCACACGAGCTTCTCGCAGTTGCCCGGCGCGTATCGATGGGCCTGGCTGGGGCCGGCTGTGCCACTTGGCACAACCGATCGGCGAAAAAGTCGTGGCTGGTTCCTGGCACGAATCGGGATTTTTGCGGCTTTTGTGCGTGGCCCCGGGTTTGCTTAAGGCGGAGTCAGCCCACCTTTTGATGAGGTCCTGTCATGCAATCGAAGACTGCTCTGGCACTGTTGGCCGCGATCGCTTGTCCCCTGGTGTTCGGTTGTTCGAGCTCCGTGAGCGCGGACGGGAAGCCGGTAGCCAGTTCCCAAGCCGCGTTGCGCCGGACGCAATCCTGTGAGGATTTGACGCAGGCTTTGCGCGACGACGCGCGTTCCAAGCTCAACCGTCGGATTGACGCTGAGGTGCGGGCAATTCGCGAAGGGTACACCAACTATTATTACGGCTATCCCACTCCCGGCGGCATTGGGGTAGCGGGTCCGGTCTTGAATGAAGGGGCTCAGCCAGCAACGCCCACGGCTGGTACCGCAGCGGATGGCAACGCGGCTTCGGCGGATGTTCCGGCTCACTCGGAGACCGAGACGCAGGTGAAGGGCGTCGACGAAGCGGACATCGTCAAAGCCGACGGCACCAAGCTTTATGTCCTTCACGGTCAGAAGTTCTTGATCGTCGATGCTTGGCCAGCGGCGAACTTGAGCCTCGGCGGTGGCCTCGACATCGAGGGCACACCGCTCGAGATGTTCGTCGCCAACGGCCGCGCCGTGGTGTTCTCGACCGCGGACGGGACTCCGCTGTACACGGCCAGCGGCCTCACCCCGAAAGCGGCTTACAACGATCGCTATGCGACTCCTCTCTATGAGGGCGTTGCCGACGTCGCGCCGGG
>DASSMT010000407.1:0-18373 GCA_035688655.1 Polyangiaceae bacterium | reverse complement strand
GCCGGCTGGCCACGCCTCAGTTCGTCCGTGTTCTATGACGATCCGCACGCCGCAATCGACTGGCTGTGTCGCGCCTTCGGTTTCGAACTTCGGCTCAAGGTCGAAGGCGATGATGGCGTGATCCACCACAGCGAGCTGTGCTTCGGTGAAGCGCTGATCATGGTCAGCGGGACTGGCGGCAAAGAGGCGTGGCAAGCGCTTTACCGCAGCCCGCAGGCCGTGGGCTTCATCACCCAAGCCAGCGCGCTGTTCGTCGACGACGTCGACGCGCACCACCGGCGCGCGACCTCGGCGGGTGCCCGAGTCGTGCGCGCCCCACAGACGAACGACTACGGCGAAGAATATTGGACCGACCGCAGCTACGGCGCGCTCGATCTCGAGGGCCACCTGTGGTGGTTCATGCAGCGCCTGCGCAGCGCCCGCGCTTGACGCGACGGTCCCGAAAGGGGCCCGCGGCAACGACGGGTCACGATTAGGACGCAGGCGAGATGCGACGACTGCGGTCGAGCACTTGTGCCACGGCATCGCGCAAGTCGCTGGTCGGAGCCCCCCCGCCCGCGGCTCTCAACCACAGGGAGTCGAAAGCTCGCCCAGCCGTGGTCTCGATGTGCAGCTCGACCGGGACCAAGCCGAGCAGTGCCAGGCGGGTGAGCAGCGAGCCGAGCAGACCGAGCGAGTCCGGCGCCTCGAGCGTGAGCATCAGGGTCCCGCCGTAGTCGCGTGACTCGAGCAGGCGATACGAGTCGATCACGAATACGGGTTTGGTTTGGATGTCGGTCTCCTCGGCGAGCGCGGCGTAGTCGATGCCGAGTGGGTCTTGCCGCGCATCGTGGCCGAGCAAGTGCAACTCCGCGATCCAGATCTGGTCGCCGCTGAGGCGCGCGTGCACGTGATCAATCGAGATCTGTTGCTCGGCCAAGCGGCTGCTCAGATGCGCCAGCCACGCGCCGCGGAAAGGGCCACCGAGTCGCACGCGAAAGCTCGCTCGGGCAAGCTCCGTCGTTTCCGACCAAGCGTCGCCGCGCCGCGTGAAGACGCCCCCATCCGTGCGCGAGATCCGGTTCATGACAGGCAATGATAGCCGCCCCTTCCGTTTCTAGAGTGCGACGCGCCGCGATCTTCCATGTGTGAACGGCGGAAAAAAAGACTTGGATTTTGCGGCAAGCGTGAGGCGATGTGCCTCAACCGTAGCGATCATCACGCCAGGGGTGTGCGGTCATCGAATAACCGCGCTGTTCCCAAAAACCCGGCGCATCCGCGCTGAGCAGCTGCAAGCGGTTGATCCACTTGGCGCCCTTCCACGCGTACAGCTGGGGAGTGATCATCCGGACGGGGCCGCCGTGCTCGCGCGGTAGAGGAGCGCCGTCGACCTGGTAGACCAGCAGTACGTCCGGTTTCAGCGCTTCTTCCAGCACGACATTGGTCGTGTACTCGTCGCTGGCGTGTGCCATCAGCGCGACGGCGCTGTCCAAGGGCTGGGCGAGCGCGAGCAGATCCGCGACGCGCACTCCCTTCCAGGCCAAGTCGAACTTGGACCAAGTGGTGACGCAGTGAAAGTCGCTCACGTCTTCCACTTGTTCGAGCTCCAGAAGCTCTTGAAAGTTCAGCGTCACGGGTGTTTCCACCGCCCCGTCGATCGTGAGGCGGAACGATTCGCGCGTGACCTCCGGCAGGATCCCCAGGTCGAGCACGGGCCACTTCTTGCTCGCGCTTTGCCCCACGGGCAACTTCGGCATGCCATGACGATTGCTGGGCCCGGTACCGAGCGGACTCTGATCGGTCATGCCCGGAGTCGCGTGCGTTCGGGCTTCCCAACGCTTCTTGAGCTCCAGGCGGGCCTGAATCACGCGCTCGAGTTTGGACGCTGCCACGACTACAGCGTACCACCCCATACCCAAAAAGGATGGCTGGCGTGTCGAAAACCGCCAGCGCGAGCGCAAAAGGCGCGGAATGCAAGCTATGGCGTGACGCCTCCCCAGCCGAGTGGTCGTCCAGTCATGCCGGTTCCGGACCCTTCATCGTGTCAGTGCGTAGTTGCAACAGTCGCTCTTCGCCGCGCGCTCATGCCGCCGTGCGCCGTAGTGTTCGATTCACAGTGTGTGTTGCTGTATGGCTCATGCGGTGTGCGATGTCTGTAGATGTCACACTCGGGTGTTATGAATAGCACGTTGGATGTTCGTCTCAGTTTGATCCGCGAGTATTTGCGAAATGCCTAGCGACTCCATCACTGTAGTTCCCGTATCATCGAGGCATGATCGGACCAGGGGCTCTGCTAGCTGCTTGCGCGCTCAACGCCTTCGGCGCCTACGATGTGCTGTCGGCGAATATCACTCACCCACACCCGTCACTCGAACGCGTCGTATATGAAGTCGAAGTCGATCACCAGCAGTTGAATCGCTTCGCGATTACTCACGTGAGCGCGACTCACGGCGGTCGGGCAGGCCCCGTGCTGCTGCTGAGTCCGTTCTTGCTGCCGGGTCAGTTCTACGAAATCAGCGAAACCGGCGAGTACGCGAAGTCTGCTGCCGGCGAGTTGGCCAAAGCCGGCTACGATGTCTGGCTGGTCGATCAGCGCCGCACGCGTTTGCCGGTCGGTGCCTGTGAATCGGGCACTGACTGCAGTGCGATGGCGAACTGGAACTTCGATGCCTACTCGCAAGATGCGCTATTCGCACTGTCGCTACTGAAGTCGTTCAATCCGCACCAAAAACCGGTGCTCGGCGGCTTCTCTGCGGGCTCGAACGCGGCCCTGGCGACGGTCAACCGCGCCCCTCGTGAGTTCGCCGGCGTGTTCTTGTACGAGGGCACGTTCTACACTGTCGATCCGGTGATCGCCGCGCACAACGATGCCATCTGTACCTCGCTCGAGGGCGCGATCGCGGGCGGGGCGCTGTTCGATCCGAGCGCCGCGGTACTCGGCTCGGTGCTGCAGTTGGCAGCTGCGGCTCCTTCGGCTCCGTCCCCGATCCCGGTGTTTCCGCCGGGCACCACCAACGAACAAGCCATGTTCTACGTATTCGGTACGCCGCCACCGAGCGGGGCGTTGTCTCCGACGCCGGGCTTCATCCGCAACAAGGTGGATTTCGCGGCGCAGCGCTTCGTGTACACGGACGAACATCGCTTGGAATTGGTCGGTCCCTTGTTCGACAACTACGGCTCACTCGCGGCGCTCCGCGATCTTGCATGCGGCCTCGCTGGCCGTGACGACAGTCACTACGACCACGTGGGTGCGTTTCGTGGAGACCTGTTGGTGTACGTAGAGGGCACCGGCTTCGGTCCAGCCATGTTCGACACGGTTTCGCTGTTCGAACATGCTCGCCACATCGACATCGAACATCACCCGGAGCTCGGCGAGGCGGATCCCTATTTTGGCTTCCGCTGGAAGCAGACCTTTCTCAAACCCCTGCAAGATTGGCTGAAGCGCACACTCTAGGCCCGTCGAGCGCTTCGACCAACCTGAACGAGCCCGCAGGGCATGGACCATCCTGCCTTGTCCTGCCCGGGAGTGAGCGCAACGAGGGGGGTGAGGTGAGTCTGGACGGACGCGCTGCTCGCTCGAGTGGCGCGCGCGCCTGACCCGGTGCGGAGCCAGTGCGGCAGTTCGGAGAAGTTCGCAGCCGGTGAGCATTTTCCTGCGCGAGAAGCGCGAATTTTCCTGCGTTCGCGGAGCTCTGGCGATCGATCTTGCCCCCTCGCGCGGCCCGGGCAAAGACTGCCGGCGAGCCCTCAGGCCTTCCGTCACGCACTGCAACCGATTCGAAATGACAGAGTTTGTGTGCACCATGCCCGCCGCTTACGCCCGGGCCTTCACGAGCAATGAGATTCTAGAGCATGCCAGAATCGTAGCGCGGCGCGGCGCGCGCATGGCCCATGCGGAAATGTGCGTGGGCCCTTCCGGCGAGCAGGTGTGCGTCGTGGCTGAGGATCGCCCCGGGCTGCTGGCGCTGATCACCGATGCCTTGCTCGTCCATGGTCTGAGCATTCGCCACGCCAAGATCTATTGCCGCGAGCGCAGTGACGGCCCATCGGAGGCCGTCGATTTCTTCCAACTGCAGCATTCCCAGGGCGAGATTGAGCACGGCGTCGGCGCCGCGGAGCTTGCCGCTTTCCTGCAAACCTTGTGCGAGCTCGTCGCTGAAGACGTGCTCGCCCAGGCGCGCCCGAGCGTGGCGCCACCTTCCAGCTCCCCCAGGACTCGCGTCTACTTCGAGCTTGCCGCGCCGCGCGGCGACCAAGCGACCTTGTTCGTCGAAGCGCCGGACGGCGAAGGCTTGCTCAACGCAATCAGTAACGCGCTTGCCGCTCAAAACGTTCGCATCCGCGCATCCGAGATCCGAACCGACGGCGGCGTAGCCCATGACCGGTTCGACTTGGTCAGCAACGACCGTCAAGCGTTCACCGCAGTTCGACTGTGCGATATTCAGCAGGCCGTGTTCACCGCCCTTCCCAAGCTCGGTCGCCGCTGACGGCTAGCATGCTCCGGCTCATCCGCGGCTTCGAACGAAGAGTGAGCAATGACACGCGTGATCTGATCTTTCGCGGCCTCTTCTCCTCGATCTTCTTGGGCCTGGGCAGCGAGCATCTGCTCGACGACCGCTTGATTCAGCATTTCATGCCGACCTGGGTCGGCTACCCTCTGATCACGTCACGCCTGAGTGGCTTCGTGCTGCTGATCGGTGGTTTGTCGATTCTCGCGGGCTACCGCATGCAACTCGGCGCCCGGCTGCTCGGCGCCTTTCTGTTCATCGTCACGTTGACCGTGCATGTGCCCGGAGTGTTTCGAGTCCCGAGCGGCATCCCCGCCGATATGGCTTGGTTGTGGGCCGTGTTTCAACGCTCGAACCTGGTCAAGAACCTGTGTCTGTTCGGCGTCTGTGTGCACCTCACCACGCTTTCGCCGGGTCGCTTCAGTATCGATGGCTGGCGCGCTCGGCGTGCGTCCGCGGAAGGCGCCCGGCGCTAGCCCGGTCCGTGCGTCCGTGCGGCGTATCGCCCGGATCCGGCCCATCTGCCCGCCGCGGTCCGTTCGTCGCGGTGGCGTTGCTGGCGTCCGCTGATAGAGTGCGGTTCGTGACATGCCCCGTGGTCTTTGCTGTGCCCTCTGCCTGTCGTATTCGCTCATGCAGCTCGCTTGCCAGCCGCCGCGTCGAGCAGCACCCGGTGAAGCGATGACTCGCCACACCACGCCTTCTACCCCCGCCGCCTCGGCAAGCCCGCCCGTGGTTCACACGCTCCGTTATCCCGACGCACCGCGGGGCGAACAACACGACGAATATCACGGCGTGGTCGTGGCCGATCCGTATCGCTGGCTCGAAGCCATGGATTCGCCGGAGACCCGGCGCTGGATCGACGCGGAGAATGCGCTGACCGCCGAGCAATTCGCGAAAATTTCGGTGCGCGCGCCGCTCGAGCGGCGCTTGCGTGAGCTGTGGAACTACGAGCGCTGGAGCGCGCCCACGCTCGAGGGCGCGCGGCTGATCTTCGCGCACAACGACGGCCTGCAGAACCAAGCCGTGCTCTACACGCAGAGCGAAAGTGGCGAGAAAATGACGTTGCTCGATCCGAACGCGCTATCCAAAGACGGCACGGTAGCGCTGAGCTCGACCGCGTTCAGCAATGACGGCCGAAAAATGGCTTACGGCCTCGCCGAAGCAGGCTCTGACTGGCAGACCTGGCGCGTGCGCGACGTGCACAGCGCGAGCGACGCGCCGCACGCGACGGACGTGCTGCACTGGATAAAATTCAGCGGGGCCAGCTGGAGCCACGACGATAAAGGCTTCTACTACTCGCGCTTCGACGAGCCGAAGTCGGGCGCCGTGCTCACGGGCCAAAACTATCACCAAAAGGTCTATTACCACCGGCTGGGTCAGCCTCAGTCCGCGGACACGCTGGTCTACGCCAGGCCCGATCACAAAGAGTGGGGCTTCGGCGCAACCGTCAGTGAGGACGGACGCTGGCTCGTGCTGACGGTCACTGTCGGCACGAACCCGAAGAACTGCATCTTCGTCCAAGATTTGCGCGCGCCGGCCGGAGCGCGCAAAACCGTCGAACTTTTGCCGGGTTTCACCGCGAAATTCGATTTCGTGGGCAATGAAGGCGACACGCTTTGGTTCCTGACCGACGACTCCGCTTCGCGGCGACGAGTCATCGCCATCGACGTACACAACCCGGACAAGGGCGCGTGGCGCGAACTGATCGCCGAAGGTCCCGACACCATCGAATCGGTGAGCGCCGTCGCCGATCGCCTGATCGTGACGCGGCTGGAAAACGCGCACACCAAGGTCACTATCCATCGCCTCGACGGCGCGCTCGAGCGCGAGCTCGCCCTGCCTGGGATCGGTACCGCGGGCGGCTTCTCGGGCAAGCTCCGCGATCGCGAGACGTACTTTTGGTACAGCGGGTTCTCGGTACCGGCCGAGATTTGGAAGCTCGAGGTACAGTCTGGAAAGACCAGCCTCTGGCGCCGTCCGCGGGTCGCGTTCGACCCTGCCCAATACGAGACCAGCCAAGTTTGGTATCGAAGCGCCGATGGCACGGAGGTTCCAATGTTTTTGTGCGCGCGCAAAGGGCTCCAGCGCAACGCGCAAACCCCGACCTACCTGTATGGCTACGGCGGCTTCGAAATCTCGCTCACGCCCAGCTTCAGTGTGCCCAACTTGGTTTGGATGGAACTCGGCGGGCTGTTGGCCGTACCCAACTTGCGAGGCGGCGGCGAGTTCGGCGCCAGTTGGCACGACGCGGGCACCAAGCTCCACAAGCAGAACGTGTTCGACGACTTCATCGCTGCCGCCGAATACCTGATCAAGAACGGCTATACCCAGAAGTCGAAGCTGTCGATCGGCGGCCGCAGTAACGGCGGGCTCTTGGTCGGCGCAGCGATCACACAACGGCCCGATCTGTTCGGGGCAGCGCTGCCTGGGGTGGGCGTGCTCGATATGCTGCGCTTCAATCAATTCACGATCGGTTGGGCGTGGGAATCGGACTATGGCTCACCGAACGATCCTGCCGAATTTGCTGCGCTCCGCGCCTATTCGCCGTATCACAACCTGAAGTCGGGCACCGCTTACCCGGCCACGTTGATCTACACCGCCGATCACGACGACCGCGTGGTTCCGCTCCACAGCTATAAGTTTGCCGCAGCCCTGCAGCACGCTCAGGCGGGTCCAGCGCCCATCTTGATCCGCATCGACACGAAAGCCGGACACGGCGCAGGCAAGCCCACGAACAAGCAAATCGAAGAATGGGCGGATCTGTGGGGCTTTCTCGTCGAGCAACTCGCGATCGATTCGGCAGCGCTCGCTCGCTAACCGAGATGCCCATCGCTTGCGCGCCCCCGCAGTCTTGGTTCTCTCGGAGTGTCTCGCAATGCCAGCGCAAGCGCGCAATCCCCAAGGCATAAGTGCAACACCGAAGGGGAATTGACGCAGTCGGCGAAGGTCGGCAATCTCACGGCCACTTGCAAGTTGCGCGCGCCTAATGGGCGGACGGGAGAATGAATGCAGAGCGACGGGGCCATCGCGGAAGAAGACAAGTGGCGAAACCTCGTGGCGATTTGGCCCGGTTTCGTGCTGACGATCGATGCCAAGAACCGCATCACCTCCCTCAGTCTGGACAACGATCGCTTCGACGCTTCGCGCCACATCGCTCGCGACTTGTTCGAGGTCGTCCCCGAGGACGCAGAGTCGTATCTGAGCGTCGACCTGGCTGCGGTGCGCGCCGGGCAGTCCGTCGTGCGTCGGGCGCGCATCCGTCTGATAGACGGTCGCTTTCGTTGGTTCGAAACGCGCTACACCGCGTTGCAAGCCGATGGCGTATTGATTGTCGGCCTGGACGTGACCGACGAAGAAACAGCCAAGCTGGCGCTGCGCTTGTTGGCCGAAGCGTCGCGGGAGTTCTCGGAGGCAACCGACGACTATGACCGGTTATTGCGCGTGATTACCCGGTGTTTGGCCGAAGGCATCGGCGACTTGTGCACCATTCGCCCGCTCAGCGAGGACGGAGCCACGCTCGATCCAGGGAACGCCCATCATCCCGATCCCGAGATCGCGAGCTGGGCCCACCAGCTGCTCACCGATCACCGGCAAAGCGTCAACGAAGGACTCATGGGGCGCGTGGCCATCTCCGGCGAGCCGCTGTTCGTGCCCAAGATTGAACTCGACGAATACATCCAAACGGCCTCGCAGCCGTACCGTGCACTACTCGATCGCTTGCGAATCGGGAGCATCATCGTGGTGCCGATGCTCTGTCGCGGCAAGGTCGTCGGTGTCGTGTCTCTGCTGCGCTCGGGCAGCGAAAATCCGTACACGCAGCAAGATCTGCAGCTCGTGCAGAATCTCGGCGATCACGCGGCACTGGCCATCACCAACGCGCGCTCGTTCGCCGCTGCGCGCGTCGCCCGAGCGGCCGCGGTGAGTGCCAATGAGACGTTACAGAAGTCCGAGGTCGCGCATCGGCTCTTGTTCGACGCGAGCCCCATCCCGCTGTTCGTTTTCGACGTCGAAACCCTGGATTTGTTGGCCGCCAACGCTGCGGCGGTGCGGCTCTACGGTTATTCGCACGATGAGCTGTTGCGCATGAAGGTCAGCGATCTGCGGATCGACGCCGAGCGCGAGTCGGTGCCTCCGCCGGAGGCCGGAGCCGGTGAAGCCGACGACGTGGGGACCGTGCGCCAGCGTCGCAAGGACGGCTCGACGTTCTTCGCCGAGTACACGTCGCGACCATTGTCTTTTGCCGGGCGTCGCGCGCGCTTCACCGTCGTCAGCGACGTGACCGGACGCCGTGACGCAGAAGAGATGCGCTCACTTTTGGCCGCTATCGTGGAATCATCCAACGACGCCGTCGTGAGCAAGCGGCTCGATGGCGTGATCACCAGTTGGAATCACGCAGCCGAGAGCTTGTTCGGTTACACGGCTGCAGAGGCCGTTGGACAACCGATCGACTTGATCATCCCGGCCGAGCGCTTGGTCGAAGAGCGTGAGCTCTTCGCTCGCGCGACCGGCGGTGGGCGCATCGAGCAATTCGAGACCATTCGTCGGCGCAAGGACGGTCGCCTGGTCTCGGTGGCCCTTTCGCTCTCGCCCATCTTCAACGCCTCCGGCAGGGTGATCGGCGTGTCGAAGGTGGCTCGCGATCTGAGCGCGCAGCTGCAGGCCGAAGAAACCCTGCGCAGCACCGAAGAACAGCTGCGGCAGGCGCAGAAGCTGGAGGCGGTCGGTCGCTTGGCGGGCGGCATCGCTCACGACTTCAACAACGTGCTGTCGGTCATCTTGAGCTACAGCGACCTGATTTTGGCCGAGCTCAAACCTCCTGACCCACTGGTCGCAGACATCGGTGAAGTGCGCAAAGCCGCGTTGCGTGCCGCGGAGCTCACCCGCCAGTTGCTGGTCTTCAGTCGGCAGCAGGTGATCGCTCCCAAAGTGCTCGATTTGAACGAGGTCGTCGCTTCGGTGGACCGGATGATCGCGCGCATCGTGGGCGAAGACATCGAGATTGTCTCCGTGGCCGGAGAAAATTTGGGGCGGGTGCTCGCCGATCGCAACAACGTCGAGCAAGTGATCATGAACTTGGTCGTCAACGCGCGCGACGCCATGCCCATCGGCGGCAAGCTCACGATCGAGACCGGCAATGTCCAGCTGGACGCGGATTATGCTCGAGAACATCCCGGCACCACCGCCGGCCCGCACGTGATGCTGGCCGTTCACGACACGGGCGTTGGCATGGACAAGGCCACCCAAGCGCGCGTCTTCGAGCCGTTCTTCACCACCAAAGAAGTCGGCAAGGGCACTGGGCTCGGGCTTTCGACGGTGCTCGGCATCGCTCAGCAGTCCGGCGGCAGTGTTCGGGTCAGCAGTGAGCTCGGTAAGGGGACGACGTTCAAGGTCTACTTTCCGACGGTCGACGCCGTGCTCGACGTTGCCGGTCCGGCGCCGGCCCCGGCCACCCTGCGCGGCAAGGAGACGATCTTGCTGGTCGAAGATCAAGAACAAGTGCGCGCCGTGGCGCATGCAATCCTCAGGCGCAGCGGCTATCGCGTTCTGGTTGCGCAGAATGCTGCAGACGCGCTGCTCCATTGCAGCGCGCAGGCCGAGCCGATCGAGCTACTGGTCACGGACGTGGTGATGCCGCAGATGAGCGGGGCCGAGCTCGCCAAGCGCGCCATTGCGACCCGGCCGGCGCTGAAGGTGCTGTACATGTCCGGCTACACGGACGACAGTGTGGTCCGTCATGGCATTCTCGAGAGTGAGATGACGTTTCTGCAAAAGCCTTTCACGCCCGAGACACTGACGCGCAAAGTGCGTGAAGTGCTCAACGCTTCGGTCGCGGTCGTCGGTAAGGCCTCCTGAGCAGCCGCTGAATTGGCGCGCCGTCTCGAGTACGACGCGGACCAATGACCGGAAGTCAGCTGGTGTAGGCTAGCGAGCGCCATGGATCGCGAGCACCAGTCTGCGCCGGAGACGTCAGTTGCGACGACGCCGCTCCGCCAGCCACTGCGCGAGCTCGGTGCGCTGTTCTTGCGCCTGGGGACGACCGCGTTCGGCGGGCCCGCAGCCCACATCGCCATGATGGAAGACGAGGTCGTGCGTCGGAAGGGCTGGCTTTCGCACGCGGAGTTCCTGGATCTCCTCGGCCTCACCAACCTGATCCCCGGACCGAACTCGACCGAGATGGCGATTCACATCGGTCGGCAGCGAGCGGGGGCGCTCGGGCTGCTGATCGCGGGGAGCGCGTTCATCTTGCCGGCCGCCCTGCTCACCGGAACGCTCGGCTGGGCGTACGCTCGTTTCGGTGCGCAGCCGCGCGCGGTGGCGATGCTGAACGGGATCAAGCCCGTGATGATCGCGGTCGTGGTGCAAGCGCTGCTCGCCTTGACCCCCAAGGCGCTCAAAAACCGCTCGCTCTTGGCAGTCGGCATCGTCACGCTCGTGCTGGCCGCGGCTGGGATCAACGAGCTGGTCTGTCTCGGCTTCGCCGGACTGGCCGCGTGGGCCGCGCGCAAGCGGTTGTCGCCGCCGCCGCTGCTGCTCGGCGGCAGCGGCGCCGGCGCGATGCCGGCTGCGCTGGCTGCGCTGTCCGGCGCAAAAGTGGCGCTACCCTTCAGCTTGCCGGCGCTGTTTCTCGTCTTCGTCAAGATTGGCTCCGTGCTCTTCGGTAGCGGCTATGTCTTGCTCGCGTTTCTGCGCAGCGACTTGGTCGAACAGCGGCATTGGCTGACTGAAGCGCAGTTGCTGGACGCGATCGCGGTGGGCCAAGTGACGCCAGGCCCAGTCTTCACCACGGCCACGTTCATCGGCTATCAGCTCGGCGGCCCGTGGGGCGCGCTGCTGGCGACGCTCGGAATCTTCTTGCCGGCATTCGTGTTCGTCGCGATCAGCGCCGCCTTCTTGCCCAAGATCCGCGCTTCCACCGCCCTAGGCGCGGTCTTGGACGGGGTGAATGTCGCCTCCTTGGCGTTGATGGCCGTGGTGACGCTGCAGCTCTGCCGTGCGGCCCTCGTCGACTGGCTGAGCGTGGTGCTGGCATGTGCCAGTGCCGTGCTCTTGCTGCGCTTCAAATGGAACTCGACCTGGCTGATCGCGGCAGGCGCGCTGATCGGGATTGTCAGCCAGGGTTTGCGCTGAGCTTGCGAGCTTCGGCTGAGGGGAAATCGCCCCACTGACGGCGAGGCGACGAGGGGAGGTCCCCCCTGCCGCGTTAAACGTCAGGCTCGGTCTCGCTGTTTCGCCTGCTGTATCGACGCTGGAACGAGAAGTGCTTTCGTCGCGCGCATGAGTCGCAAGCTACTCGCCGGCACGCTAGTTCTCGGAGCTGGTGTCCTCGCCGTTGTCTTCGGCTGGCCGTCACCGCCGGGGGTCTATGCACGCTCGGTCTCGGACTTCGTTGCGCATCCCATTTACGATCGAGCCGTGCGGCTTCAAGGCACGCTCGTACCCGGCTCGCTTTGCATGCGGCATGAACCCTGCGAATTTCGCTTTCGCCTGACCGAGCGCTCGCCGCCTTTGGACTCCGGGCCCAGCGCTCGGCCAGCCGAGCTGGTGGTCAGCTACCGGAGCTGCGTCATTTCAGCGGATTTTCGCGAGCGCCCGGGATTCGACTTGCCGGTCGTGGTGGAAGGACAACTGTGCGCTCACTGTCATCGCTTCGAAGCCTCGGCGGTGATCGCAAAAGGCGGATGGAAGTATGAGCGGGCCCGCAAACAACTCGAACAAGCTGGATCAGGCGAACAACCAGTCGCGGCCCCGCCTGCGTCAAATGCGTGTGCTGAGCTTTGAAGGCCCTGACCTTTTTCGCGTTCAGTGAAAGGGTAGGGTCACGCTTTCCTCGGCCAGTGTGGTGACGACCTGCTTGCCTTTTTCGAGCCCCCGCACCTCGATCTGAATTCCGTCCAGATCTTGGCGCAGCAATAGATAGTTGAAGGGGCGAGGCCAGGGCAGCTTGGACGAGTCGGGAGCCGCCCAGGGCCGGCGAAAGTGAGGACGCGGCCCGCCGCCCCCAGCCGACACGATGAACACCTTCGGCGGTTGCGCCCGAGCTTCGCCCGGCAACGTGTAGCGCTCGAAGCCGTGAGCGTGCGCGGAGATCAGGCCGAGGGCGCGTGGGCTTTCGAACAGCACGTTGGCGAACTCGCGCGCGTTCGCTTGATCTCCCGCGACCCACGGACTCTGCGTGTAGGGCGATTGATGCACGAAGAGCAGCGCTGCCCGCTGCTCTTCGGCGGGCGCTTGGTCGACGCGCCGAAGCTCCGAGCGCAGCCACGAAAGCTGCGCTTGCCAATCGCTTTCACAATCGTGCGAGGAAGACGCCGCGGAGGTGCACAGCCGCCCGCGGTTGCCATCCAAAACAATCATCCGCACGTGATGCCAATCGAACGCATAATGCGTATGCTCGAGCAGCCCGTCGAAGCGCCGACTCAACTGCAGCGCGGCTTGCTCCCGATCGCCCATGTACTCGTGGTTGCCCATGACCGGGAAGAAGTAGCGGGTCTCGCGCTCGGAGACCGGCGGGTCCCCGGCGCCGCCAGTCGGCCCCTGCCGTAGCGGCGCGAACAGCCGATCGAAGTAATTCCAATTATCGTCGCCCGGCGAAAACACCATGTCGCCGAGCAAGACGAGTCCGCGAAACTGCTGCTTCGCCAGGTCATCGACCAACCACTTCTGCTCGGCCGAGTTGCTTTCGGCGAGCACCAATCGTCCCCAGAACGAAGTCCGCTGCACGTCGCCAATCACCGCCAGCCGGTCTTCTCGCGAAAGCCGCTCGCTGCGCGGATAGAAGTGCGCCTTCAGTGTGCGGGACGTGCGAGCAGCGGCGTTCTCCGCGCTGCACGGGCACACCCCGCCGACTACCGAAAGGCACGCCAGCAACGCCCGCTGCGCCAACATCCGCATGCGCCAACGCATCATACACGATCGATGCGAGCGGACACTCGCCGCCTGTCAGCCTGTGGGGCTGGATGCAACCCTGAGCAGCGCTGCGGCCAATTCGGAACCCGAATTTTCGCCGATTTCCGTGGCGCGCCAGGCGACGACGCCGTCGGGGCGCACGAGCGACGCCCCAGAAGCTCCGAGGCCGAATGCTTGCTGCACGGCGTCTCGCTGGGGCGACGTGTCGACGCAGGTGCAGCCGAGCGGGAAGCGTGCGGTGCTGGCGGCGTGAGCGGCGGCGTGGGCCCAGCGCGGATCGAGCGCCAGCAGCATCCAACCGCGGCCAAACAGGTCGAGTGTCGAGCGCCGCGTTGCCGCGTGCTCCAGCCACAAGTGCGGAGCGCGCGTGCCTGGCTGCCCCGCCCATTGATCGGGGAGTGCCGCGGCCGGCAGCTCGTCACCCGCGCCGATCACGGCGCACGAGCGGTAGAGTTGGCCAAACTCCAGCGCGTCATCGTCGAGGATCGCCAGGTTCTGCGCGAACCCCCCGCCGTGCGCCGCGTAGTCTGGACGCGCGAAGGTTTGCTCGAGACGAGTCCAAGCGACCGGCCGTCGTTCGGCATCGTAAGAATCGAGCAGCGCTGGTGACGAGGCTCCGGAAAGAACGGCAGCCAGCTTCCAAGCCAGATTGTGTGCGTCATGAATTCCGGTATTGGCGCCGAAGCCGCCGCGCGTGGGCGGGAGCGTGTGGGCAGCGTCGCCCGCCAGAAAGACGCGGCCGGACGCGAATCGCTCGCTGATCGCCGCACTCAACTCCCAGCGACCCGTGGTCAGGATTTCGACAGGCAAGTCGGACCGCCCGATGGCCCGCTGGATGGCCGCGTGCAAGGTGGCTTCGTCGCGTTCCAAATCGTCCATGAACATCAGGACCCAACGACCGTCCCCGTAAGTCGTCAGGAACGCCGCGAACCCATCTTGGTTGATCTCGAACTGGGAGATCCCCCGGCTCAGGTACTGTTCGAGCGGTGCACGAAACAGCACGCTACGCATCGTTCGCAGCAAGCCGGGGCCCGTCTGCCCGAAGCCCAACGCCTGACGCACCGAGCTCTTACTGCCGTCCGCCGCGATCAGGTAGGCCGCCCGGATAGTGTACTCGCGGCCGCTCGCTTTCTCGCGAGCCACGGCCGTGATGCCGTCTCGATCCTGCTCGAAGCGCAAAAGCTCGCTGCCCAGCCGCAGGTCGGCTCCGAGGGCCTTGGCTCGTTCGCGCAGGATCGGTTCGAGCCGATCTTGCGCGATGGCCGCGCCGGTGTGTGGAGAGTATTCGGGCGCGGCTAGCGGCAGGGCAGCGCTGGTCTTCGGCGTCCAATCACTGGCCTCGAACCATTTTCCGGCCAGGCTCTCGGCTTTGCAGCGGCGGAGCCGAAAATCACGCGGCGCTTCCGGGACCAGCTGCGCGATCCCGGCGCTGCGAAAGAGCTCCAGCGTGCGCGCGGTGTAGCCGATCGCGCGCGGATGGCGGTGGCTCCCGAGGTGCGGTTCCAAGAGCAGAGTCGGCACACGCTCGAGGCCCAGGAACATCGCCGCCGAGAGCCCGACGAGGCTGCCACCGACCACCAGCACTGAGGTCGAAATTGGTTCAATTCTGCTGGATACACTGTCCATATCGATACGGTGTATCGGTCAGGGCACCTTGTCAAGGCGCGACCGTCCGTGGCCAACTCGAGCCATGTCGACGCGTCGCAAGTCGCCGGCGCCCCTGCCCGAGGGCCCTGGCCTAGTTTGGGAGCGTGCGGAGCCGACTCATCGCCCTGCGCCCGGTCCGCTCAGCCGTGAGCGCATCGTGCGTGCGGCAATTGCGCTCGCCGACAAAGAGGGCCTGAGCGAGGTCTCTTTGCGCAAAGTGGCGGCCAAGCTCCACGCGGGCCCGATGCGGCTCTACACCTACACGTCCACGAAGGAGGGGCTGCTCGAGCTGATGGTCGACGCGATCTACGCCGAGATTGGCGGCAAAAATCTGGAGCGGGGCGATTGCCGCAAGACCCTGCGCTCGATCGCCGAACGCATGCGAAAGGCGGCCAAGAGACACCCGTGGTTCGTCGATCTATTGGGTCGCAGGCCGCCTCTCGGACCGCACGCCCTCGAACACTACGAGGAATCGCTGGCAGCCCTGAGCCAGGCGCGAGGGCTCGAAAGCATCGACGATGCGCTGCTGGCGTACGGGACGTTGAACGCCTACGTCGTGGGCGCCATCAAGACCGAAGCCGCCAGCCTGCGCGCCGAGCGCGAAACCGGCCTGAAAGAGAGCGATTGGCAAGCGGCGACTTGGCCTTACTTGCAGCGCGTGCTGTCGACCGGTCGCTTTCCAACGATCGAGAAGGTGGTCCGCGAGGCCACTCACCCGGCTTCGGATGTGACCTTCGAACGCGGGCTCGAGTGTGTGATCGAAGGCATCCTGGCCAACCTGGCGGCCGCGCGTGCGGTCAACGCCGGCAACCGTCGGACATGACGTTCGCGGCTGCCATGGCTAACAAACGAGTGCCAACGACTAGCAAGAACTTCCAACAATCCTTGGCATAATACTCATTGATCGGCATGCTGCGGCCCAGCAAGGTTCGAGGCTCGTGGCACAGGACATTCTCAGGCATGATGCGCCCGGCGTGCCCCCATCGTCTCGGCCCGCACGCTCACTCGATCCGCGCTTACTCCAGGCGCTGGCGCAAGCGTTCACGGATCACGCGGGGCCGGACAGTTCGATCGATGCCCGCGACCTGCAGCGGGTGCTGCGCTTGCGCAGTGAGTTCTTGGCTCAGCGCATGCTGGCAATTCTCGACCGCAACGGGGATGGCCAAGTCAGCCGTGAGGAGTTCATGGCCGCGGTGCGCCGGCTGGTGTTTGGCAGCGCCCGCGAAAAGCTCCGACTCGCATTTCAAATCCATGATTTGGACGGGAACGGACGGATCGAGCCCGAAGAAATCCGGCGCATGATCGCCATGAACCTCGACGAAGAGGCGGGCTCGGCGACGTCCGGCGTGCACTCCACGCGGCGGCGCGACGTCAGGGTCCAGGAACTGACGCACTTGCTGCTCTCGACTGCCGATGAGGACGGTAACCAGAGCCTCTGTTTCGAAGAGTTCGAACGCGTGACCGCAGCCGATCCCAAGCTGCTCGAGGCGATCTCGAAGAACGAGGCCTATTGGCTGCTGCCGGACGTCGAGCTCACGAACCCGCAAAGAGCGCGCACGGGCTTACTCGTGCGGCTGCGGCGGCTGGTCGAAAATCGGCGTTCGTTGGCGGTCTTCTTGCTGCTGCTCGGCGCGGCCAATGGCGTGCTGTTCGTGAGCAATGCCCTGCGCTACCAAGGGCAAGGGCCGTGGTTGATGTTGGCACACGGCGCGGGTGGCTGTCTGAATTTGGACGGCGCGTTGGTGCTCGTGCCGGTCATGCGTCGGATCTTGAACTGGCTGCGGCTGACCGCGCTCGGGCGCTGGTTGCCAATCGACGATGCGCTGCTGATCCACCGCGTTTTGGGCGTGACCTTGTTCGCGCTCGGCGTGACCCACTCGATTGCTCACTTCGTGAACTACGCCGGGCACGGCGGCATTTGGGCCTCCATCACCGGGACCTCGGCGGGGCAGAGCGGTTTTCTGCTGCTGCTCGTGTCGATCGTCATGTGCGGCTTCTCGCTGCGCCGGGTGCGCAAGAGCGGGCACTTCGAGCTCTTTTACTACACTCACTTCGCGTACATCGCCTGGTTTGCACTGGCCTTGATGCACGGTCCGCGCTTTTACAAGTTCGCGCTCTTGCCGCTGATCGCCTTCGCCTTCGAATGGCTGCTCCGCCAGCGGCGGCGGGTGCACGTGAGCCGCATGCTCTCGCTGTCGGGGCTGAGCTCCGGGGTGACTCGCCTCGAGCTCCAGCTACCACCGGGCTTCGAGGCGAAGGCCGGCGACTACGCGTTCTTGCGCATCCCGCACTTGGCTCGCTTCGAGTGGCATCCATTCACGATCAGCAACGCGCCCGGCTGCGACAGACTGTGCTTCCACATCCGCAGCGAGGGCGATTGGACCCAATCACTGCGCCAGATGGCCGACGATCGCGACGCCTTGGAAGAGGTCGTGGTCAACATCGATGGACCGTTCGGCACGCCGAGCCGCAGTATTTTTGCCGCTCGTCACGCGGTCATGATCGGCGCTGGCATCGGTGTCACGCCTTTCGCGAGCGTGCTCGAGAGCATGGTTGCGCGCGCGTACGCCCGGGAAAGTCAGCTGGAAAAGCTGTATTTCTTCTGGCTCAGCCGTGATTCCCGCTCGTTCGAATGGTTCGCGGAGCTGCTCTTGAAGGTGGAGCAAACGGACCACCGGCAGCTGGTGGACATCCAAATTTGCATGACCGGTGGGCGCGGCAACGTCGCTGCCTTGGCGCTGAATCTCGCCCGCAACTTGTCGCACGAGATCGGCAAACCCGACTGGGTGACGGGCCTGCGCACGCAGACGCGCATCGGCGCGCCGGACTTCGACGCAGAGCTTGCGGTGATTGCCGAGCGTCATGCCCCGAACCCCGTCGACGTGTTCTTTTGTGGGCCCCCCGGCCTCGGTCGCAAACTCTCCGCGAGTTGTCAGCGGCTGTCCCTGCGCTTCCACCAAGAGGTGTTCTGAGAGCCGCTCAGGCGTGCGCGAGCCGCAGAATTTCGGGGGCTAGTTCGAGCTCTTCGGGGGCGCCGTTCAACAGAGCCGCCATGTTGGCGCTCGAAAGCGTGTGCCAGAACAACACGTTCCGCTCGCGACCCAGCGCTATGCGGTCGAGCGCCGCGGCAAAAGCTTTGGCGGTGTAAGTGTCATCCAATTCCAGCCCGCTTCGCGCCGCCTGCTGCTTGGCGCGCTCGCTCTCGTCGCTGGGACGACCGTAGCCGGCGCCCAAGTAACGGCGCTCGACTTCGAGTCGCGCAACGACCGCGGCGTGCGCGGAAGGCTGCACCAGGTCCCGGGCCAAGGTCTGCGCCTGGTCCACGAACA
>DASSMT010000120.1:0-27825 GCA_035688655.1 Polyangiaceae bacterium | reverse complement strand
GCAAGCGCCCCAGATAGTCCGGTGAGGTCGTGCCCAATTGTGAAGGCAGCACCCCGGGTTTCGCAGCGCTGCCCGCCGATCTGCCGTCGCGGTAGAGCTCGATGCCATCCGCGCTCCAAGCCACGGCCACGTGATGCCAGTTCCTGTCGGTGAAGTCGACCTTGGTGCTCCACAGGTCTACGAATGACTCGCCGCCGTGCACTCCGCCGAGGTGAGCGCCGCTGCTGGAGGTTCTGCTATTTCGGTCATCGGGCGTGAAAAAGAAGGTTTCTTTCGAGCCGACGCTGAAATGAAAGAGCGGCGCCCCGCTGCGGCTCGCAGAGCGATCTCGCATCCAAGCCGACAACGTGACAGCGGAACGACCCGCGAAGATGCCTTCGGGCAGTTCGATCCAGTCGCTGGGACTGACGTCGTTTCGGAGCCCAAACGCTTGCCCGAGTTGCCCCGTCGGACGCGTGCAAGTTCCGACGCACTTGGCATTCTTCGAAGAATCTTTGCTGTTCGCTGCCAGCGCGCCGCTCGGCTCGTCGAACATGAAATACGAAACCAAGCCCGCCGCGGGATCGAACGCCGTCGAGCCGCTGGTTCCACTCGAACCGCTCGAGCCCCCTGCCGCCTTCGAGCCGCTGGTGGCGCCGGAGCCGCCCGTCCCGCTCGAAGTCTTCGCGCCCGCGGCGCCGGCCGAGTTGGTGGCATTCGGAGTTGCGCTGTCACCGGCGTCCGCCAGAGCTTCCGCGCCAGCGCTGTCACCGCCGCTGCCGCCGGACGCGCCGACGTGCGCCGCGGACTTGCTGCCGGCCGAGCCGAACAGCTCGCTCTCGCTCGGCATCTGCAGAGAACACGCGGCCAGAGCCAACGCCAGCGCGCTGCAAATTCTGGCCGCATGCCGATCGGGTTGCGCTAGAAACATTCGGGCTTGTAGGTCTTGACGCCGTCAGCGGCGAACACGTACGGCGGGTTGCATTGGGGCAAGCGCTTCTTCGTGGCTCGAACCGCTGTCTGCGCCACCCGTGTGCTCGCATCCGGGGCGGCCGCAGAGGCGCTTGCTGCCACGATGGCAGGATCGGGCGCGAGCACGAACTGCAGGGACATGTCCCGCGTGAGCACGAGCTCTTTGCGCTCGCTCAAATGGCCCTGGGCACGAACTTCGAGCGACAGGCTGCGGCTGACGACCGGCAAAGCCCCGGAGAAATGATCGCGGCCCAGCAGCTTGCCATCCAAGACGATCTCGGCGCCTGGCGGCAGGGCCTGCACCTCGAACATGACCGTCGTTGGCCGGCTCGGCTCTGCGGCGCTCGCTGCAGGCGCTGGCGCACGACGCGCGGCCCAGCCGCCGACGAGCGCAAGCCCGGCCAGCAGTGCCGCGCCGGCGGCAATGCCCCAGCCGCGCCGCCGTACACGAAAGGTGCGCGAGCCGCGCACCTCTTGCAGGTCCTGCAGCTCCATCGGTTCAGCGGTTTCGCGCGCAAAATCAGCCGAAGAAGCGCCGGGCATCAGCCGCCTTCTCGAGCCGGTGAGCTCGATGGCGCCGGAGTCCGGCTCACCACGCAGCGCGGCCTTGCTCTGAGTCTGCTCTTCCTCGCGCGCTTGGCCGAAATGCGCGGCCATGAAGGCGGCTAATTCCTGAGGGCGAGTGAGCAAACCCTCTCTCGCGCACGCTTCTTCGATCGCAGCGAGCATCTCCAGTGCGTTGCTGAAGCGATGCGCCGGGTCGATGGCGGTCGCGCATTGCACGATGCGCACGATCGACTCGGGTGCAGACGGTGCGAACTCCCGCAGGTTGGGCAGGACTCCGGTCGCGAGCGCGCGGAACAGCTCGACTTCGCTCTTCCCCTCCCACATGCGCCGTCCAGCCACCGCTTCCCACAGGATCACTCCGAGCGCAAAGAGGTCTGCGCGGCGATCGATGCTGGCTGCCCCCAAGATTTGCTCGGGGGGCATGTATTGGATTCGACCCTTGATGAT
The DNA here is from genome assembly GCA_035688655.1 of Polyangiaceae bacterium. Classification (GTDB taxonomy): domain Bacteria; phylum Myxococcota_A; class Polyangia; order Polyangiales; family Polyangiaceae; genus PMG-095. Next base: position 25,860 of record DASSMT010000120.1, on the reverse strand, counting down.
CCCCGAGCGCGTCGCTTGCACGTCGGTGTTGCTGACCTTGGCGATGCCGAAGTCGAGCACTTTGACCGCGCCCTCGTGCAAGATCATGATGTTTTGCGGAGAAACGTCGCGGTGCACGCCGTTCAGCGGCGTGCCATCCAGGTCGCGCAGCTCGTGAAAGTGGTGCAGCCCGCGCAGCACCTGGCAGGCGATTTGAAGCTCCAAAGCCAGCGAAAGGTGCTGCCCCGCTCGCCTGATGATCATCGACAGCGGTGCGCCGTCGAGATACTCCATCACGATGAAGGGGCAGTCGTGGTACTCCACGACCTCCATCACTTGCACCACGTTCGGGTGGTTCATTTGAGCCGCGAGCTCCGCCTCACGACGAAATAGCGCGCGCATCTCGGCGTTTGCGCTGAGCTCCGGGTTCAACACCTTCAGCACCACGAGCTTACGGATGCCGGAGGCCAGGCTCTCCGCCAGATAGACCTTGGCCATGCCACCGCGGCCGAGCTCGAACAGCTGTCGGTAGGCGCGACGCGGGTCCTTCTGATCGAAAGCTACCCCGTTCATCCTCACACAGACGCTATCATGGAGAGTCCGACTTGGCAGAGTCCATATTAGTCTTTCGTCGCTCCGCGACTGTCGGCTGCAGCGGTTACGTAACTCCGTAGTGGACTGTGTATGTCCGACACTCACCAAAGGGTTTCCAATAACAGCGTTCCGGGCAGCGACTGAGATGCTCGATAATGTTGGCCAAAAGACCGTGAATGGAGCGTAGATTTGGAGTCGTGAAGACCGGATTGCGGCAGGCCGCGTTTGCGTGGCTGATCGCGAGTTCATCGTTCGCCATCCCGCGCGCGGCGCTCGCCGACGTGACCGCTTGCGTGCGCGCGCACACTTCCGGACAACGCGAAGCCAAAGCGGGTCACCTCCAGGCCGCGTCGCGGTCGTTCGCGTCGTGTGTATCGCAGAACGGCTGTCCCGATGCGATTCGCAGTGAATGCGCCGACTTCTACAAGGCGACACAGAGCAGCCTCCCGACGGTGGTCTTCGCGGCGCTCGACGAACGAGGCGGCGATTTGATCGAGGTGCGCGTGTTCGCAGACGATCGGCTTCTGGCCGAAAGCTTGGATGGACGCCCGATCGCGCTCGATCCCGGTCAGCATCACATCAAGTTCGAGCTCCCTTCCGGGCAGGTTCTCGAGAGTGACGTGTTGGTGCGCGAGGGGGAAAAGAATCGCATTGTGAGCTTACGCGCGCAGCCTGCGGCGGGCCCTGCCGCTGAAAGCTCCGCATCGCAGCTCGAGACCAATGGCGACGAGCGCAAGCTGCCCGCCGGTTTCTGGGTCGCTTCGGGCATCGGCGCTGCTGCGTTGGTCTCTTTTGGCGCCTTCGCCCTGGCAGGACACAGCAAAGAGTCCACGTTGGACCAATGTTCCCCGAACTGCTCGTCGAGCAGTCACGCAGACTACGACGCCATGCGCCGCGACTATCTGATCGCCGATATCTCTTTGGGCGTCGCGGTCGCGTCGGCGGGCGTTGCGACGTGGCTTTTCTTCCGCAGCGATCGCAGCAACACCGAGCAACACGCCGCGCTGACGCCGTGGTCAAGCGTGACCGTGACGCCACTCGTTTCGCCGCGCGGCGGCGGTCTCATACTCGGCGCGAGCGCGTTCTGACGCGACAGCGGCTCCATCCGTTGCAACCGGGTAAATTTCCGAACAACTGCGCCAGAGCCGATGCCGAACATAAGACGTGGTAGATTGCCATGGTCGTGGTCGAACCCAAGCCATCGATGGTGACATCCCAACGCCGCTACTTGCGCGCACCCGTCCCGGTGTATTTCCCCGAGGCCGACACCGTGCCTGAAACGGGCGTGCACCTCCGGGTTCGCACCGCTCTGTGGTCGATGCTGCGCCTCGCCTTGGGCGACCGGGCCATGGTCGGATCCGATCAATTTCTGTATTGGGATCCCACCGATCCCAAACAATGCCTCGCGCCCGATGTGCTGGTTTGGTTTGGCACACCGGATCGGCCGTTCTCTTCTTGGAAGGTGTGGGAGCGTGGCGCCCCGCATCTAGCCATTGAGGTGATCAGCGACTACGACGCACGCGACCGTCCGTGGGCGCGTAAGCTCGCGGCCTACAAGCGCTCGGGCGTCCGCGAGCTCGTGCGTTTCGATCCCGAGGACGCCAAGAATCCGCTCCGGCTCTGGGATCGAGTGCAGGGCGATCTGGTCGAACGCGAAATTTCGACTCGCGAGCTCGAACACTCGGACTTGCTTGGATTGTACTGGCTGGTAGAGCCTGAACCGGAGCTCGGTCGAGTGCTGCGCTTGTGTCGTGATTCGGCTGGCAACGAACGGCTACTCAGCGCCGAAGAAGCGCACCGCGCTGAAGCCGAAGCGCATCGCGCCGAAGCGGAGGCGCATCGCGCCGAAGCGGAGGCGCATCGCGCTGAAGCGGAGGCTCGCCGCGCGGCAGAAGCCCGAATCCGCGAGCTCGAAGCCGAGCTCGCGCGCCGCACTGAGCGCTGAGCGCGCGGCTCAGAGCGAGTACAACGAGGGCAACAGGCCGCGCTTCACCAGCACGGCAATGATGCGTTGCGCGACGCCTTCCGGGTCGGCTTCGTCCAGCGACACCACGATGTCGGCGGAAATGGGGGCCTCTTCGCTGGGCTTGTGAAGACCTGGGCCGTAGACGCCGCGCTGATCGCGCTTTTTGCGCAGTTCGAGTGAGGTCGCCACGTGGACTTCGACGAAGCGCTCGGCACCCACCGCGTCGCGGATGGTCTCGCGATCGGCGCGCAGCGGCGAGGCGTAAGCAAAGATCGCGAGCAAGCCCGCGTCGGTGATGCGGCGCGCAAGCTCGGGCGTCTGCGCGGGGCTGGAGCCGTCGGGCAGGGCGCCGCGCGATAGCCCGTCGTCGGGGTCGATCACGTAGGCCAGGCGCTTTTGATCGAACAGCCGGCGCTCGAGCGCGAAGGCGATCGCGGTCTTGCCGGACGCCGGCAAGCCGGTGAGCCACACGGTAGCGCCTTTCTGGCCCAGGCGTTCACTGCGTTCGTCCGGGCTGATTTGGCTGCGCGGGCGATCGAGTGAGCTCGGTCCGCCGTCTTCATAGGCGGGCGCGCTGGGGTCGACCTCCAAAATCATGCCTGCTGCGACCGTGTTGTTGGTCAGTGAATCGATCAGGATGAACGCGCCGGTGCCGCGGTTCTTCTTGTAATCGTCGAAGAAGATCGGACGGTGGCAGCTGAGCGTGACGCGCCCGATGTCGTTCAGCTCGAGCCGCGTGGCGGGCGTCTGTTTCAGAGTCTCGAGATCGGTGGTGTAGGCGACGTGTTCGACGTTGGCACGCACCATCTGCGTGGTGTGCTTGAGCAGGTAGCTCTTTTGGCGATCGAGCGCGCGCTCGCTCAGCCAGACCAACATGGTCTCGAAGCGCTGCGCCACGTGCGGCAGGTTGTCCGGATGGACCAGCATGTCGCCGCGGCTGATGTCGATCTCGTCTGCCAAGCGCAAGGTCACGCTCATCGGCGCGAAGGCCTGCTCTTTTTCGCCGTCGAACGTGTCGATCGCGACCACGGTGCTGGTGCGACGTGAGGGCAGCACCATGACTCGGTCGCCCTTTTTCACTACGCCCGAGGCAATTGCCCCGGAAAAGCCGCGGTAATTCAGATCCGGGCGCAGCACGTACTGCACTGGATAGCGGAAATCCTTGTGGTTCCAGTCGCTGGCGATCGGCACGCTCTCCAGGTGCTCGAGCAAAGTGTTGCCGTCGTACCAAGGCATCGCGTCGCTGTGATGGACGACGTTGTCGCCCTTGAGCGCGCTCATCGGGATGAAGCGCACACCCTTGAAGCCGAGCGGCGCGAGGAACGCGGCAAACTCTTCGCGGATGCGGTTGAAGACGTCTTGGCTGTAGTTCTCCAAGTCCATCTTGTTGATGCCCACGAACAAGTGCGGGATGCCCAAGAGCGACGCAATGTAGGCGTGGCGACGCGATTGCTGCAGCACGCCCAGCCGCGCGTCGATCAAGATGATGGCGACGTTGGCGGTCGAGGCGCCGGTCGCCATGTTGCGCGTGTACTGCACGTGCCCGGGCGTATCGGCGATGATGAATTTACGCTTGGCGGTGGAGAAATAGCGATACGCGACGTCGATCGTGATGCCCTGTTCGCGCTCGGCTTTCAGGCCATCCGTGAACAGCGAAAAGTCGATCTCCACGCCCGCGCGGCCAGAAGCGCGCTTCACGGCCGAGAGCTGATCTTCGTAGATGCCGTGAGTATCGTGCAGCAGACGACCAATCAGCGTCGATTTGCCGTCGTCCACCGAGCCCACCGAGACGAAGCGCAAGAGCTCCTTCTGCTGGTGTTGCTTGAGATAGCCGAGAATATCGTTACTGATTTGTTCTTGTTCGGTGCTCATCGCAGTGTCTCGAAAACCATCTCAGTCAAAGTGCGAGCTCGCGTGCGCCCAGAAATGCCCACCCAAAATCTCAGAAGTAACCTTCGCGTTTCTTGGTTTCCATCGAGCCTTCTTCATCGTGATCGATGAGCCGGCCGGAGCGCTCGGAGTACTTGGTGAGCAGCATCTCGCGGATGATGTCGGGCAGCGTGGCGGCGTGGGAGGGCAGCGCGCCGGTCAGTGGGTAGCAGCCGAGCGTGCGGAAACGCACCATCTCCAGGCGCGGTTTTTCACCGGGATTGAGCGGCAAACGGTCGTCGTCGACCATCAGCAGCGTGCCGCTCCGTTCCACGACCGGGCGCTCTTTCGCGAAGTACAAGGGAACGATCGGAATGTTCTCCAAGTAGATGTAGAGCCAAATGTCGAGCTCGGTCCAGTTGGAGAGCGGGAAGGCGCGGATGCTTTCGCCCTTGGTCAGCTTGCCGTTGTACAGGTTCCACAACTCGGGGCGCTGGTTCTTCGGATCCCACTGGCCGTAGCGATCGCGGAAGGAATAGATGCGCTCTTTGGCGCGAGAGCGCTCTTCGTCGCGGCGAGCCCCGCCGAAGGCGGCGTCGTAGTTGCCCTTGTTCAACGCCTGCAGCAGCGCATGCGTCTTCATGATCGTGGTGTATTTGGAGCTGCCGTGATCGAAGGGATTGATGCCCTCTTCCAACCCTTCTCGGTTGGTGTGCACGAGCAAATTCAGCCCGTGCGTCTTCACGAACTCGTCCCGGAACTGAATCATCTCCCGGAACTTCCAGGTCGTGTCGATATGCAAGAGCGGGAAGGGCAATTTCCCGGGGTGGAAGGCCTTGCGCGCGAGCTGCACCATCACCGACGAGTCTTTGCCGATGGAATAAAGCATCACCGGGTTATCGAACTCGGCGGCTACTTCACGAATGATGTGAATGCTTTCGGCCTCGAGTTGGCGAAGGTGGCTCAGCCGGAACTCGAGCGCGCGGTCGGGAGAAGGATCGACGGCGGTCATCGGGACGGCCGATCTAGCACTAATTCGGTCGGAATTCGCGGATTAGTCTAACTGTCGATTATTGCACAAAAATTACTTGATGATCGTGTCGCAGTCGAGCTCGATGCCGACCGTCGCGCCATTGCTCGCGGATTCGAACTGAGTGCAGGTTGCCGGGCAGGCGATGATCTTGGTCGGAGTGCCGCTGCTCGGTTCGACGTCGTAGTACCAGCCGCCGCTGGCATCGCAGGCGGCCGCATCCTTCACGTAATAGATGAAGGTCTTTTGCCCGCCGTTGGTCAGGGTGACGTTGACCTTGCCGTAGTTGAGCGAGCCGCCGTTCGTGGGCTCGGGGACCTGATACTGACAGGCGAGGCGAGCGCCGCGGATGCTGTCGAGCGCTGCCTGGAACTGCGCGGTCACGTCTTTCTGGGTATCGACGATGAAGGCTTTGTTGGTGCCGCCTTGGCGCGCAATCGTGTCGAGTGCGGACTGTGCGCCTTGGTCGATGTCGTTCTGGCTGAACACACCGATGGCGAAGGTGCTGATACTCGGGTTGCCCTGCACGCCGGCTCGGGCAAGCGCTGCGATCTCGGGGATCGTGTCCGGTGTGCACTGCGTGGGTACACCGTCCGTGGCGAGCACGGCGACGACCCGGTGATCCTTGTGTGCGGTCGCCCATGCGCTGGCTTGTTGGATCGCGCCGCTCAAGGCGGGACCGGTGGGTGTATCGCCCAAGGGCGCTTTCGCGTCGATCGACGCGACCAGCCCCGCAGCGGCGCCGGGCAACACAGCAATGGGCGTCGCGGGTGCGGCATACTTCGCCACGTCACAGATCGTGGCGTTCAGGCAGAAGCTTTCGGTCAGCCCTACGCAGGTGCCGAGATTTTCGCCGGGAGTGTTGGTCGTGCACTCGCTGCCAGTCATGGGGCAAAAGTATTCTGGCGCGTTCGAACACTGCGCGATGGGTAGGCACCGGCGCAGCCCGCTTTGCGTGGCCTGCGGGCAGTCAGCGACCGAGCTGCACGGATACAAGCCGTCTGGGATCGAGTCGAAGCAGAGCTTGAGGAAGCACGGCGCGCCCTGGCCACATTGCGCGTCGTTCGTGCAAGTTGCAGGGGTGTTCGGCTTCAGCTGTGGGAAATATTGCAGACCGACGCCGATGCCGGCCGACGCTTTGTCGTTCAGGAACGACTCGAGAGCGAGCTTCACGGCGTCCCACTTGCTGACTTGGGTCGCGGTCGGGTCGAGCATCGAGCTCGACGTGTCGAGCATGATCACCATGTCGAGCGGGACGGCTTGCGCGGTCGCGACTTTGGCCGCGCAGGCTGGGTTGTTGCCGCTGCCATTGCCGCTACCACCGTCGCCTTGCCCGACGACGAGGCCATCACTGCCTCCAGTGCCCGCGGCCGTGCCGTTGCTGGTGCCCGTCCCAGCACTGCCGAGAGCAGAACCCGGATGCTTGTTCGAGCTGCTGCAGGCCAGGCAATTCCAGCCAGCAAGGAACAACGCACCGACCCCGACTGCAACTCCGATGCTGCGCGGCATGCAGACAAATAGAGCACCGAAATCGGCCCAAGAGAAGCAAACGAGGCGCGCTGCAACATGCCGAGAATATTGCGCTCGGCTGGACGCGGCCGCAGCAGGCGTTCTGCTTGCGTTAACCAGCAGTTAGCGGGTCAGGCGGAGGTTTCGGAAACCTTCCCGACTCGGCAGCAATCGCCCGGCGAGCAACAGAACGCGGTGAGTCGCCGCGGGGCGAAGCCACGTAATCGTCACCCGCTGCTTCCCGCGTTGCCACGCACAAAGGCCACGATTTCAGCATTGCGATGACCGATTGGGGAGCTCTCCTGCTGTTGTTCGCGACCTATGCGCTGGCGCTCGTCGCCTCTGGCTCTCCGCCGCCCGTGCGTCCGCGCGGCCCGCGATTCGATCCCATCTTGCCGACGCCGAGGCGAGCGCGCCTGCGCATCGTGCGCGGCGCGCTCGGCTGATCTGCGCTTGCGAGGACGGGCTCAGCGGCGCGGGAGACTCAGGTCCCGCTTGGCGACCGCCTTTTCTACGAGTTCCAAGTAACGCGCACGCGGGATCTCGTAGGCGCCGAGCGACTGCAGATGCGGCGTGAGAAATTGCACGTCGAACAGCTCGATGCCCGACTGGAACAGGCTCTCGACTGCGCTGATCAAGGCTACTTTGGACGCGTCGCGCTCGCGGTGGAACATGCTCTCTGCCGCAAACAACGCGCCGAGCTGCACGCCGTACAAGCCACCCACCAAGCGCTCGCTCTGCCAAACCTCCACGCTGTGCGCGTGCCCGAGCTCGTGCAAGTGACAGTATGCATCAACCATTTCCGGCAAGATCCAAGTTCCCTGATCGCGCTCGCGCCCGCACTCCAGCATCACCTCGCGAAATGCGCGATCGAAGCTCACGGTAAAGCGGCCCGCACGCAACACGCGCTTCATGCTGCGCGAAACGTGTAGGTGCTCCGGATCCATCACCGTGCGCGGATTGGGCGACCACCACATGGGCGGCAACCCGTCGTCGTACCACGGGAAAATGCCGTGCGCGTAGGCGAACAAGAGGCGCTCGGGCGAGAGATCTCCACCAATGGCCAGCATGCCCTCGTCGTCCGCTTGGTTCGGATCGGGGAAGGAGAGCGGCGCGCCGGGCAGGAGGAATTGCGGTTTCTTGCGCGCACGCATGGCGTGACGCTAACGCTGGTACGATACGGCGTAAATGTTCTCGCGTGAGGGTTCGGGCGCGCTCGCGCAGCTTCAATTCTATGCTAACCCCATAGCTGGGTAGGGAGTTTCCCATTTCGTTCGGCGTCGTTCGGTCGGCGTTTGCGCTCCGCTTTTCGAGTAGGTGAGTCTTGAAATCGAGTTCGGGCCTTCGAATCGCCGTCATTGCAGCGCTGTGTGTGCAGCCATTCTCGGCGTGCACGAATGCGGACGTCGACTTCACGATCAGTGAAGCGGGGCGCTCCGCGCGCGCCGGCTCGAGTGGCAAAGACGTCGGCGTGGCCGGGAGCGCTCGAGCAGGCTCGGCGGCGAGCGCGGGTGATGCGAGCAGCGTTGGTGGCCTGGGCGATGCGGGTGAAACGGGCATGGCCGGCGACAACGCCGATGGCGGCACGACCAGTGTGGCTGGTCAAAGTGGCAACACCGCCGCGGGTCGCGGCGGCGCGAGCGGCGGGGGCGGCAGCAATGGCGGGAGTGCCGGGCGCGCCGGAGGCGGCTCGGGCGGTAAAGGCGGTGCTGGCGCGGGCGGTGTATCGGGTGGTGGTGCGGGCGGCAAAGCCGGCGCGGGCGGTGGCGGTGCCGGTGGGAAAGCGGGCGGTGGCGCAGGCGGCGTTGGCGGCGGCGCAGGCGGGGCCGGCGCAGCTGGGGCCGGGGCGAGTGGCGGCGGCGTGAGCGGGGCGGGCGGCGCGTCTCCCGTTTGCGGCAATCAACTGCTCGAGAAGGGCGAGCAATGTGACGATGGCAACACCAAGAGCCTGGACGCGTGCAGCGCGACGTGCACCTTCGAACAGAGTCAACGCGCCACGTCCATCGAGCAAAGGTTCAGGACCAGCAGCCTGTGTCCGAAGAACGCGTTTGGCGCAGCGTTCGAGGGTATCGCTCAAACCGCGCTGCAAGCGGCTTTGGACGAGCGCGTCGCAAATGGTTCGCTGAGTCTGCTGTTTGCGTTCCCCGGCCTGCGTGATCTCAGCGGCATGAGCGCGGAGACATTCGAGCTCGGGATGGCGTTTGGCGCGCCCAGCGTGGCGGCGAGCTACGACGGCACGAGCGATCTCGATTGGTGGTACACGCCCGCGACGGGTCAGGTCGATGGCAGTGGAGTGTTGTACTCGAGCTCGACCGCGCAGCTCTCCGAAGGCGTTCTGGACGCGGAGCCCGGCAGTCTTCGCATCCCTCTGCTCAGTGATGTTGCGATCTACGTGTCGAACGTCAAGCTGCGCTTGACCGTGGGGGACACTTCCGCGCCGCTCACGTCGTCGGGCACGGCGCCCGGCCACTTGGCGAGTGAACACCTGCGCGCAAATCTGGTCAGCTTCGCCAGTGCGGGGCCGCCGCACGGGAACGACGCGGGTCAGCTGTGCGGCAGTCTGAGCGCCGCGTCGCTCGCCAGCGTGGCCATTCCGGCGGACTATGCCACTGGTGGCGACACGCCGTGCAAGGAGGGCTACGCCGCAGCTCGCAGCTTCTTGGACCTGCTGGTCGGTGGTTGCACGGTCGACGGCGACGAAATCGTGGCCAGCACTCAGCCCGATCAGGCCGACCCCGATGCGCCCGTGGCAGGTGCAGGCGCGCCCTATCGGCTGATCGCAAACAGCAGCAACGCGGTCACCGCTTGTCGCGACAAGAAGGATGACTCCGTTACGCTGGCCAGGTGTTTGAACGCGGCGGCGTATTCCAGCGCGTACCGGCTCGGCACCGGCCGCGTGATCATCAAGTGAACCCGGTGCGCGAGCGCACTAACGGTGAATTTCGAACAGCGCGCGGATGGCGAAGGAGAGCACGGCGCCGCCCGGGTAGTGGTTCTGGACGCCGTTGATGTTCGAGTCCGAGGCGCCGAGGACCGTGAGGTTCGCGCTGAAATCGAGCCCGAACTTCGGAACCAGCAGCAGGCTCGTGCCGCCGGCGAGACCGAAGGCAAACGAATTGCTTTGATAGCCCGCAATGCCCAGGCCGAGGGCGCCCCATAGCCGATTGCGCGGCGTGAGCATCTGACCGAGACGGGCGCGCAGCAGCAGGTCCGTATACGTTCCGCGATCCGACCCGGCCGCGAGCTCGACATCGCCGTTGAGCTCGAAGGCGAGGCCGGTCGCGCGCCCAACCGGGATTTCGATGCCGACCCCGCCAGTCAGCGCCGGATTCGTGCGCTCGAAATCCGCGCCGCCCGCGACCCCAATCAAGATTGCGGGCCCTGCGGCCAGATATGGAAATACGCGTCGACCGCCACCACCTCCACCGCCTGCCGCGCTTTCGCGCGCGGGCGCCGAGCTGCCGTGCTTGGCATGCTGGGGCGCTTCAGCCTGACTCGAGCTCCGGCCCGAGCTTTGCGCGGAGGTGTTCGAATTCGCGCGCGTGGAGCCGCTGGATTCTGCAGGCTGGCTCGGACTCGTTTGCGGCAGGGCAGGGCGATCGACGGCAGGCTTTTCGACCGGCGCGTCTTCGGCGAACGCGCGCGCGCTTGCGAGCATTGTGGCTGCAGCCAAGAGCGACCGAGCGACCCGCGCGTTGAAAGCCATGTTAGGGTCGGTACATGATGCGCACGGCATACGTCAAGGGCATCGCCAATGCGCAGCGCGTGGCGCGCGAGGCCGTGCTGAGCGTGGCCGAAAGCGTCAGGCCGGGCGATAGCGAACGCGAGGTCTGCGCGCGCCTCGAGCGACAATTCGCCAAGGCACGAGTGAAGCACTGGCTGCACACACCGTACGCTTGGTGGGGCGAGCGCGCGCGCTTCGATTGGCGTGGCACGTGGGAGACCAACGCGCTCCCGACCGATCGCGTGCTCGTCGAGGGCGAGGCATTCGTCCTCGACGCGGCGCCGATCGTGGCTGGGTTTCCCGGAGATTTTGCGTACTCCGGATGCGCCTCGGGCGAGCCCGAAGCGGCGCTCACGCACCGCTCTTTGCTGGCAGTGCTGGCAGAGCTCAAGCGCGACATCTTGACCTGGGCCGTGAGCGACGCGGGCAGTGCGGGGTTGTGTCGAAGCGTTGCACAAAGCATCGCTACGGCGGGCGCGGACGTGATTCATACGCGCTATCCGGCGCAGGTGCTCGGCCACACACTGGAGGGCTTTCCCAACTGGTGTTCGGCAGCGCCGCGCATCGGCACTGGTTTTCAGCTGCCGCTACTTTTGACCTACGCCACGGGCCTCGTGCTTCATCACTTGGCGGGCGCGCCGTATCCGTTCCTGAATGCCGGCGCACCCGGGAGGCCCCAAGGCTTGTACGCGATCGAACCTCACCTCGGTAAGGGCTCGCTGGGCGTCAAGTTCGAATCCGTGCTCTTGATCGACGGCGGCGAGACGCGCTGGCTCGATCCGGAGTTGTTCGGCGAGGTCAGCGGCTGATGGCAGCCACTGAACCCCGCCTTCGGCGCCGTTCCCCCTTGTTCGCGGATTTGCGTATCATTCTGCTCGGCACTTGGGCATTCCTCCTGCAAGTGTTGCGCTCACGGCGCCTGACGCCACGGCTTCTGGATGCAAATGACGACCAACACCAGTCCTGAGCTGCCGCGCGGCGGCCGCTTCATCTTGGGCGTGCTCATCTTCGGTGTGCTGGCCACGCTCGCCTACTGGTTCGTGTGGTTCGGCGTCGATCGCGAGATCTTGGCCTCGGCCCACACCGAGAGTTACTACGCATTCGAGAATTCGTTTCCGGTCGCAGACTTGTGGATGGCCGCGAGCGGCGCTGCCGCGTGCGTGGCTCTCGTGCGCAGGCGCGCGAGCTCGTTCTTGTGGCTCATCGCGGCGGGCGCGACCAGCATCTATCTCGGCTTGCTCGACGTGCTGTTCGATCTCGAAAACGGCATCTACCGCTCACCCGACACCGGCGGAGTCTGCGTCGAGGTCGCGATCAACGTGCTCACCTTGGCGTTCGGCACGGTGATCATCATTTGGGCCTGGCGTGCGCGGCGTGATTTGGCAAACCTCGGCGGCTGGTGAGCCGCTCCGAGTGGCGAACCTGATGGCTCGATACTCGTCAGCGTGACAGTCGTCGGCGCGACGAGACTAGCGCGGCACTCTTCAGCGCGACGAGACTAGCGCGAGGCGACGATGTCGTCCGCGGTGTTCGGCTTGCCGTCGGGCCCTGCGGCGCTCACCGTGAGCTCGCTGTCCTTACAGCTGATCCGAAAGCGATTGCCCCAAGCGTCGTCGCCGCGCGCGTTGCGACTCAAGAACTCTTCTTCCTTCAGGCTGCTGAGCGTGGGGCAACCGTTTGCGTGCTGCACGTGGAACGCCTTGGCCGCGCTCAGAATCTGCGCGGCGTCTGTCTCGGAGGAGGCCCGCTCGCTGCGCGCGCTGCCCATGCTCCCCAGCCACCACACGCACGAAGCGCCGGCCCCAAGTGCCAGCGCAGCCAGCGCAGCTGCGATTGGAGTAACGCCTCGAGAGCGCGAACGGGAGCGGGAATGAGCAAGAGTCATGGTCGACACTTCCGGGGTTAGCAAGCGATGTGCCAGCTACTGATACGCGCAAGTCCGCGGAAAGCTTTACGGCTTAAGCGCGCTGCAGCGCGGTCGTGCGGTCAAATTGACGCGCCAGATCGCGGCCTACAGCGGCGAGCTGTCAATTTGACAAAGCGCAGCGCCGCGCTTGCCAACCGCCGAAATGGTGATCGCCGAGCGGCCACTCGGCGAGCGCTTCAACAGGCGCGGTGACTGCCCGCCGGGAAGATCTTGCCCGGGTTGAGCAAATTCTGCGGATCGAACACGCGCTTCAGATCGCGCTGCAGCGTGATCAGCTCCGGCGCTTGCTCGAGCGGCAAATAAGACGCTTTCAGCACGCCGATGCCATGCTCACCGCTGAGCGTGCCGCGCAGCTCGATCACATCGCGAAACAGCTGCTCGATGGCGCGCTCGACCGCGGGCAACTCGTCTTCCTCGTTCCACAAGTAGTTGCAGTGCAAGTTGCCGTCGCCAGCGTGGCCGTAGGTGAGCGAGCGTACGCCGGTCTGCTCACTCGTGCGCGCCACGCGGTCGAGCAACTCACCGATTTGCATGCGTGGCACCACCACGTCTTCACTCAGCTTCTTCTTGGTCAGCTTGCGCACCGCGCGGCTCATTTCACGGCGCGCGGCCCACAGCTTCTCGCGCTGCGCCTGGTCCTGAGCGACCAGCACTTCCAGCACCTGGGCCGTCTCGCAGGCATCGGCAATGCGCTCTGCTTGCCGCTCACACGCCGCCTCGTCGCCGTCCACTTCCATGATCAGCATGGCGCCCGCGCGCGCATCGATCGCGTTGCCCGCGCTGCGCATCGCCTCCAGCGTGGTGGCGTCGAGCAGCTCGATACAGCGCGGAACGAGCCCGCGCGAGATGATCTCCTGCACCGCCGCGCTGGCTTGCTTCACGTGCGAAAACAGCGTTAGCAGCGTCATCACGCTCTCGGGCTTCGGCAAGAGCTGCAGCGTGATATCGCCGAACACCGACAAAGTCCCTTCGCTGCCCACGAGCAAGCCGGTCACGTCGTAGCCAGTCACGCCCTTCATCGTGCGGCGGCCGGCGCGAATGCGCTGCCCACCAATCAAAAACGCATCCAAGCCGAGCACGTAATCGCGCGTCACGCCGTACTTGAATGCGCGCGGACCGCCGGCATTCTCCGCGACGTTACCGCCCAGCGCGCACGAAGCCTGCGAATTCGGATCCGGCGGATAGAACCAGCCCTCGGCTTCGACCGCAGCTTGCAGATCCTGCAGGATGACACCGGGCTCGACCACCGCGAGCCCCTCGCGGCGATCGATCTCCACGATCGAATTCATGCCCAAAGTCGAAAGCACGATCCCGCCCGCGATCGGCACCGAGCCACCGGTGCGCCCCGTACCGCCCGAACGCGGCGTGATCGGCACCCCGGCCTCCCGCGCCACGCGCAGCGCTGCCAAAATATCGTCCGCGCTCGAAGCGAGCACCACCGCATCGGGCACCACGCCGAGCGCCTCGGACTCATCACGCACGAAACGCTCGCAAGCGTCGTGTTCCGTGAGCACCTTCGAGGGACCCAAAGCGCGGTCGAGCAGGGAACGCGCCTTGTCACAGGCGGCGGCAGACGGCCGCGGAACATCGGAACGGCTCAAGAGCATGCCGTCGAGCCTAGCGCCTCTCACCCAAACGGCCCCCGCGGAAGCCCAGAAGCCCCAAAAACCCCAATAAAACCCAGCCAAAGCCCGCCAAATTCACGCCCGCACCGATCCCGCTTGACCCCAAACCGTCTGCGGCTACGTTCTCGCCCTCCCTGGCTTCCGAATCTTCTGGAGAGATGACCGAGTGGCCGAAGGTACCCGCTTGCTAAGCGGGCGTAGGTCAAAAGCCTACCGAGGGTTCGAATCCCTCTCTCTCCGCAGCTCAACTCAAACTCCGTCGCACTGCACCGCGCCCCGACGGAACCTCGCAAGAGGGATTCGAACCACAGGTGCCGACCGGAACCACGCGACGCGGTCTGAGCTGCAGTGACGGAGGGTTCGCACCGAGCCGCCCTTCGTCTCAAATGCACGAAGCCTCGCCGCGGCTTGTCGCCGCGCGCGTGAACCCGAGGTCCCGAGGAGCGCAGCGGCCGCAGGCCGCGAGCACCGCAAGGAATCCCTCTCTCTCCGCTAGAGTTGCCCCCTCGCTGTTCGACGCAGTGAGGCGTAGGCACCCGTCGGTGCTCGCTCGCTTCGCTCGCTGCGCGCCGCCGACCTCCCCCAAAGCCGTGCTCGCGGCTTCGCCGCTGCGCGCGGCAGGGGGAGGTAGTCGTTGTGCGGCGAGAGACGATCGGCAGCACCGCTCGCGGCTCACCGAGTCGGAACGCGACGCGGTCTGAGCTGCAGTGACGGAGGGTTCGCACCGAGCCGCCCCGCGCCTCGAATGCACGAAGCCCCGAAGTCGCCCGCCGTGTTGCGCCTGCAGCGACTGGCGCGGCGCGGAGCGTGCGCCTCTCGCGGAGTCCGGCACGTTGCTGGCGCTGGAGGCGAGCGTGCTGCGCATTCAATCGATGTCCGTCGCCTCGACCCGTCTCGCCGACGCGAAAACGCAGTTCGAATTCGAACTGTACTTTGCCGTTCGCGACGGCCTCCCTCCATTCCGCGCGCAGGCCGGAGGCCGAGCACGGAATTTGGGGGAGGCAGGAAGCGCGCAGGCCCGAAGGGCCGAGCACTGGACGGTGGGGGCAACTCATCCGCCCCCCGCCTCGCGCCACGCTGTCGGGCGCGATCAGCGTTCAGTTTACTCGCCGCAGGTCACGCACTGATCGCTGTTGCAATATCCGATGCGGTCGCCCCCCTGACAACGGTTGCCCGACAAGCCAACCTGCGGGCAGGGTTCGCCCACAGCGGCCTGTTTGCGGCAAGCTCCTTCTGTCGTGCCGTCGACCTCTTGGTGGCAGTAGAGTCCCGCTCCACAGGTCACCGCCTCGCTCTCGGCGAACGTGCTTCCGGGGAGTGTGCCGCACGCCTCCCCCTCCTCGGCAGCAACCTTGCAGAGCCCGGCGTGAGAGCAGTACACCGCGCACTCGCGGCGCCCGGGAGTGCACGACTCCCCAGCTCGCTTCTCTGGCCGGCAGGTCGCCACGCCAGAATCGTCCGTGATGCACTTGAAGCCTGTAGCGCATGCGCTGCCGGTGCGACACGGGCCTGCGGTCTTCGTGGGGCGGCACACGCCTTCGGTATTGGCCTCGGCGTCGCAAAATAGGCCGGCCTTGCATAGTCCCTGTTGGCCCGAACAGGCCTCTCCTTCAGCGGCGCGTGCGCGACACTGGTTGGCGGGCCCGTCGCACTCGAGGCCAGGTCCGCAAATGAGGTCGACAAACTGGCCGTGGCAGCCCTCGCCGGCCGTTCCCATGGGCCGGCAGGTGCCAGCACAGTTGCTCGGACCGGTGAAGGAGCAGTAGGTCCCCGGCTCGCACTCGCTTCGAGGCCCCAGGTTCGCGCAGGCTTCACCCTTGCGCACCGCGCCGATCGCGAGATCGTCGCAAGCACCCTTTTCCAGAGCGGTGCAGTCGTCACCCGAGAGCGCCACGAAGCAGTCTTGGGCGTTCGCGGCGTCGAGACGAATGCGTCCCGCATTTTCCGAGTCGGTCGTCTGCGCGCACGGATCATCGAGCCGCAACGCCCATGCCTTGGGCTCCCCGCCGTGGCAGCGGGCCATGAACGCAGCCCACGCTTCAGGATACCTTTCGCATAGCTGAGCAACCGTCGCCGGCGTTTCGACGACTGGACGCGTGCCGCCAAAACTCCCGGCCGTTCCAGAACCGCCAGTCTGCCCAGTGCCGCCATTCGCTTCGGAACCGCCAGTCCCACTAGCAGCGTCGTTCGAACGCCCCCCGCTGCCGCCGTCCGTCACCGCCTCCTTGCCGCCGCAGCCCACCAGACTGAGCGCGAAAAGCACGCCCCACACCCCGAGCTCGAGTTGCCCACGCACCATATTCGCCCAGTCTACTGGCCCGCACACCCTCGCGCCAGGGCCTCGACCGGGTCCGCGTGGCGCACTTCCCACATCTGACGTCGACCGCGGGCCATCGAGTATCGCGGTCCCTGAGCGGAACGCGCTCGACTCGCCAGTCTTACTGGTCATACTCGAGCGATGAAGACGGCGATCTAGTCGAGATGGCCGGCACCATCGCTCGACCGCTGCTGCAAGGTGAGTGAAGGTCTTTGCTGGTTCCTGGAATTGAGCGAATGAGTCACGACGCCATTTTGTTCGCTCAGAGTCTCGATCTTGGGTACTCACGATGGGCGATCGCGCGCGAAAGTCCGGTTCTAATTAGAACTTTCCACGCGACCTGCTCGACCAAATCGCAGGGGCGTAACGCACGTCGAGAGCATCCCGTGGGCCTGGCGAGACGAGTAGCGTCCGACCACCAGGCGGACTTGTCGGTCGTTGCGCTTGCGGAGGCCGCTTGCACGGTGAGCTTTGGGTACCGGCGAAGCCAGCGCGCAGCTCAAGCTCCGGCGCACGCGGCGATGACTTGTTGGGCGGCGAGCTTTCCGGAAAGGGCAGCGGCGCCCGCGTGATCGCCGGGGGGGCCGACGGAGGTGCCGACGTGGTAGAGTCCGGTGCGCGCGTCGTAGCTTGCGGGTTTGTCGAAGGCCACCGGCGGCACGAGCGGGCTCGGTACCAGGAGGGCGCCGGTTCTTTCCAGCACCTCGTCGGGTGACAGCAAGCAGCAGCCGACCAGGCCGTCTTTGAAGCCGGGGTACAGGGCATTCAAGCGCTCGCAGACATGGTCGAGCAGGCTGGCTCGACGATCAGCCGTCAGCGCCTGCTCCCCGCGCGAAAGGGGTACGAATGCGGTGATCGAGCGGCGCTGGTCCCGCGGCGGAATGTCCGAGCAGAACGCATGAAAGCTGGGTCGTGCCACGAGAACGCCGCGGTCGAGGTCACGCAACATCTGAGCGAGGCCTGGCTCGAACCAATCCAGCGTGTGCACGTTTTTCGGAAGGGTGAACGCGCCGGTATCGACGACGAGGAGCGCCGCAGCGACGCTCAAGCCCGGCTTCGAACCCTCGGGAAAAGCGTCCCAACGTCCCTGACTCGTCAGGACGTGGCGGCAACCGAGCGCTCCCGCTGACGTCTCCACGCTGAAGCGGCCGTCCTGGCGCCGGATCTCCAGCACCTCAGAGCCGAGTCGCAGCGCCCCGCCTAGTGCGAGCAGGCGCTTCACCATCTGGCCGATGAGCGCGCTCGGCCCGCCGATCGGCGTTCGACTGTTGTCATAGCCGTAGCCGAGCTCTTTCGAGAGCTCTCGCCCGAGCAGCCGCAAGCTCACGTCGTCCGGCGAGCGCATCAGGGCGAACGCCGGCAGTGAAGCTACATCCTTGAGCAAGTCGTCGTCGATGTGCTGATCGATGAGCTCACCGAGCGTACTCGCCCGCTTTGCCCCACGGATGAGCCGGTTGAGCGCCCAGGGGCGCAGCGCGAGTCGCCACAAGGTGGCTGCGTTCGGAGGCAACTGCAAGCGGCGCGCACCGAAATTGAACTCGGCCCGCGGGCGGTGAAAAGTGACCTCTACACCGAGCTCGAGGAGCTCCTTCTCGAAGCCGGTGCCGAAGTCGTTGCAGCCGAAAGCAAACTCGTGGCCTTCGAAGAGAAAGGTGCCGCACAGCCCACCCGCGCGCTGACTCTTCTCGACGACGATCGTTCGAAGCCCAGAGAGTTGCGAACGCAGGGCGGCGACGAGCCCGGAAATGCCGCTGCCAATCACCACCACATCGGCGTCCAATCCATTCTTCACGTGGTCCCTCCTTCCGCGACGACGACGGCTTCACGAGAGCCAGGCGCCGCTTTGGCTCTCACCTCGAGGGCACGCAGTACATCGAAGTTGAAGCCGTCCTTACCTTGCATGTAGCCGTAGGTCTTCACGGCTCGGGCACCGACCTTCCGCTTGTCGGTGGAGGCCGAGAAGCCCAGCAAGACTCGTTTGGAACCCAGCTCCATCGCGCGCAGAACCGTACGATAGACCGCCTGTTTGTATACTTTGTATTCCGCATTGTAGCGGTAGTCGAGACCGATGAGGGTCGGCACGTAGGTCTCGGCAGAACGGTAAGCGAACACGAAACACACGGGCGTGTTGCTCTGTAGATGGTCGAACTCGGGCCGCAGCCTGAGCACCAGCTTGTCCCAGCGGTCGTCGAGCAAGATCTTTTCGAAGAGTCGGAACGGTAAGGCGAACGTATTGAGCCCCAGGTTCTTTCGTCTCACGTTCTCGTAAAGCTCGTACCAGTATCGAAGTTCTGCGCCGGTCGCTGCCGTGACGAACTCTGCGTCGAACTTGTCACGATGCCGGCGGACCTCCACACGAAAGTTTCGCTTGGCATGGGTGGACAGGCGCGCGTGCCACTCGGCGATGCTGCTGATGCCCGCCAAGTCGAGCACGTTGGTTTCCGGCATGTCGAACTTGAAGAAGCCGTGGTCCAAAAATACCCGATCGAGCTCGGGGTCCTCCCCGTAGAAGTCGCGAAATACCAGCGTATCTACGCGTGATTCGCCAGAAAGGTAGGAAAGCTTCTCGAGTAGCCGCGACAGCGCGACCTTCCAGAGCGGGCTACTGCGAGCGATGTACAGGTGAGGACCTTCGGTGACGAGCGATCCACACGACAGCACACGTGAGGTGAGAAAATAGGGATCGGTCGCACGTTCGCGTTCGACGAGGGCCGAAAGCGCGGCGGGCGCCAACATGTCGTCCTTCCAACGCGTGCGGGTAAAGAACCCGGCGACGATGGGCAGCCCGCGCGCGTCGCGCACCACGATGTAGTCGAATTCGCAGTTGTATTCTTCACGATCGTTGTTGCGGAACGATTCCTCGAGAAGTTTCAGACCATGACTGTCGAATCCATGTCCCCCGAAGAGCCCGTCCCACTCGCTCGCAGCAAACGCACGGATGCTGGTAGCGTGCGTCAGCCGGATGCCGTCGACTCCATCGGAGGCCGGGGCGGGCAGCGGCGCGGATGCTGCGGGCCGCGCCAGATGGAAGGCTCTGTAAACTTCGTCGAACGAAGATTGCTCGTCTGAAAGCGCACGCGGAAGTTCTTCGGCGATGGCAGCGACGAGCTGCGCAATCTGCTCGAAAGTGTGGAGCCTGGTGACCGTGAAGCGTACTCCGGTGTTGCGCATCGGGACGGCCGGGAAGATCGCCAAGTTGGTGTAGAAACCGCGTTCCAAAAGCCGGCGGATGATATTGTAACCGACCTTGGGCAGCCCCACGCCGATGAAGAACAGCGCCGCCCCCTCCGCCGACACGAGCGGCAGGCCGTGCTCGCGGATTCGGTCGCGCGTGAACTCGAGCCGTTCGCGGAGCTCATGCTGCATTTGCTCGAGCTCGGGGCTCAGGTGAATTCTAGCGGAAGCGATGGCGGCACCCAGTTGGGATGGTTGCATCGGGCCCGAGGTGATCATGGGCCCGCCACACGTTCGCACCTTGCGCGCAGACTCCCGATCCGGGAAGACCAGCACTCCACCACCGGCCGCAAACGCCTTGTTGAGGGACGCTGCGAGGACCATCTTTCGATGAAAAGCCCGCCCGTCGAGAATGCGCCCGCGGCCGTGTTTGCCGGCGATGCTCATGCCGTGGGAGTCGTCGATGTACAGATGGAAGTTCTCTCGGCTATCGAGCAAGGCATAAATGTCGTTCATCGGTGCCGTGTCGCCGTACATCGAGTAGGTACCGTCTGCCATGTACCAGACGCGGGGGTGACGGGCGCACAGGTCTTCCAGCTTGCGCTCGAGCAGATCGCAGCGATTGTGACGCACGACCTCTAGATGCGTACCGATGGTGGTCGCCAGACGGCAAGCCCGCTGTACCGAGTCGTGAACCTGTTGGTCCATCACGATGGCGTCATTCGGCGCCACCAGCACCGGAATGCACGACAGATGCCCGAGTGACGTCGTAGAAGCAACCACACAGGGTTGCTCGAAGATTTGCTCGAGCAGGCTCTCGAGCTCGCGATAGGGACCCGCCGAGACATAGCTCCGCGACTCGGAGAACTGCGTGCCATACCTGTCGATGGCGGCCTTGGCGGCGTCCTTCAAGCGTCGATCGAACTCCAGCCCGAGGTAGCTACAAGAGCCGAAGTTGACTATGGTTTTACCCCGCAGGGTGATTGTGTTGCCGACGAGCTGCTCGTCCTCTGTATACAAATGAAGGATGCCGCGGTCGACTCCATCGCTCACTATCTGGTCGACGATGTCGACGGCGAGATTCTGCTTCTTCATCTTGGCACTACGCAGGGATTCACGTCGAACCTTCGCCGCACGCGGGGTTTACCTGGCACATGCAACGAAGTGTCGGCATTTCCGAGGAGGGCTCCACGCGCTCCACGGTCCGGCATGTGGTACCCGACCCGCGCGATGCTGTCTGTCCCGTGAACAGGGGACACCCCGCCGGGTGAGGACTTGCCGCTAGCTGCCGAGCACGTCGATCGCTCACCGAGCGTTCTCGATTGTGTTCGGGCGGGGAGTTACCACCTGCTACACTCGCACCATGGTGCTTTCGGTACTCATCGTCGAAGACGAGGCGCGCTTTCGCAGCAGCTTCGTCACTGCGATCGAGCGCGCCCAGGACATGAAGCTCTTGGGTGCAGCCTCGAACTTGGCCGAAGGCCTGCCGCTTTTGGACCTGTCACCGGACGTGTTGTTGGTCGACCTGCAGTTGCCCGACGGCAACGGGATCGACCTGATTCGCGAGGCATCGCGGCGCTTGCCGAGTTGTGAAGCGGTCGTGGTCACCATTTTCGGAGACGAGCGTCATGTGCTCGACTCCATCGAGGCTGGCGCCACGGGTTATCTGTTGAAGGACCTGCCGCCGGACGAGCTGGTCACGCAGATTCGTGTGCTGCACGCCGGGGGCAGCCCGATCAGTCCGGTCATCGCGCGCCGTCTGCTCTCGCGATTTGCTTCGGTCGAACCCAAGGCGATCGCTCCCCCATCGCCCAAAGACGGCGAGCCATCGGTGCTGTCCGAACAAGAAGTAAAGGTGCTATCGCTCGCTTCCAAAGGCTTCAATTACGACGAGATTGCGGGGCTGATGCAGATTTCTCGGCATACCGTCCAAACGTACGTGAAACGCAGCTATCGCAAGTTGCAGGTCAACTCGAAGATCGAGGCGCTCGAAGAAGCGCGAAGGCTGCGTTTGATAGAATCTTGAGTAGAGAGTTCGTATGGCCATGAACCTCGTGGACACGCACAGCCCAATCACGGACGACGTCGCGAGGGCCGAGCTGTTCCGCTTACGCATGCAGAATTGGCGGCTTCAACTCCTCGGCGCCGGCGCGCTCACGGCGTTGGTCGCTTCCGTGTTCGATGCCTATGTCCACGACCGTCGCTTCTGGATCTGGACGGGAGTAGCGTGGACGATCTTCGGTACACAAGCCTGGTTGTGCATTCGCTTCGACCGCATTGGGCTGGGCGCTGCATTGCCCCGCTGGTGGTGGCGCTGGACGCTCGTCCTGGCCGTGTGCGTCGGTGTTCTGTGGAGCTCGCTGCCGTGGCTCCTACCGGCCAGCAACAGCGCGATGCAGCTCCTGGGGGCCTTCGCCAGCATGATGGTTGCGCTCGGCTCTGCGAGCTCCAGCAACTCCAACAGGTTGCTGTTGGCGATCATGATCCCTGCGGGCCTGATGATACCGAGCGCGTTGGTCTGGCATGCCGGCTTGCCCGTGGCCGGAGTGGTGAGCGTGCTCCTCATGCTCGGGATCTCGGAGCACGGTCTGTCGATTCAGCGGGTGATGTTGTCCTCCATTCACCTGCGGCATCGTGCCGACGCGCTGGCAGAAAGGTTGCGACACGAACAATCCAGAGCAGAAGCGGCGTTGCGCCAGCAGGCGTTGCTCGACGAACGCCAACGCGTGATGCGTGAATTGCACGACGGACTCGGCTCGTCCTTGATCTCGACGCTGGTGGCGGTCGAACGTGGAAACATGCAGCACAGCGAGGTGTTGGGGGTGCTCCGCGAATGTGTGGATGACCTGCGGATGGTCATGGATTCGCTCGAGCCCATTGGTCAAGACCTCGTGCTGCTGCTCGCGACCCTGCGCCATCGGCTGGGCGATCGGCTCGAATTGGCGGGCCTGAACCTCAGCTGGGAGGTGAACGAGGTACCGCTGTTGACGTGGCTCGGGCCTGCTCAAGCCTTGCAGGTGATGCGCATGGTGCAGGAGGCTCTAACCAACGTGCTCAAGCACGCAAAGACCAAGCAGGTGCGCATCACGACGGAGCATCAGGTCGGCAGCGACCACGTCGCAGTGCTCGTCGAAGACGAGGGGATTGGCTTCGACCCGAAGGAAGTCACGGTAGGGCGCGGCTTGTCTCACCTGCGGTCGCGTGCCGAACAGTTGGGCGTCACCGTCGAAGTCCGCTCGGCCCCCGGAGCCGGTACTCGAGTTCGGCTGGAGTTGCCGCTCGAAGCGCGTCGCGCAGTCCGAAGGGCCGAGCCCTGGACGGGTGGGGAAAACCCTACCGCGGCGGGTCGGTCACGGGCTCCTTCGAGATCACTTCGATGAGCCGATAGCTTCGTGAGGATTTGTCGGCGGGTGGATGGTCGTTGATGTCGACGGAAACTCGCAGCTCGTAGCGAAAGGATTCTTCGTATTGGAAGCCGGCGATGGAGTCGTAGAAGTTCGTCCAAGGGTCGCTCGGACTGTTGCGAACTTGCAGGCACTTCCTTGGCATTTCGCCTTGGCAGTCCACGCGCTGCTCGCGCACGAATAACGTGATGGTTTCTTGCGGCGCTGTGGGGGCCAGAGCAGAAGCCGGCGGACGCGCTGCGGCCGGGCGTGCGGAGGGCTCGGACGAGTGCGCGCTCGCCGCCGCCCGGGGCGCAGCTTCCGGAACCTTGGGCGCGTCTGTGGCACCGGGTGAGCACGCCATCATGCCCACGACCAAACACGAGAGTCGTCGCATCGCCCTCGACCCTATATCGAGCGAGAGTAGATTTCCAAGCGCACTCGCGCGATGAGCGTCGTAGACGTTGGAAGAGCGCGGAGAGCATGGGAGAATGTGCGAATGACCAGGAGTGGCGGTTACTGGGTCGCCGCGTCGCTCGTGCTGGCTTGCACCAGCCAGCGGCAGGCAGCCGATCCCGTCGTTCAACCGGGTTCGTTTGCAGCTCCCACGAGGCCGGAAGCGTACCAGTCGAGCTCGAGCTTTCAGCGCGCCACGGCTCCGCTCTATCTGCCGGGGAGCCTCTCGAGTTCTCTCGTCACTTACCAAACGGTGGACGGTCTCGCCGTCATGGAAGGAGACGTCGTGCTCGGCCCGACACACC
The DNA here is from genome assembly GCA_035688655.1 of Polyangiaceae bacterium. Taxonomy (GTDB): domain Bacteria; phylum Myxococcota_A; class Polyangia; order Polyangiales; family Polyangiaceae; genus PMG-095. Next base: position 2,002 of record DASSMT010000120.1, on the reverse strand, counting down.
TGCTCTTGCAGCGCTATGGGAGCCCTCACATTCAGCAGAGCGGCGCAAAGAGCGCCGTGGCCGTGTCGGATCAGGCGTATCTCTGGCCCAAGGGCGAGATCCCGTACGAGCTCGATGCCAGCGTTTCAGGTCAGCAATCCGACATCGCCTGGGCGATCGCACACTTGGCGACCACGCCGATCAAGCTGCGCCCGCGCACGCCGGGTGACGCGGACTACGTCGTATTCAGCAACCGAGACAGTGGCTGCTGGTCGGAGCTCGGGCGCGTACGCGGGGCGCAGACCATTCAGATCGAGCCTGACTGCGGTCGGGGCGGGATCGTCCACGAGGTCTTGCACGCAGCGGGGTTCATGCACGAGCAGAGCCGCTCGGATCGCGATCAGTACGTGACCATCGTGTGGGGCGAGATCGCCCAAGGCATGGAAACGAACTTCGAGCAGCGCCCGAAGCTGTCCCAGGACGTAGGCGCTTACGACTACGACAGCATCATGCACTACGGTCCGAGCTACTTCAGTCGCAGCGGGAAACCGACGATTGTTCCCAAGGATCCGAATGCGCGCATCGGCAACCGCGAGCACCTTTCCGCCTTGGACCGCGCGGCCATCGCGCAGTTGTACGGGACTCTGCCCGCGGCGCCTACTCCGGTCGTGCCGGTTCTGCCGTCGCCCTCACCGACGCCCGCACCTTCACCGCAACCGCAGCCGGCGTCCGTCGCGGCAGGCTCGTTCGCGGGTCAGTACTCGTCGAACCTGGGAGCGGTCACGTGTACTCAGAACGCGAGCACCGTTCAGTGCGCGTTCTCCGAAGGTTCTCTGCTCTGCGCCGCCAACGGAGCCCAACTCGACTGCGGTTGGAGCGGAAAGGGGCTCGGTCGCGCCATCTTCGTTCGGCAGGCCAACGGCACTTTGGCGGGCTCGTGGGGCGACGCTTTCTCCGCCAATAGCCGCGGCTCATGGACGCTTCAGCCGGTTACCACCGGTGGTCAAGCGCCGAGTCCCACAGCGCCGGCTCCCGTCCCCGTGACGAGCCCGGCTCCCCCGGCACCTGCGCCCACGCCTGCCGCAAGCTCGGCATCGCCGCTGACCGGCAACTTCACGAGTACGCGCGGGGCCATGAGCTGCTCGGAGGTCGACGCGCGCGTCACGTGTAACTTCAGCGAGACCTCCGGAGTCAGCGGCAGGCTCGACTGCACCAAAGAGGCCGCCGGTCTCAAGCTCGTCTGCACGTGGGCCACGTTCTTCCCACAACCTGCGGCCGGCCGTGCCAGCTTCAGTCGCCCCGACCCGAGCAGTCGTACCCTCACCGGAACTTGGGGGCTTTTCCTCGCGGACAGCGGCGGAGGCACGTGGAACGCCCAGGGCCAGTGACCTATCGTGAGCGGGTATCTGTCGAACCAACGCCCTCGAGTCCATGAAAAAGCCATTCCGATGCCTGTGCTGATGATGGGCTTTCCGCACTCTTCGTGCGACCGTGGCCGCGAGCGTGGCACTATCCGGAGGATACGGCCCGCTCCGGAACGAGAGCCAAATCTCGTATCTATCGTCGACTTCGGCCAGGTCATGGCTGCGGTCTTTGGGCTCACCTTGACCGGCTTGGTCTTGTTTCGCAGCGTGCTGAGCAGCGAAGGGCTCGAGGGACGAGACATTGCGTGATGCCATCACGCTTCGCAACGCGATCATCCATGGAGCCGATCCGGTGGTCAGCGAAGAGATGGTCAAAACCTCGGCCGAAGCAGGGCACGAGCACAGGGCGGCCTTAGACAGTCCTAGCGAGCGACGGCCGAGACTCCGGCGACGTCGATAGCGACGATTGCTCCACTTGATTGCGCAAAGGTCTATTGTCACCCGATTGCTCGTCCTGCGGCGTAGCTGGTAGGCTTCGCACGAGCGGGACTCACCGCGCGCTCGGATGATGAACAGCGAGAGCAGCCACAAATCCCAGGCCAGCTCGGTCGGCGAAGTCTGGGCCGAACGCTATCGGCTCGAACGCGCGATAGGACGGT
>DASSMT010000301.1:0-61377 GCA_035688655.1 Polyangiaceae bacterium | reverse complement strand
GTCTCGTCCCTGCCCTTGGGCGCAGACGTCCAGATTGTACTTGAGCATCAAGCGCTGGGCGGCGCTCATCGCCGCTTGTGCCTCGTGCTCGTTGGAGCTCTCGGCCAACGCCAGCAGTTTGGCGATGCGTGCCAGCAGGTGTTCGTCGACGGCCGTTTGCTTGTCGACCCCGGGCACGCCAGCCGCGCTCGGATCGATGCCGCGCTCTTCACACACGCGCCGAAACACCGCGCCGTGCATGGCATCGTCCGGCTGGCCCAGCACTTCGTCGACGTACTGATGTGCCATCTCGTGCTTGAGCACTTCGACCAACACTCCCCAGCCGTGGTCGACCAACAGGCTGCGCGCAATTTCGATCACCCGTAGGCCACCGTGCCAGCGACCCAATCGCGAGCTGGAATCGACCAGCTCGAGACCCGGGCGTTCGAGCTGGAACCGAAACAATGAGCCATTCAAGTCTTGCCAGGTGCAAATAATGGCGTGCAGCGCCGCACGCTCCAGTTCCGTGCTGAGTCGTTCGGTGCGGGCTTCGCCAAATGTCATGGTCGGCCCGCAGTGTGTCATGAGAGCGGGTTTTTGCTAGCATCGCGGCGATGAGCCGTAACGAAGATGCCCTGCGCTACCACCGCGAGGGGCGTCCCGGAAAAATCGAAGTCGTTTGGACCAAGCCAGTCGCCTCGCAGCTGGACCTGTCACTCGCGTATTCGCCGGGTGTCGCCGCGCCCTGCCTCGAGATCGCCAAAGATCCCGATGCGGTGGATCTGTACACCGCGCGCCGCAACCTGGTCGGCGTGGTGACCAATGGCACGGCCGTGCTGGGGCTCGGCAACATCGGTCCGCGCGCTGCCAAGCCGGTGATGGAGGGCAAGGGGGTGCTCTTCAAGCGATTCGCGGACATCGACGTGTTCGACATCGAGGTCGCCGAGACCGACCCCGAGAAGTTCGTGGCCATCGTGCGCGCGCTGGAACCGACTTTCGGTGCCATCAATCTGGAGGACATCCGGGCGCCGGACTGCTTCGTCATCGAGCGAGCGCTGCGCAAGCAAATGAAGATCCCGGTCTTCCACGATGACCAACACGGTACCGCGATCATCACCGCCGCAGCCGTGCGCAACGCGGCCGAGCTGCAAGACAAACCCATCGATACGCTGCGCGTCACTTGCATCGGTGCCGGAGCAGCCGCCACCAGCTGCATGGAGATGTGGGTACGCATGGGCGTGCGCCGCGAGCACATCACCCTCGTCGACGTGAATGGCGTTTTGTACAAAGATCGCGGCGATATCGACGAATTTCGGGCCGCGTTCGCGCGTCCCAAGAGCGACGGCCGGCGCACTCTGAGCGAGGCCATGGTCGACGCAGACGTGATGATCGGCTTGTCCGCTGCCGGCGTGGTGAACGCGGGGATGCTGAAGACCATGGCCAGTCGACCGATCATTTTCGCGCTGGCCAACCCCGATCCGGAGATCAGCTACGCCGAGGCGCTCTCGGTTCGCCCGGATGCGATCGTTGCCACGGGACGCAGCGACTTTCCGAATCAAGTCAACAACGTGCTCGGCTTCCCCTACATCTTCCGCGGTGCGCTCGATGTGCGCGCGACCGCTGTGAGCGAAGAGATGAAGGTGGCGGCTGCGGAGGCCATTGCTCGGCTCGCGCGCGAAGACGTTCCCGATCAAGTGCTGCGTGCCTATGGTCGGCAACGCATGCGCTTCGGGCGCGACTACATCATTCCCAAACCGTTCGACAATCGCGTGCTGTATTGGGTCGCCCCCGCCGTGGCCCAAGCGGCCATGGCCGGCGGCGTGGCTCGCGATACGATCGACGTCGAAGAGTACAAGGAGCGCCTCTACCGAACGATCTCGCCCACGCGGCGCGTGCTGTGGAACATCACGGAAAGTGCCAAGAGCGACCCACGGCGGGTCGTGTTCCCGGAATCGGAGAGCGACAACATTCTGCGCGCCGCCCAGCGCGTCGTCGAAGAGGGCATCGCGCACCCAATCTTGCTCGGTGTTCCGGAGCGAATCCACGAACAAGCGCGCAAGCTCGGCCTGCACCTCGACCAAGTGACGATCGTGGATCCGCGGGCCAGTGACCACTTGGAGACGTACGTCGACGCCTATTGGCACAAGCGCGAGCGCAAAGGCGTGACGCGGCACGCGGCGTACAAGGAGATCCGCCGTTCACGGACCGCGTTCGGCCTGATGATGCTGGAGCTCGGCGACGCGGACGGCCTGGTGGCGGGAGTGCGCCAAGATTACCCCGCGACGATTCGTCCCGCATTGCAGATCATCGGGACGCGGGAGGGCGTGCGCCGCGCTGCCGGCATGTACATGGTGGTCGCCAAGAGCGGCGTCCGCTTCTTGGCGGACACCACGATCAACATCGAGCCCGACGCCGAGACATTGGCCGAGATCGCGATCTTGGCTGCGGAAGCGGTCATCGACTTGGGCTTGGAACCGCGGGTGGCGATGCTCTCGTTCTCGAACTTCGGCGACGCGCCGCACCCGCAGTCCCTGAAGGTCGCCGCCGCGGCCGCACTCGTGAAGCAGCGAAGGCCGGACTTGATGGTGGAAGGCGAGATGCAGGCAAACCTCGCGATCGACGAGGAGGCCCGCGCCCCCTACCCCTTCAGTCGGTTGAAGGGTGCAGCGAACGTGCTCATCTTCCCCAATCTGGATGCCGGCAACGCCGCCTACAAATTGCTCGGTGGGCTCGGCGACGGCGACGTGATTGGGCCGATCGTGCTGGGCATGAAAAAGGCGGTCAACGTGCTGCAGCAAGGCGCAAACGTGGACGCCATCGTGCACATGACCGCGATCACCGTGGCACGCGCGATTCGACTCGACGCGCGGACGAAGTAGCGGGCGGGAGTCGCGCTCCCCCCTCACTCCGCGCGCTTCTGCCCGCGCCCTAAATAGGCGGTCGTGGTGACGTCGACCGGGCCGGTGCCGTATTGGGCTTCCAGGCGTTCCACGATGCCGCTGGTGACCTCGGCCCACTTGCTTTCGCCCAAGCGGCGCTTCAAAAGCACGATCGGTGCGGTGGTGCGCTGGCACTGGGCCCAGACTTCGCGCGGCGCGGCGGCGGGCAAGGTGTGCGTTCGAGGATTCACCTGAACGTGGCTGAAGCCGGCAGCGCTGAGCTCGCCGGCAAATTCGTCGGGATCGCCGAGCGGCCCTTTGCCAGAGCCGAACGGGATGTCGGGCAGCACCTCACGCATGGCGGCCATGATGCTGGCAAAGATGCCCTCGAAGGTCGCCCAGCTCGACACCACGGCGACGCCGCCCGGTTTCAACACGCGATGAAGCTCGGCGAAGCCGCGCGCTCGATCCGGAAAAAACATCAAGCCGAACATCGAGAACGCGGCGTCGAACTGAGCGTCGCCCCACGGTAGGGCTTGCCCATCACCGAGCCGGACGTCCGCGTTCAGCTGCGCAAAGGCCAGGCGCCGCTGCAAGTTTTCCACCATTTGCGGGGAAAAATCGATGGCAGAGAGCGAGTGGCCGGAACGTGCGGCGAGCAGCGTCAAGGTCCCCGGGCCCGCTGCGACGTCCAGCAACCGCGCGCCGGGGGACAAGGGCGAAAGCGAAAGGGCGTCGCGCGAGAACAGCTCGAACATGGGCAAGAGCTCGAGCGTGTAGTCGTCCGCCACGAGGCTCCACGGTTCGGGCGAGGCGAGCGGGCTTTGCTTGGGCGCGTCGGTCATCTTTAGAGCGTAGTGTCCGAGCCCGGTACTGACAACCCGAACGTCCCTCAATCCAGCTCGAGCTCGGCGTCGGCGAACGTCGCCCGCAGCGCGGTCAATGCGTGAATGGTGACTCCCCAGTTTGCGACCACATGCCGGTCGAGCGAGATGCGCAGGCCGTTGAATGGCACCTGCCGCTTCCAGAAGTGCGCGCCCCGCGCCCAAAATCCGACGATTTCGGCGTGATAGTCGTGTCGAACCAGGCACCCTGTCCGGTCGAAGTAAAAGCGCTGCCGCCGGCAATGGGTCGGCAAGTCCGCGGGCAGCTCGACATCCAAGACGTTCACACGCTCGCTGCGTGCTCCGACCTCCCGCGCGCGAATCAGCCGCGCGTCGAACAAGCTGAACGGCAGCGAGTGGTAATGCGTCAGCGCATAGCCAAAGAAATACAGCGCATCGATCGGGGCCCAACGCCGGTTGTTCCTGAAGCCACGAAAACTGCGCCGATGGTCGTCGGCCTGGAGCACCGTCTGATTCGTCTCGCAGCATTCCAATCGAACTGTCCCATTGTCGAATATGCCCACGTGCTCCGCATCTGGGTAGTTCGAGAAGCGCGCCCAACGCTGGTGCGGACGCACCTCGAACACGCTCGGGATTGGGAATGTCCGCCCGTTGCCCTTCAGCCACGGCACGATTCCGGATAATCGCTTCGGAAATAATCGAATCCTATTCACTCGGCGCCAGGTCTCGAACCCACCGGAGTGATCGCAGGCGCGCTCGAGCACCGCGAGCGATTGAGCAGTCCAGCCGGCATCCGCGAGCGTCAATATCGAGGGAGCTTGCGCGCTCGGGTCGTGCTTCGCAAGTTACCAGCGAACTCGCGAGTGCGGATGGCATTGTAGACGACTTGGCAATTGGCGGGCCTGACGGTGTGCGTCACGCTGGGACCGTCCAGTTCCGAGCCCAACATTTCTCGTCAGCGGACCGCATCCTTTCGCCGACCTCGATCGTCATTAGGGAAAGGAGCGAATTCGATGCACAATTTACAGGGTCAGCAGGCGGTGGTCGTGGGCGGCAATCGCGGGCTCGGGCTCGCCATGGTCGAATCCCTGGTCGCACGCGGCGTTCGGGTCACGGTGGTCGGACGCGACGAACGGCGCTTGAAAGAGGTCTCGAGCCGCCTGGGAGTCGAGGTGGTACGCGGGGATGCGACCGACGAGGCGCTTGCCCGGAACGTGATTGGACAGGTGCGGCCAACGTTGCTGCTCGTCAACGCGGCCGCGCTCCCGGGACTTGCGCCGATTCACGAACAGAGCTGGGAAGGGTTCAGTCGCACTTGGAACAACGACGTCAAAGCCACCTTTCATTGGCTGCAACAGGCGTTGCGTTTGCCGCTCGCAAAAGGCAGCCGCGTGCTGCTGAGCTCCAGCGGAGCCGCGCTCAACGGCTCGCCGCTGTCGGGCGGCTACGCCGGAGCCAAGCGCATGATTTGGCTGATGGCACAATATGCGAGCGGCCTGTCCAAGGAGCTCGCGCTCGGAATCACGGTGCAAGTGCTGGTTCCGCGACAAATGATCGCCGAAACCGAACACGGCCGGGTCGCCGCCGAGGCCTATGCTCAGAGAAAGGGTGTGAGCGTGAGTGAGTTTTTGGCCGGCTTCGGCGCGCCCATGTCCCCGAAGCAAGTCGGTGAGCACGTCGCGACCTTGCTGAGCGATGCCAAGTACGACCAAGGCATCGCCTATGCAGTGAAGGGCGACACGGGTATCGTCGCTCTCGATGGCTGATTTCTCATGAGCCCCGCCGATCCGGTCGTCTCCGCGTTGCACGAGGGAATGCGCCGTTTTCTAGCGCTGGTCGCAGGAATTCGGCCTGATTTGCATCGCTATTGCGCGCGCATGACCGGTTCGGTGGCAGATGGTGAGGACATCGTGCAAGACACGCTGGCGCGCGCGTACTACGCGCTGTCGGAAATGGAGAGCGTGCCGGAGCTCCGTCCCTGGCTGTTCCAGATTGCGCACAATCGCGCGCTCGATCACCTGCGCCGCTATGAACGGCGCATGTCCGAACCGCTCGACAGCGTGGTCGACAGTGCGCTGTCTAGCTCGAGTGATCCAGAAGAGCGGCTGGCCCGTGAACAAGCCACGCAGGCGGCGATTTCGCGCTTCGTCGAGTTGGTGCCCCTGCAACGCAGCGCGCTGATCTTGAAGGACGTGCTCGGGCACTCGCTGACGGAGGTCGCGCAGCTGCTTTCGATCACTGAACCCGCCGCCAAGGCCGCCTTGCACCGCGGGCGTGTGCGGCTGCAAGCACTGGCCGCGGTCTCGCCCGAAGCTCGACCATCGCCGCCAGTGTCGGTCTCGCCCGGTGTCGCGCGCTACGTGGCGCTTTTCAACGCGCGCGATTGGGATGGAGTGCGCGCGCTGCTCGCGGAAGACGTGCGCCTGGATTTGGTGTCTCGCGCGAAGCGCACCGGGCGCGAAGTCGCAAGCTACGTCGAGAGGTATTCGCAAAAGAGCGATTGGTACATGACGCCCGGCACGCTCGATGGCCGCGAAGTAATCCTGGTCTTTCGCACGCCATCGGGTGTCACGCAGCGTGTCGCTGGCGCACACGCGCGGCCGGGGTATTTCATCGAGCTTCAGTTTGCGGGCGAGCGAGTGACGATGATCAGAGATTTTCGCTACGTGCCTTATATTTTGGCAGAGGCTTCCGGGCTGATGTGGCTGCCTCCCGCATGACCCGCGCTGCTCGTGGCCTCAACGCTCGCGAGCAAACGCCACCTTCTTGCCGATCTCGAGCGCGCGCTCTGCATCGAGCGTGCCGTACAGCTCGATCAGCGAAGCAACGAGCCCGGTCCACCCGGTTTGATGACTTGCGCCCAGGCCCGCGCCGTTATCGCCGTGGAAGTACCCGTAGAATAGGACCAGGTCCCGCCAGTGCGGGTCGTCCTGGAACTTCTGGGTACCACCGTAGACGGGTCGTCGACCGTGCTCATCGCGCGTGAAGATGCCGACGAGTCGCTGAGCGATCTCTTTGCTCACCTCGAACAGGTTCATCAGCTTGCCCGAGCCGGTGGGGCATTCGATTTTGAAGTCGTCGCCGTAGTACAGGTAGAAGTTCAACAGCGCGCGCAGGATCAACACGTTCACTGGCATCCAAACCGGGCCACGCCAGTTGGAGTTGCCGCCAAACATGCCGCTGTCGGACTCACCCGGCAGGTAGCCGACGCGGTGCGGCTCGCCGTTGACGTAGAAGACACATGGATTTTGCTCGTGAAACTTCGAGAGCGAGCGAATGCCGTACGGCCCCAGAAACTCGTTCTCGTCCAACATTCTCGCGAGTACACGCCGCAGCCGCTCGGGATTGAGCAAAGCCAGAATGCCCCGCTCGGCAACGCCGAAGTGCCCGGGGCCGGTCGGGTGCAGCATCGCCACCAGCTCCGGCATGCACGGCGACTTCGGCCAGCAGACCGCCCGTTCAGCCGGGGGTGGAGAACGATTTGGGGCCAGGTGTTGCAAGTCGACCCTCGCCCGAAGCCCGGGGGCGTTCGAGCTTTGTTTCGGCCAGACCGCCGAAGCCAGGATCGCTCCCAGGCACGATGCCGGGCTCGGCGCCGCCGAAGCCTCAACCACTCGGCAGGCCGATCGAGTCTTCTACGACCAGGCACGCACGGCAATCGAGCCGATCAGCAGCCGCCGCCCGGCGGGCACAGCTCGACGCCGATGCTGCTCTGCACGATGCGATGATCGCTCGCCTTCTGGTACACGCGCACATAGTCGATCTCGAAGGCTTGCGGGAACACCGTATCGTCGATGCCGTGCCTGCCCGCCCATTGCCCACCGATGGCGTAGTTCAGTTGCACGTTGGCGAAAGCCGCGTCAGAAGCGTCGTCGTGCAGCCAATGGTAGCTGCGCGTGACGAGCCGCGTACCGTCGACGTAGGTGGTCACCTGATCGTTTTCGTCCCAGAGCAGCCCGATGACGTGAAAGCTTTCGGTGAAATCGAAAGGAGCGGTCCAGTAGGTCCATTGGCTGTTGAAATTCGGGTCGGTGTACAGGAACGCGCTGGTCTGAGCGCCATGGTCGATCACGCCGGTGTGAAGCATGTTCGTTCGATCTTCGACGCCGTTGTTGACGAACTCGAAGATATCGATTTCCGGAGGCCACGAGAGGGCATTCGGATTGCCGTCACCCGGCTCACTCACCATCCAGAACGCAGGCCAGGCGCCGATGCCCTTCGGCATCTTGACGCGTGCCTCCAGGTAGCCATAGCGAATGAGTGTCTTTGCGCGAACCATGCCTGAACTGTAGGCGTGACTCGAATCGGGGTTGTTCTTGTAGGCAGTGAGCTTCAGCGTGGAGCCCGTCATGACGTGGTTGCCGTTCTCGCGATAGCGCTCGGCCTCATCGTTGAGTGTGTCTTGCGTGCCACCCGCGTACGGATAGCGCGTCCACCACTTCCCGGTATCGAGCGTCGCACCTTCGAACTCATCATCGAACACCAAGTCGTAGCCGGCCGGTACCCACGGACTACTCGCAACCTGCTGCAGGTCGACGTCGAACGAGTCCAGGTTGAAACCGTGGCCATCCATCAGCACCTTGAAACGGTGAGCGCCAGCTGTCAGGGGGAAGGCCGCGCTTTGCGCCAGGTCGAGCCAACCGGAAGTAGTGCTGAAACCGAGCTCTCCGGTCACGTCGACGCCGTCGAGCTGAATGTGGAGCGCGCCGGGTTGCCACGGAGCCGTGACTCTGGGCGAGAGCGTGCATGTCCCGGTCGTAGCGGCATTGACGTCATACGCATACCATTGGCCCGGATCGATCCAGCCGATCGCGTAACCGCCTGAAGCCGCCGCATCCGCCCCAATGTCCATCGAGTCGCTGCGCGGGTGAGCGGTGCTCCAGTCGCCGTGCGCGACATGATATGCGCTTCCCTCCCCGCCCAACGCATAGCTCTCCGCCTCCACACGACCAGGCACGGTGGTCGTCGTTACCAGTCGTTCGGTCGTCGAGTTCGCCGTCTCGCCGGATTCGCTGCGTGCGCACGCGATTCCAAGCAAGGACAGCGGCGCGATCGCCAATGCGGTTCGGAGTCGTCGCTTAGGCATGTCCATACCCTCCTTCGACGGAACGCCAACTCGGAGTGCATGATTGATGCCCGACTCGGCGTCGCGATCCAAGTCCACTCTTCACGCATCGACGCGAGACGCAACGACAACGACCAAGTCTCACTCCAAAGCAATGGCGGAGCACGCGATCGAGCTGAACGCGACACGGGTCGACACTCGACGATGCCGAAGGTGCCCCACCTGATCAGTCACGCAAACAAGGCGAGACGGACGCCTCTCGAATGCAGACAGATGACGTGCGCGAAAAAGAACGACGGCGCGTCTGCAAATACAGGCGAGCACCGCAACGAAGCGCCTGGGCCGCTGTAAAATCCCGCAGGAGCTTGGACCGGTTTGTCGGGGCGAACCGCCTCGCTCGGGAAACTTTGCCCCGTGAACCAAGCGGCGCCCCACCCTTCCGGTCCGGAATCGCGGCACAGTTGTTACTCACCGCGCCCGACCTTCACGGCGTAATACCGGGGTGAAGGAAAGTCATGGCCGGAGGTGGCTCATTGAAAAACGCTCTAGGGACGCGCACCATGGAGCGCAGATGAGGGAAACTCACGGTTATGCGCCCGTCAACGGGCTGCAGATGTATTACGAGATTGAAGGAACGGGCGCTCCGCTGGTGTTCATCCCGCCGGCTTTCGGTTTCGCCGGGCAGAAATCGTTTCCCACACTGATTGACAGCCACGCGGTCATCACGGTCGACCTGCAGGGGCATGGTCGCACCGCCGATATTCCGGACCGCCCGCTCACGATCGAGCAGCATGCGGAGGATGTCATCGCGCTCTTGAAACATCTCGACGTCTCGAGCGCCGACTTCCTCGGCGAGAGCTACGGTGGCAACACTGCGGCCGTGATCGCGGTGCGCCAGCCCGGCATCGTTCGTCGCCTGGCGACTTACTCAGCCACGTTCTCCCCTCCGCCGAGCACGCTCGACCCGGCGACGACACACTATGCTCGCCCACCCAGCGCCGAAACCAGAGACATTCTCTTCCAACGAGAGAGCTACCAAAAGGTCGCGCCCGATCCGAAGTATTGGCCCAAGATTTACGAAAAGCTCGGCCAAATGCAGTGGGGCGGGCTGTCCAAGGCGGAGCTTTCCTCGATCAACGCGCCCATGCTCATCATCCAGGGAGATCACGACTTCGTGCGATTGGAGCACTCCGTGGAAATCGTCAAACTGATCCCGCGCGCCGAGCTCGCGGTGATTCCGAGCGCGAGTCACTTCGCCTTGTCTTCCGAACCGGAAAGGATCATGCCGATCATCAAGCACTTCTTCGAAAAATCCGACGAGCAACTGCCTCTGGCAACTGCCGAGCTCGGTTATCACCCGGGCGAGACGCGGTGAAGGCCGTCCCGGACGACGGCAGCCGCGAGATCCACCCGCCACACACACCGCCCGAGTGAGCTCGACCCGGCATTCGGTCTCCCAGCGTGCAGTGCTAGCTCGTGTGCTCTTTCATTCATTCGCTTGACAGAGCCGCCGCCGCGAGTAACCTGAACTTCGCCGTGCACGTCTCCCTCTGCCTTCCGCTCCTCTCCGAGCTGCTTCTTCGCAGCGCGGGAGAGGTGTGAAAACGCAAGCGAACGTAGCCTGAAACAAGCGTTTTTCCCTCTCCCGCCCAGCGGCTGGAGAGGAACGAGCACGTTCGTCGTGACCTCTTCGGCCCCCACCGAACGAGGTTCCGATGTCGTCCTTCAATCATCACCGTTATCGAGCCCCCGAGCGCGTCGCGCTGTCAGACCGAACCTGGCCGGATCGCGCCCTGACCCAAGCACCGATCTGGTGCTCGGTCGACCTGCGTGACGGGAACCAAGCGCTGCCGGAGCCGATGGGACATGAGCGGAAGCGTGCGCTCCTCGCGTTGCTCTTGCGCGTGGGGTTCAAGCAGATCGAGCTCGGCTTTCCCAGCGCTTCGCAGACGGACTTCGACTTCATTCGCTGGGCGCTGACCCGCGGAGTACTGCCGGACGACGTGTTGCCGCAGGTGATCACGCAGGCGCGTGAACCGCTCATCGTGCGCACGTTCGAGTCAATCGCCGGAGCGCGGCGGGCAATCGTCCATCTCTACAACTCCACGAGCGAGCTGCAGCGGCGGGTCGTGTTCGGCAAATCCAAGCGCGAGATCCTGGAGCTCGCGGTCGAAGGCACGCTGCTGGTGAAGCGCGAGGCCGACAAAATGCCAGAAACCGAGGTCATCTTTCAGTATTCGCCGGAGAGCTTCACCGGCACCGAGCTCGAATACGCACTCGAGGTATGCGATGCGGTCGTACAGGCATGGGATGCCGGGCCTGGCCGACCGATGATCCTGAATCTACCGACGACGGTGGAGATGACGACACCGAACGTGTTCGCAGACCGCATCGAATGGTTCGAGCGGCATCGGGCACGGCGGGAGCACGTGACACTGAGCGTTCACGCGCACAACGATCGCGGGACCGGCGTCGCGACTGCAGAGCTTGCGCTGCTGGCGGGCGCAACCCGCATCGAGGGCACGCTGCTCGGGAACGGGGAGCGCTCGGGGAACGTCGATATCGTGACTATTGCGCTGAATCTGTATTCGCACGGAGTGGATCCCATGCTGTTCTTCGATGATTTACCGGAACTGGTGCGCGTGGTTGAAGAGTCGACTCGGTTGCCGGTGCACCCGCGCCACCCGTACGCGGGTGAGCTCGTGTTCACCGCGTTCAGCGGCTCGCACCAGGACGCGATTCACAAGGGCATGAAAGCGCTCGCGCAGACCGATGGCTCGCTGTACGAGGTGCCGTACCTGCCGATCGATCCGGCCGACGTGGGCCGCGCGTACGAGCCGGTGATTCGGATCAATAGCCAGTCTGGAAAGTCGGGCGTGGCGCACGTGCTGGAGCGCGATTGTGGATACCGCGTGCCGCGCCCGCTCGCCATCGAGCTCAGCCAGGCGGTGCAGCGCGTCACCGATACGTGCGGCGAGGAACTCTCGGCGGACGAGATCCGGGCGCTGTTCGAAAAACAGTACTTCGATGTTGCGGGGCCGTACGCGCTCGGGCACGCGGGCGTCGAGCGGCCCGAGGCGGAGAACCAGTGCACGGTGACGGCTGAGCTCGTGTGGCGCGGGGAATCGCGGCACGTGCGCGGAACCGGCAGCGGGCCCGTGGAGGCGTTCGTTGCGGCTTTGCGCACGCTCGGTGTGTCCGGGCTCGAGGTCGTGGACTACGCCGAGCACGCGACCTCAGCGGGCGCCGCCGCGCGCGCCGTCGCGTACGTAGCGGTACGCGTCGGCGGCGCGGTGCACTACGGCGCGGGGCAACATCAGGACGTCGCACTGGCGGCGTTCAAGGCGATCGTGTGCGCTTGCAATCGGGTGCACGCGGTGGCGGCCTAAGACTCGGCGGCAGGTACCCCGTTCCACTCACGGCACGGTCAGATACTTCATGACCGTCAGCTTGCCGAATTGAGCTTTGTCCGGAAACGCGACGAACATCGTGTTCTCGTCCGCCATGACGAAACTGAGTGAATCCACGTCCGAGGCGGAGATCGAGCCGGGCGCGCCGAAATACACCCAGTCCGAATTGCCCACCAGCTTCATCACCGAAATTCTGTTGCCATACAGGCCATCTTTGAACGCCACGTAACTCACCGCGCCGATGACTTGTAGCTTTGGGCTACCCACGGAAGAGGGTGAGAATTTGCCAGGATTTCTCAGATCCCAGACTTTGGTCGTGGGGTTGTAGACCTTGCAGTACAGGGCAAAGTTATTGCTGGTGGACGTGTAAACCACGAACGGGTTGCCGCCCCACACGAAGAAATCGTACTCGTTGGCACCGAGCGGGTCCTCAGAGGAGATGTTGGCGGGGCCGACCAGACTCCAAGTGTTATTCCACTGGTACACGTTCAACGGGCTGATGCCGGAGCCAGCGCGGTAAGCAACGTAACCCGAATCGAACTTCACGTAAGAAGCTTCCGTGGGGGTGAAGCCCAGGCTGCCGTAGGTGGCCCAATTCGAATTGTTGTACGAGTTCTTCGCTGTGGCTTTGCCACTCACGGACGCATCCGAATAGGCGATGTCGATTCTCGAGCCGGAGATCTTGATCGAAGGCGCGAAGCCCACCGCAGCCGCCGAAGTGTTGGCGAAGTCTAGAGACGACCAGGTACTTCCGTTGTAATACATGACGTTGGCGCGGCTGCTCTGCGCCTTGTCGATGAAGATGACGTAGGGAATGTTGCCGGACATCGCCAATGAAGGCATGGCCGCTTCACCCATGGAGAACGCCGTGGGTCCAACCGCGCCCCAAGCGGTACCACTCCAGCTCATCACGGACAGCTGCTTGGTGTTTCCCGCATCCGCGTAAGCCACGTTGGGCGCATTACCGGTACCGAGTGCGATGGAGACCGCTCCCACCCCTACCGGGGAAAACCCAGCACTGCCCACGGGCGCCCAGCCATTCCGCGTCACGCTGACAGAATAGGTTTTGCTCGTCACGCCATCTTGAGCCAAAACGGTAATGGTGATCGCCGTCGTATTGGCTTGAGCCACGGGAATGGCAGCCGAATTTGCGCCGCTCGCCACGGCCACGCCATTCACCTTGATGGTCGCCCCCGCGTTGTTGGCGGTCGGCTTGACCTTGATCGTGGCGATGGCGTCATCTACGTGCAGCGTGTAGGCCGTGGTCGCGCTAGCGAATGAAATGCTGCCCGAGTCGAACACCAGCGCGGACAGCGCAGCGTCGTTCGAAAGCACCACCGCACCACCGCCTTGGCCGCCTTGCGCCGCGCCAGCTTGCCCGGCCCCGCCGTGAGCTGCGCCGCCCTGAGCCGAGCCGCCTTGCGTGGACTCGCCGGCAGCGCTGCCGCCTTCACCGACTGCGCCAGCTACCGCGCCGGGTGCGCCGCCAGTAGCGGCAGCGGAGCTGCCGCCCGAACCGTGCCCCGAACGACCGGCAGCGCTTGAGCTCGAGTCCTTGCCCGAGTGGCCAGCACTGCCGCCGGAATCGCTTTCAAGGCCGCCTGCGCCCAACTTGGTGAAATCCCGATGCTGTGAGCCACAGCCGCTCAGCGCCCACAAGCTGAAGGCCACGACGCCGCCAACTACCGCCAGCTTTCCGGGTCGAGCAGCCGCGTTGCCCAGCACCGCGCGGCTGGCCGGCGAAGCGCCGCCAAGCCAACGCGAAGGCCTCACATCGGTCAACAAGCGAAACCTGCCCATCACGGCTCCTCGGAGATTTGGATTCTGTCTGATCGACATAAGAATATGGAACTGCAGTCATAGCCCCGCAAGAATCACAGCGGCCCCCCCCGATAGCTCGTCGCACGCCGCAGACAAAGAGAAAAGCGGCTTGCGCAATCTGGCCCGGTTTCGCGCAAACTCTGCAGGCCCGATTTGAACCAACCTCGTCACGAGTCAGCCGGGATCGGATCCATCGGCACGGTCGTTGCGTATAGTGGAACATGGCCAAGGTACGAGCCGAGTATCGCTGGCAAGACCTCTGCCTGCCACCCGCGTGGCTGAGTCTGTCGCGGATCCCGCTGGCGGTCGGTTTTGCCTTGCTCGTGGATCGCCCCTTCGCCGCACTCGTCGTGCTCGTTCTCGCCGGACTGAGTGACGTGCTCGACGGCTGGACCGCACGCCGCTTTCGGATGGTCACCATCACCGGAGCCGCGCTGGATCCGATCACGGACAAGCTATTCGTGCTTACCGTGGCGCTGACTCTCGTGGTCAGTCGGCACCTTTCGCCGATGGCGGTGGTCATGCTCAGTACGCGCGAGATCGGTGAGCTGCCGCTCGTGATTTGGCTGGCCGCGAGCCATGGGGCGCGATTGGCGCGCGCCGAGCAAGCGATGGCAAATGGCCTGGGGAAACTCGCCACGGCACTGCAATTCGTGGCCGTCGCGTGGGCATTGTTCGCAGGTCAGGGGTTGGATGCCTGGCTCTGGGCCACGGCTGCCGTGGGAACGATTGCGGCGCTGAACTACTGGCGGCGCGCACTGCTGCCAGCGGACAAGCAGGACCACCCCTAGCGGTCCATGTCTTGGCTTCGATCCGAGCGGATGAGTTCCCGTTTGAGCCGCGAGCGGCCCAACAAACCTCAGCGGCGCATGCCGCGACTCTCCTGGCAGAGCGCGTGTGCCGCGCTGTGCCACGCGCTTGCCAATGCTACTCGCGGCTTTGCAACATATGGCCGCGATCAGCGCACCAAAAGCGGCACACCGCTTGCTGTGAGCAGGGTCATATGGCCCGAACACACGTTTCGCGAACCCCGCTCTCAGGCAAGCAGGGGTGCTTCGCGCATCGCTCTTATTGTCGCTCTCGCCGATGGCGTGCGGCGGCACGGCGGTCACTGCCTCGGACGGCGCTGCGGGCAGCTCGACACTGTCACGCATGTACAAATCACCGCCGCGATTCGCCTCCGGCACCTTGTTCTCAATCGTGACCGTCACGTCGACCAGCCCAGTGCTGACTTCAACGTTCAGCAGCGTGGGACCGCTTGACGGCACCACGATGTTGCTGCGCAGCCGAGCGCGGAGATTGGCGGGCGCGGGTGGGCCGGTAGTGGTATTGGTTTGGCATGCCGCTCCTCAAGATCACGACCTCGGTTCCGCCCCATCGCGAGCATGGAAAGCTGCTCGCCAATCTGTCGCACCTCTGCGCCGACCGGCTCGGTAAGCCCGAGTCGTACGTGATGACGGCCATCGAGCACCCGTCACTGATGACGTTCGCTGGGACCACCGAACCCTCGTGTTACGTCGAGCTGAAGAACGTCGGGCGCTTCACCGGCGAGCTCACCCAGCGGCTATCCTCCGAGCTCTGCGAGCGGTTGAGCTCGGGGCTCGGCGTCGCGAAGAATCGAATCTACATCGAGTTTGCGGATAACGAGGGGTACCTGTGGGGCTACGACGGCGAGACCTTCGGCTGACTCCGCGGCTGCGTCGTTTTCGCATGCAGATGCGCGCCTGAGCGGACCGGCTACGGAGCGCCGAGACCTGCGAGCGTCACGCTCGGTTGCGTCGCTTTGGCGAGCGCAGGCGGCCCCAAGGTCTCGTCGAGGATGCGCGCGAAGTGGACCGCGCCGTCCGCGTTCAAATGATCGGGATCCTCGAATTCTTCGGCGCGCAGACGCGGCTCGTGTTGCAGGTTCAGGTAGCGCGCGCCGTGTTTGCGTGCGAGCTCGCCCGCGAGAGTGCGCGTCGGTTGCCAGAGGTTTTCGCGAATCCCGGCCCGGTACGTGTCCCAGACCGGCGTCGTGAGCAGTACGACCTCGAGCCCGCGGCCGCGCAAGAACACGACCAATTGCTCCAGCTTCGCGGCGTTTCCGGAGAAATACTGCTGATGCATGAAGCCGTGATGAACGCCGAGCCGTCTCTTGGCCTGGTCTGGGCCGACGCCCCAGCGGTCCTCGTCTGGAACGCGGTACCAACCCCGATCATCGACGTGCGGCGCGCGGTCGCCGCGAAAGCCTCGCAACAACGCTTCCATCGCTGCGTGTGGCGTGTAAAGCGCAACTCGACTGACCAGGCCGAGGTTCAGATAATCAATCGGTCGCTGCAGCGGAATCCCCCACTCCCGGAGGTAGTCGTACTGGCGCCAGCTCTCCGGGTGATCGTCGAGCTCGTAGTACAGGCTCATGTAGTTCACGAGCAGGATCACGCGCTTGAGTTTGGGCAGTTCCGGCACGACCCGTTTCGTCAGCTCGTAGTCGAAGTACAGTGACTGACTCCAGTTGGCCAGGTTGAACGCGGTGCCGCTGAGTTCATGCGCCGAGATCCCGTAATACGTCTCGGAAGACCCGAGGATCAGCGTGTCGATCTCGTTCGCGAGCGCGCGCAGCTGTCGGTGCTTGACCGCGTGGCTGTTCGCCATGCGCGAAACGCCGAGCTCTAGCCCGGCCCAGCCCAGCGCGAGCAGCGTGAAAAACGCGAATAGCCGCAGCCAAAACCTTCTCAGCACCGGAGCGCCCCCGGCAGGCTCAGAATTGGGCATAGATGAAGGTCCCTTCCCCGAGGCGGCTCATGGCCAAGGTGAGCACGACGACGCCGTAGTAGAAAGCCCAGCGCAACACGGCGGGGGCAGCGACGAAGCGCCGGGCAAGCGCAGGTTGCCGTTGTACCCAGTGCACGCACTCCATCGTCGCGCCCAGCAAGCAGATGGTGAAGATAGCCTTGGGCGAGAGGCCGAGCAGCTTGAAATCGAGCCGTGTGGCGGCAATCGCTCCCGGCTCGGCCCAAGCAACCAGGCGCGCGAGGTACTGAGCCGCGTGACCGAGCGAATCAGCGCGAAAGATCACGAGCGCGAGCACCACGAGGTGAAAGGTGACGAGCGGGGCCGTCACTCGACGCGCGCGCTGTAACAACGGATGCTCGTCGAAGAAAGCGTCGCGTTGCTTCAGGGTGAGCACCGACGCAGCCAAGAGCACTCCGTGCAGCACACCGAATGCGAGGTAAGTCCACGCCACCCCGTGCCACACGCCGACCGCGACCATGTTGACGAACACGGCCAACGCCAGTCCACGTTTGCCGTAGTCACGGAGGGCCATTCGCAGCGGCGTGAACAAGTAGTCCGCGAGCCATGAAGTGAGCGACATGTGCCAGCGCCGCCAATACTCTTGCAGGTTGCGCGAGAAGAACGGCAGGTCGAAGTTCTCCGGCGCCTTCACACCGAACAGCTGTCCGATGCCGATGGCGAGATCGGTCACGCCAGAAAAATCGGCATATAGCTGGAGCGCAAACAGATAGCCCCCGAGCAGGAGCTCCAGCGAAGAATAGGCTGCCGGGTTCTGGTGTTGGGCATTCACGAGCAGCGTCAGGCGATCGGCGATGGCGATCTTCTTGAACAGACCGAACAGGATGCGCCGCAAACCGGCCGTCGCGCAGGCCGCGTCGAAGTGGTCGAAACGCCGTGCCTGCGCGAAGAACTCGGCTGGACGCTGGATGGGGCCGCTCACGACCTGCGGGAAGAACGCCGCGTACAGGGCGAGCGAGACGAAGCTCCGCTCGGCGGGCAAGTTTTCCCAGTAGACCTCGAGCAAATACGCGATCAGCTTGAACAGGTAGTACGAGAGACCGAGCGGGACGAGCACGCGCAGCACTTCGGGCCCGTCGGCCGCGCTGGGCGCGGCCCACGGAAAGAGCGCGCTCGCCAGCTTGAACGCCGCCAAGAGCAGCGCGAGCGCAGACACCGAAACGGTGACGAGTCTCAGTTTGGCGTCCTCGCTCGCGCGTCGCTCGATGCCCAGTGCTGCGCGGTGCACGGTGAAGGTGGCAAAGAGCAGCAAAAAGACGGCGTAAGCGGGGCCGTAACTGGCGTAGAAGCCCAACGAGGCGACGAGCACGACGTGAGCTCGGTAGCGCGCCGGCGAAAGCTGAAACAGCGCGACCGCGACGGCCACGAACAGCAAGAACGGCGCCGACAGAAGTGACATCTACGGTGCTCGCCTTTCGATCAGACGCACGAAATCCCCCACGTTCGCCAGCGCCTTCACCTCCTTCGTGCTGAAGCGGACACCGAAGGCCTTCTCGACCGCGACGATCACGCTCACGTGTGTCACGGAGTCCCAGCCTGCCACGTCATTTGCGGTCGTCGTGTCTTCCACGACCAGCGCCGCATCGTCGAAGACACGCTGCAGAACCCCACTCAGCTTGAGGCGGATTTCGGCCTGCGTCATCAGGCCGCCTGTTCCGCCAACAAGCGAGCCTCGGTGATGTAGACCTCGCGTTCGACATAGTCGCTCGGTCTGAGGCTCCAGAGTATGCCC
Organism: Polyangiaceae bacterium; assembly: GCA_035688655.1. Lineage (GTDB taxonomy): Bacteria > Myxococcota_A > Polyangia > Polyangiales > Polyangiaceae > PMG-095. Next base: position 42,856 of record DASSMT010000301.1, on the reverse strand, counting down.
TCGGCGTCGTCGCTGCTCACTCGCTCGAAACCGAATTGGGAGTAGAAGTTCTTCACCATCCCATTCTTCGGGCTCGGGATGTAACGACCGATGACTCGATCACAACCGACGCGCCGCGCGTATTCGAAGATCTTGTTCATCGCCAGCTGTTCGACGCCGCGCTGAAGCACGCGGCAGCTCATGACGAAGGTATCGATCTCGAGCACTGCGCCGACGTGCCGCAAGATCACCAAGTTGATCAGCCCGAAATCCCCGAACCGATCGCGGACGCTGATCGAGAATGGAAAGCAGACACCCTCGTCGCGCATCATCGCTTCGCACTCGGCCTCGGAGTGGCGGCGCGTCGTCAGATTGAACTGGTTGCTGCGCTGGAGCAGCTGCGCAATGCGCCCGAGATCGCGCGGCTCGAAGCGCGCCACGCGTGCCATCGTCTCGAGCGACTTCAGATAGTCGTCCAAATTGACGAAGCGCGAGCTCTCCAATGCGCGCTCCTCTTGCTCGCGGTAGAGAGCGGCGCGCTGCAGATCGAGTTCGGAATGCGCTGCTACCTCGAACAGGTTCAGCTCGGAGATGTTTCGCACGTAGAGCTCCGGGTCCTCGGACAATTCGGGCACGACGACTTCCGGCAGCATCTGACGCACGAGGTTGCGCTCGAACGGGTTGTCGTCGAGAAACACCATGCTGTCGAAGCCGATATTGAGCTTTTCGCGAATGCGACGGATGTTGGTCGCCTTGTCCTCCCAATTGGCGACGAATGCCGCAATGTCCGCTTCACGCAATACCATCCCCGGATGTTCTTGAAACACCCGGCGGGCCACGGCCTCGTCATTCTTGCTGCAAACGGCCAGCAGGATGCCGCGCCGCCCGAGCTCACGAAGATAGAGCTGGAAGGAGCGGAAGGTGCCGGTCTCGTCGCGGTCGCCCAGCTCGATGCCGTCCAAGCCCTCGTCCCCCACCACGCCGCCCCACAGTGTGTTGTCGAGATCGAGCACCACGCATTTGATCGTTCGACCCTGGGTCGCGAGCGCGATGTCGACCAGGTTCTGCGCCACGTCGGGCAGGAACTCCAGCGCACACAGCGATTTCGAGACCGACCACAATTTCTCGTCGATGAACTGGCGTCGGCCTGCCCAGGCGGCCAGGTAGTCGACGTCGTTGATGAGGACGCCGGTGTTCGCGCGCGCCCGCGTGCAGATCTCTCGATTCAAGTCGCTGGTCTTGCCATGCAGCGTGTCCACCGCGGCATTGCCGTAATTGCCGAACGGCCGCTCGTACGGAAGCACGAACGTGCTCTGAATGATTGGCGCGCCGCATCGCGCGCGAATGGCCTTCCAGACCTGCTCGATTTGCGCGGCTTTGGAGCTGACGAAGGACCCGCGCTCATCCGGGAAATCGTAATAATTGGCCTTCAGCTTGCCCAGTGATTGCAAGATGATCACCACCTCCGGAGAGAAGGAATAGAGACCGGAATTGGGATCGAACGCCTCGAGCTCGACGGTGTCGAAACCCGCCTCGTAGATCACGGCGGCCACTCCGTTACTCGCAAAGAGAGCGCGCAACAATGGACTCAGATGTTGCGTAGAGACGTCTGCCAAGATCGCCACTCTGAGTTGCCGATTGCTGGACGACGACGGCTCCTTGGCCCGCTTCATCAGCGAGAAATATTCGAGCTCCGTGCGGTCGGACTTCAGCACGATGCCCCCCGATCCGAACGATTGGTCCGCCAAACCCCAGACACATCCAGCGACGCTGCGCTCGTCATCGTGTGATTCACTTCACAACCTCCCTATTTGCTCGACTCGACTCGCAGCCTCGCTCTCACCGCTTTCCGCATCGTTTCAGATGGGTGACAGTTCAGAAAACTTCGATTCGAGCATTGCATTGTCCCGCTCGGCTCGAGAAATTCGATTCGATATTAGATATCACCAGATCGCGACTTGAAGCTTCTTGCTCCAAATCACAATCTCGAAACGTTCAGCGACCGAATAGCTCTGCTTCACAGGCAATCACGAGTCTGTCTCGACAGCGTCGAGATTCGCCGGCACAGCACGTTTGTTCACGGGCAGCCGCAAGCGCACTCAGAAATGCCAGGGGAACTTGCCGAAGTTCGGCGGTCGCTTTTCCAGGAACGCATCGCGCCCCTCGACCGCTTCGGCGCTGCCGTAAGCCAGACGCGTGGCTTCGCCAGCAAACAGCTGCTGTCCGACCAGTCCTTCGTCGGGCAGGTTGAAACCGTACTTGAGCATCCGAATGGCCGTCGGGCTCTTTTGCATGATCTTTCGGCTCCACTCGAGGGCCGTCGCTTCCAGCTCGCGGTGCGGGACCACGGCATTCACCATTCCCATCGCGAACGCTTCCTCCGCGCTGTAGTTGTTGCCCAAGAAGAAGATCTCCCGAGCGCGCTTTTGCCCGACCTGGCGGGCCAGTAACGCCGAGCCGTAACCGCTGTCGAAGCTCGCCACGTCTGGGTCCGTCTGTTTGAAAATGGCGTGCTCGCGACTGGCGATCGTGAGGTCGCAAACCACGTGCAAGCTATGCCCGCCGCCGACCGCCCAGCCGGGTACGGCCGCGATCACCACCTTGGGCGTGAAGCGAATCAGCCGCTGCACCTCCAGAATGTGGAGCCGGCCGAGGTGCGCCGTGTCCCCGCCCGTTTCGCCCTCGTACTGATAGCCATCCTTGCCGCGGATGCGTTGGTCGCCACCCGAGCAGAACGCCCAGCCACCGTCTTTAGGTGAAGGCCCGTTGCCGGTGATGATGACCGCACCCACGTCGCTCGAGACGCGCGAGTGTTCGAGTGCGGTGTACAGTTCATCCACCGTCTTCGGTCTGAACGCATTACGCACTTCCGGCCGATTGAAGGCAATTCGAACCGCTCCGACGTCGCGGGCGCGATGATACGTGATGTCCTCGAAAGCAAACCCAGCCACTGGTTGCCACTGGTCAGCCTCGAAGATTTCGGAAACGAACTGTTCTGCGCTCATCACCCACGTTCCTTGCCCAAAATTTGGCGCGAAGCGTAGCCACGGACCGTCTCGAAGAGCAAGCACACGCGCAGCGCCGCTCGAGCGATCTGGGTTTGTGGTCAAAAGCGAACCAGCGGCGCTCCGATGGAACTCGGATTGAAGTCCCCGCTCGAAGCCTGGGGGCGATCCCGCGCGACCAGTACCGCGGTCGTCGCGCCAGCGGTCGCGGCGACGCAAGATTGGGATGCCTTGCACTGCCAGTGAAACGTGCACCAACACCGTCGGCAGCTACAGCTGCGCGTGCACCAAGCTCGTCAATCAGGCGCCGGCCATGACCAGCAATACGGCACCGAGCGGCGTGGTGTCGAGCTCTAGCGATTTCCCGACCTACCCTGCGTTCCAGGCCTTCGACTTCGGAGGCAACACGGGCGGCGGAGGGATGTGGATCTCCGAACAATACAAGGCCCCTGCCCTGCTGTATCGGCTCAATATCAGCGACGACAACGCCACCACCTCGACTCGAATCGACGTCATCAGCATCGGTGAGCTGCGCGTCTTCGCCTGCGGACCTTGAACGGGCGGCACAAACGCCTAGCTACGTCAACCATCGAGTGCTACGCCGCGCCCAGTCCCGCAGCGACCCGCGGGCATGAATTTTTCGTTTCCACGCGCGCTGGTCGAACCGAACATTCCGGACGGGCCAGGCATTGTGTGCCCGGATGGAGAATAGCCGCCCGTTTTCTTTGGTGCCCAAGCCCGCCGCCACGGCGGGGCCGGGCGGGCTCGACGCCCTGAGCGATGACGAGCTGATGCTGCTCGCCCGCGGCGGCCTGGAAGCGGCGTTTGGCACCCTGATTCGTCGTCACCAGGCACGCACCTTGCGCCTGGCCGTGCGCTACCTGGGGCGCGATGCGTTGGCCGCTGACGTGACCCAGGACACGTTCGTGGAGATATTCCGCGCACTGCCCCGCTATCGAGCGCACGGCAAGTTCTCCGCGTACCTGTACCGGGTGCTGCTCAACCGTTGCCACATGACCTGGCGCTCGTCTCGGGCCGAACGGCGAGCCCTCGAGGTCGCCGCCGAGGAAGTCATGGAGGTGCCGGAGCATGAGCTGCTGCTCCGCGAGCGCCGGCGAGATCTCCGGGTTGCGCTGGGCGAACTCTCGGAGAAACTACGCAGCGTGGTGTTACTGCGCTACAGCGCCGGCCTGAGCTATGAGGAAATCGCAGAAACACTCGAAATTCCGGTGGGCACGGTCAAGCGTCGCCTGTTCGACGCAATGATCAAGCTCCGCGATAGCTTGGAGGGAGCATGAGTTCTCGCTCCAGCATCCGCGCCGCCAGGCTCGCCGCGCACTTGGAGGACGAGGTCACACCGTCCGAGCGCGCCGCGATCGAGGCCGAGCTGCGGGAGTCCGCGAGTGCGCGGCGCACGCTCGAACAGCTGCGCAACCTGAAGGAGCTCTTGGCCGCCCCCGCCCCCAATCTGGAAAACATGGATTTGGCGGCGCGCGTGCGCGTGGCGGTGCGAAAGGAGCAGAAGGCGCCGCCTCCGCCACCGCGAGCGCGACGGCTTGCGGCATTCCTTCTGGGCGGCCTCGCCGCGTGCATCGGCTGCGCGCTGTTCTTCAGCCACCGCCAACCAGAATTCTCCGAATTCCGTGCGAAAGGCGACGATTCCCCGCTGCTGGAAGGCAGACGCTGGGCCGGAATTCAGGTCCACCGCTTGGGCGAACGCGACAACGTGGAGCCGCTCGGCGCCACGTTGTCTCGCAATGACGGCCTGTTGTTTTCGTACACCAACTTGGGCCAAAAGCCCTTCGACTATCTGATGATCTTCGGAGCAGACGCCGCCGGGGAGGTGCACTGGTTCTATCCGGCGTACGAAAGCACGGCTCAGAATCCGGTATCGATCGCGATCGCGCACGGTCGCGCGAACGCGCCGCTCGGCGAGCTCGTGCAGCAGGATCTCGCCGAGGGACCGCTCGTTCTGTACGCATTGTTTACGAAGCAACCTCTCAGCGTGTTGGAGGTCGAGGCCTGGCTGAAGAAAGACGGCCAGCACACGGACCACGCTCCGGTCGCCGGCGCGGTGCTCCAGCGCATCGACACCCGGGTCGTGCAATGAGGTGGCTCGTCTGGTTGTGCGCAATGGGCATCGCGCTGTGTGTGGCGCGAGGCGCGCGTGCGGCCGACGCTCAAGTGCGGCGTTTCGCGCTGGTCATCGGCAACAATCGCCCGGAAGCGCCCAGCGCGGAGCTGCTGCGCTATGCCGACGACGACGCCGTTGCGTCGCACCTGCTGCTCACCGATGCCGATGTCCAGAGTTTGCTGTTCGTCAGCTTGGACGAAGCCACCCGCGGCCTGCATCCCACGCTCACGATCGCCGGTGCGCCGCGTTGGTCGGAGATTGAACGCGGTTTTTCGCTGCTCGTCGCGCGCATGAAGGAAGCCCAGGCCCAAGGCGCACAGACGGAGTTTCTATTTTTCTACAGCGGCCACGGTGATGTCGACGGCGGGGAAGGTCACGTCGTGCTCGAAGGGCAGCGGCTGACTCGGTCGATGCTGTTTTCGCTGCTGTCGCGCTCGCCTGCCACGCACAATCACGTCTTCATCGACGCCTGCAAATCCTATTTCTTGGTGTTCGATCGCGGTCCCGGCGGGCGCAGAACCCCTTATGTCGGCAACTGGGCGGAGCGCGTGCCGGCGCGACTCGGCAACACCGGTTTCGTGCTGTCCACGTCTTCGGATCGAGCGAGCCACGAATGGGAACGCTATCAAGGCGGGATCTTGAGTCATGAGCTCCGTTCCGGGCTGCGCGGCGCGGCAGACGCCGATCTCGATGGCGCGGTCAGCTACGCCGAGCTCGGCGCCTTTCTGGTCACCGCCAATCGCGCCATTCAGAACCCGCGCTTCAAGCCGGATTTCATGGTGCGCGCCCCAGGTCATGATCTCGAGCAGAAGATCTTGAGCCATCCAGCGCGCGTCGGATTGTTGTACTTCGCGCCCCGCGACTGGGGGCACTTCTACGTGGAGAATGCGCGCGGCGAGCGCGTGCTCGACGCACACCCCAGGGCAGGCCAGGCGTTGCGGCTGCTGGCGCCTGCAGAACGGCCGCTGTTCGTGCGTCGAAACGACGAGCGTGGTGAATACGCGGTCGAGACCGAAGGGGCGGTCGAAGTTGCGGCGCTGTCCTCGAGCGCACCCGAGATCGCCCAGCGCGGAGCGCAGAGTCTCGCGTTTCAGTGGACATTCTCCACGCCCTTCGGAGAGGACGAGGTGCGCGACTTTCGCGCGCTCGCGGTCGCCGAGCGCGACGAATCGCCAGAGACGAAGCCCACGCCGAGCTCGGGGCGTCGCACCGTGGCACGGGTCGCGGGGATTACCGCCCTGACCACTGGAGCCGCGGGGCTCTTTTTGTCGGCAGCGGCAATTCAGACTTCTGCCCGCGCGAAAGGAACCTCTCAGGCGAACATCGCGGCGAGCAATGAGCGCGTGGTCAACTTCAATCGCGCTTCATTGGTGTGCTACGGCACGGCGCTGGCAGCGGGGTTGACCTGGGCCTGGGCCAAGTGGTGGCCCGAGTCGAAGGTCACGGTCAGCGCCAGCTCCACGGGCCCCGCCGTAGGGGACGGGCTGATGTTCGACATTTCACGGAACTTTTGAGAGAGATGCGCTTGCTTCGCTGGTTTTTGGCAGGTTCGGTTTTCTTGCTGTCTGCGTGCACTCGAGATCTCGAGGGCGCGCCCTGTCCCTGCGCAGACGGCTACGAGTGCTGCGCCGCACTCAACTACTGCTATCCGCGCGGGCTGAGTTGCCCCGCGGACGGTGCAGGCGGCACCCAACCCACGGAGACCGCCGGCAGCAGCGGTGCGAGCGCTGGTGCTGACACTGCGCCTGACAGTGGGGGCTCCAGGACAGACGGCGGCAGCGCTGGGGCGTTCGACGGCAGCGCTGGCGCGTTCGGCGGCAGCGCTGGCAAGTTCGGCGGCAGTGCTGGGCTCCACGACGTCGGAGGCGCCCCGCCCGATGCGGCCGGTGCGGCAGGCGAAGCTGGAGCTGTCGAGCCGCTGAGCGAGCCCCCGTTCGCGTTGGTCGCGACCCAGCACAACGACAACGCGCGCACCGGCACGAACCTGAACGAGACCGCACTCAACGTCTCGACCGTGAAGCAGGGCAGCTTCGGCCAGCTTTCGCGTCGGCCACTACGCGGAGCCGTCTTCGCGCAGCCGCTGGTCGCGCCCGACGTCGCGCTCCCAACCGGAGGCACGCGTGACGTGGTCTATGTGGCGACCATGGCCAACATGGTCTACGCGCTCGATGCCCGAAACCCGGAGCGACCGCCGCTCTGGTCCCGCATGCTCGGTCCGTCGATCCAGTTGCCCGATCCGAAGATCGCCAATGGCAGCAGCCAAATTTGGCATGAAGTGGGCATTCTCGGCACGCCCGTGCTCTCCCTCTCGTACGGTGCGCTGTACGTCGTCGCGGCCACCAAAGACGGGGATGAGTACGCTCATACCTTGTACAAGCTGGAGTCGAGCACTGGAGACCTGCTCAGCGCGGAGCCGATCAAGGACCCCAATTTCGTCAGCGCCGAGCACGCACAGCGCGGCGCGCTGACGTTTGCCGGCGGCGTGTTGTACGTGCCCTTTGGCGCCTATGAACCCGGCTCGAATGCCAGCGGCTGGATCTTCAGATTCGACTCGAACTTGTCGCCGCTCGGCGGCGTACGGCTCGGGAGCCCCGGCGATTCGGGGGTGACGATGAGCGGTCAGGGACCCGCGGCAGACAACACGAGCTCCCTCTATTTCGCGACCAATCCGGGCTACGTGGCCGCGAGCAATGCCCCCGTGCTCGGCTCGCGCGTGCTCGCACTGCGAGGCGCAACGGGCAGCACCGTGCAGGAACTGCTCAGCTGCACGTCCGCAGTCAATTGTCCGAGCAGCGAGTTCGGCAGCAGCGGGCCGCTCTTGATCCCCAATTCGAACGAGCTCGTGCTCGCCGGGCAACGTTCCTTGTACCTTTTTACCCGCGGGGCCGGCGGGAGCGAAGATCCGCCGTCGCTCGTGCAGAAGTTTCGAGCCTCGCTTGCCTGTGATTCGGGGCAAGCTTGCTCCGCAGCACCGAGCTCACCCGTTTTCTGGCCGGGTTCGGGGCAGGCGCCGAAGCCTCGGCTCTTTGCCTGGGCGCCGGGTGATTTGCTGCGCTCCTTCGAGTTCGATCCAGGCACGCAGCGTTTCGTGTGCAACGCTGCAAGCTACGACAGCTCGTGCAAGCCGCTTGCGTCCAGCCCCCCAGGGGACTCCGATGACGCCGACAGGCATACCCTCGCGAGCGCCGCACACCTCAGTGTCTCGTCTCATGGCAGTGACAGCGGCAGCGGCATCGTCTGGGCGGCCCACCCCTACACCACCGACAGCATCCGAAACCCCGACGGCATCCTGCGCGCTTTCGACGCCGAGGATCTGACTTTGGCCTGGAGCACGGAGAATGCTGGCACACGGCTCGGTCCGCTCGCGCCGGGCGCAACGCCGACGGTCAGCGGCGGACGTGTCTTCATGGGCACGGCGGACGGAATCGGCAGCAAGGTGACGTTTTGGGACAAAGACGTCAGCGCCACGCCGGCGCTCACTGCCTTGGGCGACGACTCTTTGCTGCTCGCCTGGACGGTAGCCCTGCCCGAGATGGCCGCATTCGAGTTGACCCGATCGACGGACGGCTTTCACTTCGGGAATTACAGAACGATTGCCGACCCGCTGTTTGCTGCCGAACCGGCGCTGGCGACGGATGGAACCCGCGTGTACCTGGCGTGGACGTCCAATGCGCCACCCGGAAGACCGGTCAGGGTTGCGATGTCCACGGATTGGTTCGAGCACTACGACTTCACGAAGAGCAAGATCGCGAGCGCCACGCCGGGACCGCTTGCCTACGACGCGATCAGCGCGCCAGCGCTCGTTTATGGCAATCACCGACTATTTTTGGCATTTCATGACGAAAATAGGATCTTCGTCCTATCGAGCTCGGACGGCCTTTCGTTCGACACCTCCACGATCATCCCCGTCGGCTACTCGTCGTACGAGACTCCGGCGCTCGCCTATGCGGGCGGCAAGCTGTACTTGATGTCGCCCGAAGCATACGGATACATGCACGTGTATGTGTCCGCGGACGACGGCCTGCACTTCAGTGCACCGACCTTGCTTCCGGTTTTGACCCGGCATCCAGCGCTGCTCTCGTTCGGCGACGAAAGCGGGAATCAACCCGATCTTTCGCTACTCTTTTCGGACATCACCGACTACGACGATCGCCAGCGCATCAAAATCGCCTCGGTCATCGATGGTGACTTTTCGCAACTCGTGCGCACCCACCGGTTCGAAGGGGAACTCGCGCAGATCGCGATATCGGCTGCTCGCTTCAGGGGCGCTTGGTACATGACTTGGATGGGCGCCCCGGACAACCGGCACCCCAACGTAGCGCGCTACAGCCCCGGTGAGCTCGTGACGTATGGCATGAAGCCGGCGCCTTGAGACGTTTGCTGCCCGAACCTTTTCGCGCGCCATCGCATTGATAGCGGGCACGGACAGAGGGTGACGACGAACGTCGTCCGCCCGCGTCGACGGTCCTTCCGAAACGCGCGGGCTCACTCGACGTCCATCACTCGCATCAAGAAGAAGAGGGAATCGAATGCACCATTGTCAAACTGCAGGAACACCGATCGCGGCGCGCACGGTTTCGAAATTCGCGAGCTACGCAGCGCTCATCGCAACCGCGGCGCTCGGCAGCGCGTGCTCCGCATCGGTGGAAGACGTCGCCAGTGAAGAGGCTATGGGGACTGCTTCGTCTGCGCTCGTGACCACGCTCACCTCGAGCGACGGCAAGTACACGTTGATCGTCGACAATCGCGATCCGCGGCTCGCTGCCAGCGCGATCAAGAACCTCACTGATACGTTCTTTCTCACCTATCCCAAGTTGGTCACGCGCTGGAACGTGAACGCCGCCAAGACCGTCAAGTTCGTCTTTCGACTGCCGAATCCCGGCGAAAACCTGTTGGCGGGCACGGCCAACGACGAGATCACGTTCAACAGCCAGTACATCATCGATCATCCCCAAGACTGGGACGTGGTCGTACACGAAGAAACACACGTCGTTCAGTCCGGATTCAAGTTCCCCGGCTGGCTGATCGAGGGCCAGGCCGACTACGCGCGAGCCACTTACGGGCGCAACAACGCGGCCAACGGTTGGCCCAGCCCGCTGAACTTGTCGGTCAACTACACGGCTGGTTATTGGGAGACCGGCGCGTTCATCAAGTGGGTCGAGCGCACCAAGCGCGCCACGCTGCTCGATGACCTGACCCGCAATTCGCAGACCTACACGGACGACTTGTGGCGGACGCTGACCGGCAGAACCATCGTCCAACTTTGGAACGAGTACAATCCGAGCCATCCGATCCCCGAAGCCGGAGTCACGTTCTTCGCGGACGTCGACTACGGCGGCTACGCCGTGACGCTCACCCGTGGCACGTACACGCTTGCTCAACTGCGGGCGGCCGGCATCTCCCTGGCCGAAGGCAGCAGCACCGACACGGCCATTTCCTCGATCAAAGTCTCGAGCGGCTTCTCGGTGATCGTCTATGACCGCGACAATATCTACTTCACGCCGAACAACCCACAATGGTGGTTCAATGCCAACACGCCCAACTTCACGAACGTGACCGTGAACGGCGTGCAATCCAACATCAACGACATCGTGTCGTCGATTTGGATTTACTGAACTTCGCCCCCCGAGAACCCGCTCGGCCGTCGCCCTGATCTCGTGGTTCAGGGCGATGGGCCCGATGACCGATGGCCATTGCGATACGAGCCGACTCGAACCGCAAGCTGTAAGGCCCTCGGCCGGAGTCGCGTTACCTCGGCAATGCGCCGTCGATTTCCAGGTTTAGGATTTGTACTTTCCGTCTCTGCCACCTTTGCGCTGAATGGCTGCGCAGCGGCGATGAAGGAGCCCATGTCGGCGCCGAACGCTGCCGCGCTGGCCGAAGCAACGCCCGCGATGAATGCGCCGGCGCCGTCGCCTCCAGCGCCAGAAGCCGTACCAGCGACGAGTGCCGCGGTGGAAGCGAAGCCCGCGCTGGACATGCCTGGAGCGGGACCTGCACCGAGTGCCGGGGTGAGCGCGGTCGCCGCTGCTGCCGAGCCGAGTCGTGAGATGCTCGACATCGAAGGCAGCGTGAGCTTGCAAGTGCCAAAGCTGAAGTCGGCGTTGCGCGCGCTGCGTGAGCTGACGAAGCGGGCCGGCGGCGTCGTCACGGAGGAACGTGTCGACAGTGCATCGGCGTATGGCAGCGCGCAGGTGACGTTACGCGTGCCGAGCGGCAAGGCACAGAGCGTGCTCGACGAGCTGGAACAGGTCGGAAGCGTGCTTTCGCAGAGCGTGGAGGCCAAAGACATCGGCAAAGAGTTCTTCGATGCGCAGCTGCGACTTTCGAGCTTGGAGCTGACGCTGCATCGGTACGAGGAGATCCTGACGCACGCGACGAAGGTCGAGGAGATCCTGCGCATCGAGGCGGAGCTCGGGCGGCTGCGAGCCGAGATCGAGCAAGTGAAGGGCAACCTGCGCTGGCTTTCGGATCGTGCGGCGCGGGCGACCTTGCACGTGGCCCTGCGCGAGGAGGCGCCCCAGATTGCGGAGCCCAAACCCGAGCCGCAAGCAAAGTTCTATCCGGGGCTGCGGCTACCCAGCTTGATCGATTTCGGTCAGGCAGCAGGCCACGGCTACGTGGGTGGCGGCCTTTCGCTGCGCTTTTCGCGCGCCATCAGCTTGGATGTGGACTTCTTCGAGCACCCGGGCTCGGACGCGCACGGGCCGGATGCAATCTTGGCGACGCTCGGCGGTGAGCTGTACTCGGAGCGCTTGGGAGGGGGTGAGCGGCGCTTCTTGAATCCGTACTTGGGTTGGCGCGTCGGCTACGCGCGCTTGGCTCAGGACAACCAAGCGCTGCTGGGCGCGACGGTCGGAGTCGAGCTGTACAAGAACGACTGGTTGATCATCGATGCAGAGGCGCGCAACTACCTCGCGTTCATCGGTGATCGCGGTGCACACTACCTGCTCAATCCGGCGCTTTCGGCGACGATCGGCTTCTAGGGTCGGGCCGCAACGCGCTCCGTGAGCGCCAAGGGAGAGGAACTGCGCGCAACAACGAGCTGCGATGCCGGAGCGCGAGCGCCCCCTCTCCTGCTCACGGGCAAAGGCGGAAAGCAGCGAAAATTCCAGCCTGGTCTCACGGGTTCTCGTCGAAAAGCGCCCTTTCGGGCTTTCGAAACGGGGGTGTTACCCGAGGGTTGTACAATCTCCGGGCGATGGCAGACTGCCGCCCATGGCGACCGACAGTTTTGCGTCTTTGATGACAACCGCAGGCGGGAGCGATCGCGCTCGACGCCGCCTCAACAAGGGTGAGGTCATCGACGCCACCGTGATGCAGATCGCGGGTGAGTACGTGTTCATCGACGTCGGGATGCCGAGTGACGGGCGTATCCCACGCGCGGACTTGCTGGACGAAAAAGGCAAGGTCAGGGTCGCGGTCGGCGATCGTTTGCGCGTGAGCGTGGTCGAGCCGCGCTTCGAGGGCTCGCTGTGCAAGGCGCTGGGTCAAGCAGCACCCGCAGGCGACGCACCCACCGGCAACGAGGTGCTCAGCGCCAAGATCACGCGCGTCGAGAAGTTCGGCGTGTTCGTGACGACCGCACGCGGCGACGGCTTGATCCCGCTGCGCGAGCTGCCGCTGCCGCCCGGCTCCGATCACCGCAAGCTGTTCGGCGTCGGCAAAGAGCTACCGGTCGTGCTGCTGGACGCCAACGCCCAAGGCAAATTGCGCTTCAGCGCCACGCGCGTGGCCCGCGTGGAAGAAGAGCAGAATTTCCGCGACTTTGCTGCTGGGCTCAGCGAAAGCTCCGCGGCCGAACCCACGCCAGAGGCCTCGGCCAAGCCGGAAGCGAGCGCCAAGAAGAAGCCGCCCGAGAAGGTCGGCTTTGGCAGCCTCGGTGATTTGATGCGCGACAAACTCGGCGCGGCGGCGCAAGCCAAGGCCGCTCCGACGAGCGGCCCGGGCAGCACGCTCAAACGGAAGCGTTGAGGCTCGCCCCGTAGCTCTCGGCTTGTAGCGCTTGGATCCGCTGTTCAATCGGCGGATGCGAGCGCAACAGGCCAATCAGGCCGCCGCCGTTGATGCCGAACGCGGCCAGCGATTCCGGCAAGGCCGTTTGCTCTTCGGCCCCCAGCCGGCGCAAGGCGCCGATCATCTTGGCGCGTCCCGCGAGGTTTGCGCCGCCGCGATCCGCGCGGAATTCACGCCAGCGGCTGAAGGCATTGATGATCAGCGCGGCCAGGAACCCGAGCACGAGCTGCGCCACCATCGTAGCCAAATACTGCCCGATGCCGACGCCGCGCCGCTCTTCGTCCCGGTCACCGCGAAGCGCACCGTCGATCAAACGCCCGAGCACGTGCGAAAAGAAGAACACGAAGGTGTTCAGCACGCCCTGCAGCAAGGTCAAAGTCACCATGTCACCGTTGGCTACGTGGCTCAGCTCGTGCCCGACGACCGCCTCGACCTCGGAGCGGTTCATACGCGTGAGCAAGCCGGAGCTGACCGCGACCAAGGAGCTGTTGCGCGTTGCGCCAGTGGCGAACGCATTCAGCTCCGGCGAGTCGTAGATTGCGACCTCCGGGGTGGCGACGCCGGCGCGCTCGGCCAAGCGCTGAACGGTTTGTAGGAGCCAGGCCTCGTCCGAGGTGCGCGGCTGAGTGATGACCTGGGCACCGGTGGTCCACTTGGCGATCCATTTGGAGGCGAGCAACGAGATGAAAGAGCCGCCGAAGCCGACGATGCCGGACATCACGACCAGCGGCCCGTAATTCCGCAGGAAATCACTGTGGCCGAATACGCCCAGCGCGTTCAGCACGTTGATCACGACGGTGATCGCGGCCATGACGGCGAGATTGGTGAGCACGAGCAACGCGATACGCTTGAACACGAACCTTCCTCCAGCGACTGCGGCACGGCACTCGCCGGCCACGCGGGTTTAGGTAAGCATCGAAGCGCAGCCTGTAAAGCCCGGCCGGCCTTCGGGAATAACAGCGTTTACCGCTTGTTTAGCGGCTGATCACGCGAACTCGGACACGGTGCTCGAGCGCTTCGGGAACGCGACTTTGCGCTCGATCAGATCGGCCACGGTTTCGCGCAGCGTTTCGCCCGGATCGCGCGCGGTGAAGCCGAGCTCACGCTCGGCTTTGGCGGCGCTGCAATACCAGTAGTACTGCGCCATCTCCACGCTCACCTCGTCGACCGGCGGCTGCCCACCGATCGCACGGAGCGCTTTGGAAAATAGGCGATTGATCCCGATCGCCAAGGGGCGCGAGCGCGGCATGTGCAGCGCGGGCGCCTTGACCCCGGTGATGCGCTCCAGGCGCTGGAAAAACGCCGCCAGAGTCATGTTCTTGGCGTTCAGGATGTAGCGTTCGCCGGCGCGCCCACGCTCGAACGCGAGCCACATGCCGCGCGCGGCGTCGCGCACGTCCACGAAAGCGATGCCCCCGCCGGGGATTGCCGGGATGGCACGTTCGAGAAAGCGCCGCACGTCGCCGGTCGAGGATTCACGCACGTCACCCGGGCCGAGTAGCAGGCTGGGGTTCACCAAGATCACCTCGAACTCGGCCGAGTTCGCCTCCAGCGCTTCGCGCTCGGCGTACAGCTTGGTTCGGTAATAGGGCCACATCGCCACGAGCTCGAGCGGCACCTGCGCGCTCTCGTCCGCGATGTTCGCGGAGTTGCTGCTGACGGCCACGGTACCGCTGGTGCTGGCCACGACCACGCGAGACACTCCCGCGCGCTGCAAGCCGGCGAGCGCGCCGCGCGTGCCCAAAACGTGCGCACGGTGCAGCTCTTCCCCCGCGCTGCGATCGCGCGACACCTTGCCGGTCGCCAGAAATGCGCCGTCACAGCCGCGCGCGCTCTCCGCTACGGCAGCGGCGTCGAGCACGTCCACGGTCTGCACTGGCAGCCCTTCGACCTCACCGCCCGAGCGCGAAGCGAGCACGAGCTCATGGCCCTGCTCTTTCAGTACGGAAACCAGATGTGTGCCGAGGAAACCAGTGGCACCACCAACCCACAGTCGCTTCAATTTCCGGTCCCTTGCAGTTGGAAGGCCTTCTGGAACGTGAACAAGAGCTGAATGTTGTTCGACTTCACCGCGCCAGCCACGAACTCTGCAGGAGAGGGCGTGTATTTTTCGCGCACGATGCGGGTAAACATCTGCGGGCTGGTCTTGAGCACGCAATCGGCCGGACTCTCGACCTTGCCAGCGATCACCTCGCAGCTGTCTTGCGTGATACGTACGCTCCAGCGCTCGGTATCGCCGAGTGAGAAATAGAAGCTGACCGGTTTCTCCACGCTGCCGGCGACGAAGCGCGTCTTCAGCTCGTGGAAGACTGGCGCAAGGGTGCGATCTTCCAGCAACGGCGGCGTAGAAAGCACGTCTTTCGGCGCGAGCGTCTTCAGATCCAGCACGCTGCCCTTGGACAGCTCGGTGACCGCGCGCTCGGCCAGCTTGGCAACGATGCGCGAGGCCTCGCTCATCGGCAAACCATGAGTCAAGCGCTTGAGGTCGGCGACGAGCAGCGGCAAGCCGATGCGAGCTTCGACCTCCCGTTGCCGGGGCACGCTGCTGCCCTTGGGCAACGCGGCGTGCGTCCCGCCGAGCCACACCGGCAAGATGTCCTTGTCGTGGTGCAGCGCGAGATGCCCGAGCGAGGCTTTGAACTCGTGAATCTGACCGTCGGCGCTGCGCGTGCCCTCCGGAAAGATCAGCACGGTTTTGCCTCGCTCCAGCAGCTCCCCTGCTTGACGCAAGGCCTGACGCAAGGAGCCATTGCGCGTCATCGGCACGAGGTTCGTGAAGTTCTCGAAGTACGCCTTGCGAAAGCGGTTGCCTTCGAAGAAGTAGTCTTGCGCCGCCAGCGACACCAAGTCCTGGCCGTAGCCATCCAGCGCGTATTTCACGAGGCCCATGTCCAGGTGACTGGCATGGTTGGCGGCCACGATCGTGCTGCGATTGTGCGGAATGAATGCGCGGCCAGTGACCTTGGTGCGCAGCACCTTGTCGTAAAAGCCCATCTGCGCGCGGCCCATCCAGTGCATCGCGGCTTCGCGCAGCACCGGCGGGATCTCGAGTGGCTTGCGCTCCGCGTCTTCGATCTGACTCGTACCGGCGAGCTTGCGTCCGTCGCGCGTCTCGCGCACCACGACCTCGACTTCGGCGACCGAGTTGACGGCGGCCAGGCGCTCCGCATCGAGCGAGTGCCCCACTTGCGTCTCGAGGGCGACCAGCAACTCCAGCAGCATCAAGGAATCGAAGCCCAAATCACCGCGCAGCGTCAGCTCCGGACGAATCGAGACCGGATCGCGGCGTGCGATGGTAGAAATGGCGTTGCGCACGAGCAGCGCCGCGCCATCGCGCGAGGCACTTCGCGAGCTCGCCGGAGCCTCGGCCGCAGCCAGCGTGCGTTCGATCAAACGGCGCACCTCACCGCGCTTCACCTTCAGGCTCGCGGTGCGCGGTAGGCGAGCGTCGAACACCAGGACCAGCGCCGGACGCTGCACTTGCGGCAGGTTCGAGACTTTGGCGTCGAGCGCGGCGCGTGCGCGTTCGTGCCGCGTGGCGCGCGGCAGCTCGTCGCCAGTTTCCGGAACGAGCACGCAGGCCAGGCGCTCGCCACCGCGTCCGTCGGGCACGCCGAGCACCGTGAGCTCGTGCACGTGTTCGAGCTTGCCGATGCGCGCTTCGACGTCGTCGGGGTAGACGTTCTCGCCGCTGGAAGCGACCACCACGTCTTTCGCGCGGCCGACCAACGTGAGTTGCCCCTTGCGATCGAGCTTGCCCAGATCGCCCGTGCGCAGCCAACCGTCGCTCATGACGCTGCTGGTGGCTTCCGGGTCATCGGCATAGCCGAGCATCACGTTCGGGCCGCGTGCCCACACTTCGCCCACGCCCTCGGTGTTGGGTGAGTCGATCTTGAGCTCCACGCCCGGGATGGCTTTGCCCACGTGGCCGGCTTTCGCGCGCGGTCCACCGGGCGCGACGCTCAGCACCGGCGCAGCCTCCGTCAGTCCGTAGCCCTCCGCCAAGTGCAAGCCGAGCCCGGCGAACAAGTGGTGCGTACTCTGGGGCAGCGCCGCTCCGCCGCTGACCAAGAACTTGAGGTGCCCGCCGAGGCCCTGATGGACCGGACCGAACAACAATTTGCCCGTGTCGACACCCAGGTTTTTACCGAGCGAGCGGTTGAGCTCGATCGCGAACTCGAACACGTGTGAAGCGAGCGCGCCGTGCTCGGCGATGCGCGCCACGATCCGCCGTTCGAGCATTTCCCACAGCGCGGGCACGCCGATCAGGGCGGTGATTTTGCCCATCTGCAGGCCGTTGACCAGGCGTTCGGCGTTCAGTTCGTCGAGGTAAACGATGCGCGAACCACGCGACAGCGGCAGCAACATGCCGCAGGTCAGCTCGAAGGTGTGATGCAGTGGCAACACACTGAGCACGCGGTCGCCGCGACCGAGCGGGAAGAGCGGCGAAAGCGACGCGATCAGCGAGGTCAGGTTCTTGTGCGTGAGCTGAACGCCCTTGGGCTTACCCGTAGTGCCACTGGTGTAGATGAGCACCGCGACGTCGTCGGGTTCGGCGGCAACGCCCAGGCCAATCGAGCCGGTTTCGGCCATGGCCAGCAAATCACAGAAAGCCAGACGGTTGGACAACGCGGAAAGGCGCTCCTTCACCTGCGCGTCGGCGATGAACACGCGCGCGCCGGAGGCTTCGCGCAAGTTTTCGGCCGCAGAAAGGTCGATGTTGGGATCCAGCGGGACGACCGTCGCGCCTGCCATCAGGATGCCGAAAAATGTGATCGGCCAGGCCGGATGATTCTGCGCCGACAGCAGCACGCGATCCCCCGGACGCACGCCGGCTTCGACCAGACGCGCAGCGCAGGCCGCGGAACGCTCGCGCCATTGCCGGAACGAAAGCCGACTGAGCCCGTCCTTCTCCGTGCGCTGCAAAGCCACGCCAAGCTCGAAGCGCTCCGCCATTTCGTCGAGCAGCGCAGGCAGCGTCTCGTGCCGCTCGGGTGCCTTCTTGGGCCGGCGCAAGCGCTCTTCGATCTGCGGGAACACGAAGCGCTCCAGCCCCGGCACGTGCACGTCCAAAAACCAGGAGCGCCAATCGATGCTCTCCGGTGACCAATCGACCAACGCGCGCTCGCCCTCGGACAAGCGCGCGTGCGCCGCGCGCGTGTTGTCGCAGCCAAAGATATAATGAAATTGGCTGGTAAACGGCAGAAACACGCTGAGCACGTTGCCCACCTTGCGCTGCTGCTCGGAGAACTCGAACACCGCTTTCGCGGCGGGCTTCAAGAGCGGCGCGGCCGGACCCACCGCGGCCTTGCGCAATAGCTGCGACAACGATTTCCCGTGCTTGGCGATCACGTTCGGGCCGTACTGCTCGAACTGATTCTTCGACAGCAGCGCGCCCTCGTAGTGCGACTGCAAGAACGAGAGCAGCGGTCCTCCCTTGCCGGTCTTTTGGAAGTAGCGACGCTTGTACAGGCCGCTCAGCTCGAAGAATCGGCGCATCGTGCAGGGGTTGGAGTCGGTCGAACCGAGTTGGTACACCGGCTTGGCCGTGCCCTCGAGCAGCTCACCCAAAGCGAGCGTCAGGCCAGCCGCGACCATGTCGCACGGGATGACGTCCAAGTAGTTGTCGGAGCCCGGGATCTGCAGGCCACCCTGGCGCACGATGAAGATCAAGGGCGCGCTGGTGTTGATGCCCTCGTTCCAACCGGGAAATGGGAAATGCGAGGTCGATTCGACCACGGCGGGACGCACGATGGTGAACGGCAAACCGGAGCTCGCCGCGATCTGCTCGCCGATCGCCTTGGTGTAAGTGTACGTGTTGGGGAAACCCCAAAATTGCGCGCGTTCCATGCCCATTTCGGCCAAGCGGGCCTCGATGAACTTGCGCTTCACACGGCGCACCTCCGCCTCCAGCACGGAACCGCGAGCGGGCTCGTGGCGCTCGAGCAAATTCTTCTTGGCCTCGTCCAAGAAGCGGCTTTGCCGGAAGGCATCGCTCGCGCGGTGGCGCGCTTGCTCGATCACATCCAGGCATTCGGCGATCTCGCGATCCGGATCCCAATGCGAGCGGTCGAGCTCGTGCGCGCGCGGAAATGGAAACTCACGCGGATCGATCTCCGGTACATGGCCGGTTTGGCTGCCGGCCACGTAGCACGTGCTGGTGTGCAAGAGCGGCACTCCGCCCAAATCGCGCGCCAGCGCGACCAAATTCTGCACACCGAATGCGTTCACCTCGAGCGCCTCGTCGAGCGGCGGATCGAAATCGACGACCCCGGCCACGTTGACCACCGCGTCGATGTTGCCGTGCAGCTCTTCGCGCATCTCCGCAGAGATGCCGCAAAAGGGCTGCACCACGTCGCCCGCGACGACCGTGACTTTGCCGCGAATGAAGGCGGTGAAGCCGCTCCCGTATTGGGTGCGCAAGGGGTCGAGCACGGCGCTCGGTTCGATGTCCTTCAGATAGCGCTGTTCGGCGCTGGCCCCACCCTTGGGCCGCATCACCAGATAAATGCGTTCCACCTCCGGGAAGCGGGACAGCAAAAATGCCCACCAAACCTTGCCCAAAAAGCCGGTGCCGCCGACCACGACCAAGCGCCGGCCGCGGAACATGCGGGCCAAATCGAGCTTGGGCGTCGAGCCGTTCTGGTGTCGAACCAGCCCTTCCGCCGTCCCGGGGCGTGTCGAGCCGCTGGTCACTACGCCCCTCCGTTGCTGCCCGCGGGCAAGCGCATGTCACCCATGACGATGGGCGGAACCTTGAGCAGCGTGACGTCGAGCGAACGCAGCTCGCCACCCTTGGCGCGGTACAGCGCATCTTCCATACTGGGCGCGGTTTCCCAGCCCAAGAGCTTGGGAATGTACTCGTTGTCCGCGCCGACGACGATCACGCGGCCCAGGTGCTGGCGACCGTTCTCGCCCCAGTACCACATGAAGAACGGATGCGCGGGATGGTACGCGTAGCCGGTGCGGAACATCTGAATGAACGCCGGATCTTGGGCGAACTTCTGTTCGTAGCGATTGCGCAGCGTCTCGGAATCGCGCGTCTCTGGCAGTAGCCGGTGCACGAAATCGATGTACGGCGCGTGCTGCTCGTAGTCGAACTTGTCCGTGCATGGATGGGTGATGATCAGCGTGCCGCCTTTCTTCACCAGCGGCGCGTTACGATACATGTTGAACAGGTAACCTTGCGCGAGCACCTGCACCAAGAGCGGGTTCAAGAACGCGTGCACGTTGTACGGGCTGATGTACGGGATACCGGTCACCAGCACGTCCGCCTGACCCTCGATCGGCACGCAATACTGGTCGAAATTACGGGCGATCGTCTGCTCGTGCACCGCGTCGGTCGCGCCAGCGACCACGCCCGTCACCTCGTAAGGCGCGGGAAACTTGTCGAAGATCGCCTGGCGAGCGCCCTGCGGCAGCTTGCTCGTGGCCATGACCAGCGCCTTCAGCTTCATGCGCTCGCTGCCGGTCAGGTCGTCTTCGTTCTTGGTCAAGAACTCGAGCGAGCGGTCGAACATGCGGTTGTTGACCGTGCTCTCGATCGTGAAGATGTTCAGGTGCTTGTGTGCCAGCCGGCCCATCAGCTCGATGTCGCTGGCGAGCTGCGAACGCTTCGGATCCATGTAGCTGTCCGAAGCAGCGATCGTGCGCGGGTTGTGGTGCGGGCGCAGGCTCTTGTAGCTGCATAGACCCACCGCCACCGACTTGTGACCACCGTTCATGGCCACGAAGTTCAGGTTCACGTAGATCAGCAAATCGCTCTCGGCGGCGCGGCGATTCAGCTCGAGCACGTCGCCGTGGCGGGTCGTGCCGATCTCGACCAGGTTGTGCTTGTCCTCGGCGTCGTGGTTGTACAGCCGATCCGGGTAGTAGGCGTCGAAGATCTTGTCGCCCACGATGTGCCGAATTTCGCTCGGCTTCATGCGCCGGTGAATACCGGTCGCCACGATCAGCTCTACGTCGTCGACTCCATGGTCTGCCAGCAATGCGAGCACGATCGTGAGCACGCGCTCGCGCACGTCTGGGCGCTTCATGGGCGGCAAAGGCACCGAGATGTCGTCGATGGCGATCGTCACCTTCATTCCGGGGCGAAGCTTCGCGTACAGCGGTTCACAACCGAGCGGGTGATTGATCGCGTAGCGGATCGCGGCGTCCGGATCTTTCAAACCTTCGGCCGGGGGCTTCGGGTAAATGCAACGCGTGCCCGGAGGCAAATCGACTTCCACCAGACGATCGCCGGCGAACAAAACGCGCGGAGCGCTCTCGCGCTCCAATGTGACGAGACAGGGATGATTCATTGCGGATGGTTCAGATCGAAGCTGGGCCAGCTATAGGCCTTGGCCAAGAGCGCCAAGCGTTTATCGGGGTTCACAGCGGCGGGGTGGCCCACCACGCTCAACATGGGGACATCGGAGTAGCTGTCGCTGAATGCGAAGCATTCAGCCAAATCATAGCCTTTGCTCTTGGCATGCTCGCGGATCAAGCGCGCCTTCTCGGGACCGGCGACGACCGGCTTCAGCAATTTACCGGTAGCGATGCCCGCCTTCATCTCCAAGCGGTTGCCGATCACCTCTTGCGCGCCGAGGTAGCGCGCGGCCTTCTCGAGCACGACTTCGAGCGCGCCTGAAACGAGCACGACATCGTGACCTGCGGCGCGGCTCTTCTCGATCAAGCCCTTGGCCGCCGGATAGAGCGAAGGACGAAGCACATTTTCGAAGGTGTCTTCCGCGAGCAGCACCATGCGATCTTCGCTCATGCCGGCATAGCTCGCGAAGAGCAGCTCGTTGAACGTGCGGCGATCGACCATCTCGGCGAGCGCCATGCGCGGCGCGCCGAGCAAAGCGCGCCCGAGCCGTTTCGCGGTTTGCAGCGGCGTGCCTTGGTTGACCAAATAGTAGAGCGTTGGATGAACCAGATTGGTTCTCACCAGCGTTCCGTCGACGTCGAAGTAACAGGCTGCCAAAGGGTGCGTTCGCTCGGGTTGGTTTCGGGTTGTCTGTTCGGGCTGGCCCACTGGTCGAGCGGCCGACCGGCGGGGGCGCATTCTAACCACGAGCTGGGCGAAAACGGGAGCCCCGCAGAACGGATCGATTGCCGCGATGCGTCGAGAGGATCAAACGAACGGAACGACAGCGAAATCCTGTAAGGAGAAGGTCGTGAAACTGATCGCTACGGAGAGCGAGCTTTCGCAGCTGAGCCAAACGCTGCGCGGCGCCGAAATTCTGTTCCTGGACACCGAGTTCGAGTCGAACCGCTCCGGCGTCGAACTGTGCTTGCTGCAAGTCTCGGACGGACGCCAGATCTTCTTGGTCGACGCGATCGCGCTCCGCGATCTCACCCCGCTCGCAGCCGCTTTCCAAAGCGGCGCCCCGTGGGTGCTCCATGCCGGCCAACAAGACGTGATGCTGCTCGGTGAGCGGCTCGATCTGCACACTCGACCCCGCGTGTTCGACACGCAGATCGCCTGGGCCCTGAGCACGGTCGAACACAGCGTGTCGCTGGCGTATGCCCAATTTCGCGCGCTCGGTTTGCGCGGGACCAAAGCGCACCAAGCCGACGATTGGGTGCGTCGCCCGCTGCCCGCCTCGCAGCTCGCCTATGCCGCCGCAGACGTCGAACACTTACCCGAGCTGCATGCATTCCTGGCCAAGCGCTTGGCCACGCTCGGTCGCCTGGAATTGGTGCCGATCGTCTCGGCCGAAAACATCTGGACCGAAGACCCGCCGCCCAGCGTGCTCGCGCTCGAAGCGTTTCGCAACGCATGGCAGCTCGATCATCGCGGACAGGCGGCGCTCCGCTACTTGATCCAATGGTTCAACGCTCTGCCCGAACGCGAACGTGAGCAGGCGCCGGAAAACAAAACCCTGCTCTCTTTGGCCGGTCGTTTGCCTCACACGGTCGACGATCTTTGGCGAATCAAGGGCGTTCCTCGCTCGTGGTCGCGCGAGCTCGCACAGAACCTGGTCACCGGGCTGACACGCGCAGCACAGGCCGCAGACGGCACTGGCTTCGTCCCGATCGATCCGCCCGCTTACGCCACCAAACAAGACCTGCGCCTGGACGGCTGGCTCGCGGCCGCCCGCGCGGAGGTGTGCGCGTCACTCGCGATCGCGCCCGAGCTCGCGCTGCCCTCGCGCATCTTGAAGGGCTTGCGCAGTCACATTTCCAGCCACGGCACGAGCCAGCTGGGCGATGCCCTAGAAGGCTGGCGCCACACCCTGCTCAGCGCGGCGCTCGCACAATTTGCCGCAACCTTCCCGCTCAAATCCGAAAGCGACTGACGCTCCGACGTTCAGCTGACCGTCACGGGCCGTCTCCCGCTATATTGCGGGCGTGTCCACCTCCGAAGCTGTGACCCGCGGCGTCCGCGTCCGCGTCGACGCGCGCTATTCGCCCGAGCACTCCGACCCGCGCCAAAGCCAGTGGTTCTTCTTGTACACGATCACGATCGTCAACGAAGGGCCCGACACCGTGCAACTCTTGAATCGCCATTGGGTGATCACCAACGCCACCGGTGAGGTCGAACAAGTGCGCGGCCCGGGCGTCGTGGGCCATCAACCCACGCTCAGCCACGGCGAAAGCTTCGAATATACTTCCGGCTGCCCGCTGAAAACGCCCTTCGGCTCGATGCACGGCAGCTATGAGATGGTGCTCGAAAACGGCGAACGCTTCCTGGCCGAAGTCGCGCCCTTCGCGCTCCGCGAGCCAGGGGCTTTTCACTGAAGCCCGATGCTCGGCAATTTTTGACTTGCGGCCACGCGGGAACGGGCGCGCTTGCTGACGCGAGCGCGCAAAGTGGTCTGCGCGCCGCGACGAACTCTCGGCACTGCAGCCACGCCAGCCCTCGCTAGCGCCGAGGGCAGAGCCAGCCTCGTCGAACGCGAGCAAACGAACTATTCGGCTCGGACGCGTTCGACGACGAGGGTCGGATCGATCGCGAGTAGGTCATCCGGATCGGAGGTGAGCACCGGCCAATTGCGCTGGCGCGCGAGCAGCGCAAGGTGTGCATCGACCGGATCTGCACTTCCGCTGGCGCCGAGCATACGGCCCAAAATCTTCGCAACCGGGTAATCGAGGGGCAGAACTGTCGTGTGCTGCAGGAGATACGCAAGCGGCGCTTGCCGCTCCGCGCCCCCTCGCCACACCTGTGCAACGACGCCCGCCGAAGTGACCAATGGGGTGTCTGTTTTGACGAAGCGATTCACGAGCGCGACGAGCACGCGATTGCGGCGTTCGAGTGCGATGAACACTCCCGCATCGAGCACGACGCCGACATTGGCCTTCACGCGGCGCCGCGCCGGGAACTGCGCTTCGTCAAACGCTTGAACATGCCGTCGGCGAGCGCCACGTCCCGACGAGACGGGCTCACGTCCCGATAGAACGCTTGCCAGGCGCGTTCGAGCTCGGCATCATTCAAGCGCTCTTCCAAGGTCTCCGTTACCCAGGCGGAGACAGGCAGATCGCCAGCAGCCTTCTTGATTCGCCCGGCTAGGGCGTTTGGGACGCTGATCGTGATCCGCTTGATTGACATAACGATAACATAACATAACTCCAGCATAAGACCCGCCTGAAAACACGAGCGGCCGGCGGCGGTGCGGAGTGATTCGTTTGACCGGGAGGGCCGCGGTCCGCCGAGCCGCGCCGCACGGCAGCCTTGCGGGGAGTCCACAGGCAATGCTCATCGTCACAGCGAATCAGCCCGGTGCGGGGGGGCAAGGCGGCACGCGTGCAGTCATTCCGAAAAGCACACCGCCTCGATGTTGTTCCCGTCCGGGTCGATCAAAAACGCGGCAAAGTAGTTGTCGGCGTAGTCGGCGCGAACTCCGGGCGCGCCATTGTCCTTGCCGCCGGCGCCGAGTCCCCGTGCATGGAATTGTTTTACCGAGTGTCGAGTTCCTGCAGCCAAAGCGAGATGTACGCCCGATCGCGCCGAGCCCTTGCCGTGGTACAAATACAAGGCGGGCGCTCCGGGTGGGCCGAAACTCACGCTCGCTTCGTCGCGCGCAGCCACGAAGTAGCCGAGTGGCGCCAGCGCCGCTTCGTAAAAGTGCGCGCTTTTGGCCAAGTCTTTCACGTGCAGACCGAGATGATCGAACATGGTGTGCTCCTTCAGGCTTTGTTGCGTCGAAATTCGATTTCGACCTCGGTCCCAGCTCTTCCGAAGTGCGAATCGCAGGCAGTGCCTGCGTCGTTCCGACAAACTCCACCCTGCGTCTTCGCACGCGGCGCGGCTTCCAGAATGCTGCTCATTTCGCGGAAACGTTCAACAGCGAGCGGGCTCGGGCATTCCGCGGCTCGCTTGCCCTTGGCAAGGCGCAGCCTCAGCCCGCCCACGGCGGATCGTGCGCCCACAGGCTCGGCCCGTAATTGGGGCCACACGGGCCCGCCCAGGGGTCGGCGAGCTCATAAAAGCCGGTACCCCAGACTTCGAAATGGAGATGGGGGCCAGTGGAATTACCGGCGCTACCGGCATCGGCGATTTGCTGCCCGCGCTTCACCTGATCGCCGGGACCAACGCGCACCGAGCCCTTCGCGAGATGATCGTAGCGGGTCGCGAAAACGCCCGGCACGCCCTGGTGACGAATGACGATCACGTTGCCGCCCGCAAAACACCAGTAGCAGCTCCCGCCGCCGGTGCCGGTACCGCAATACGGACCGAGTGGCGTACAAACCGTGTTCCCCACCTTTGCATCGGGCTCGAGGCTCGGCGGATCTTGGCAGTCGGGTTCGCTCGCGTTCGGGCATTGATCGAACTTGCCGTCGAACGCGAACAGGACCACACCATCCGCCGCTGCGCGGACCGCGGTGCCCGCGGCCATCGCCTCAGCGCTGATGCTGATGTCCGTTCCTTCATGCCCCGGATAGCCTGGCGCGCCGCAGTCATGCGCCTTTCCGTCTTTGTCCGTGTCCGGATAGCCGATACCAGTGCACGTCTGACCGGGAACACAGTCGATCGGCCACGACAGTCCGACCTCGTCTGGCGCGCCGCCCGCTCCCGCTTCACCGGCCGCAGCGCTGGCTCCCGCACCTTCGATCGCGGGTGTGCCGCCGCTGGCTGCTGCGCCGCCGCTGGCCGCTGCGCCGCCGCGATGGGTCGCGCCCGAAGCGCCGTCGAGCATGCCGGCGCTGGCATCACCACCTCCGGCTGTGCCCGACTCAGCTGCACCCCCGATACCGCCAGTCGCCCCGTGATGACCCACCACGCCGTTGCACGCGGCACACGTGCCGAGAGCGATGAAGAGGAAATAGTACCGCGCGGGGCGCATGGGGTCCGGCTCTTCGGGTCGATTCTAAAGCCGGGAACTGGCTGCGCGCGAGCAATCCGGCCGCTAAAAGCGGGGGTAGCGCCCCCCGGCAGCGTTAGGCGGGCGGGAATTTGGACTTTTGCGCGCTGGGTGACAGCAAATAGGCTGCAGTCGCCCCTAATCGCGTCGATAAGAATGAGACCCGCACGCCGATTCGTTCCTGCCCTCGCGCTCATCACGACTGCATGCTCGTCTGGCGGGAGCCCCAGCGCGGCCTCGCATGACGGCAGTGCCGGCGCGTTGGCAGCCGCGGGCGCAAGCTCGGAGAGCGCCGGTCGCGGCGGCACCAGCGGCCTAGGCGGCTCCGCGAGCAACGCCGGAGACGCTGCCAGCGCGAACTCCAGCAGCGGCGCGCCGAATGGCGCTGGCGGAACGAGCTCGGCGGGGAGCTCCGCCGCGGGCGCACCCGCCGGCAACTCTGGCGCTTCGGCCGTAGCCGGCGCGAGTCCCACTGCGGGCGCCGGCAACGGCGGCGCGGCGTTGATTCAGAACGACGTGTTTTGGAAAGACACGGCCGGGAACAACCTCTATTCGCAAGGCGGCGGAGTGCTTGCGGTGGGCAGCACGTATTATTGGTACGGAGTGAACTATGCGGGCGCTGCGAGCTACGCGGCGAACCCCACGAACCAGAATTCGAACACGAACTTCGTCGCCATCACCGTGTACTCGTCCACGGATCTGGCACGCTGGAAATTCGAAGGCAACGCGCTCACGTACGCCAGCATGGCGGCCAAACTGACCATGAGCTCGAGCACCTGGATTGGTCGCGTGGGTGCGGCCTACCACGCTGCGACGAAGAAGTACGTGATCGTCGGGCAATACCTGGGCACGCCGGATACTCAGCAGTTCTTTGCCACGAGTGACACGCCCAATGGCCCCTTCACCGTCAGCGGCACGCAAGCGACGATCGGCAACGTGGTCAACGGCAACTGCGGCGATCAAGCCATCTTCAACGACGACGACGGTCAGGCTTACATCGTGTGCTCGAGCCTGAGCGGCCGGGCCAATGTCTACGTCGTCCCGCTTCGCGCCGCGGACTTTCTCGCAGCGGAGTCAGCCACCCGCATCTACAACGGCGCAGGCCGCGAGGGGAACGCCATGTTCAAGTTCAACGGGCGCTACTACGCTTGCTCGTCCGATCTGCACGGCTGGAATGCGTCACACACTTACTGTATCTCTGCCACGAACATCCTGGGGCCGTACTCGACCGAGAGCGTGATGGGCAACACCGATCTGGATTTCAGCCATGTCACGCAAACAGGGCTGTTCATTACCGTGAAAGGCAGCAGCCAGAGTACGGTGATATTCGGCGGCGATCGCTGGAGCGATTTTGCCGGCAACGGCATCGGCTACAACCAGTGGCTGCCGCTCACCTTCGATGGCGTAGTGCCGAGCATGCAGTCACTCAGTGAATGGTCCCTCGACGCGAGCACCGGCACTTGGGCAGTCGGCCCGCACAACAACTACGCGCTCAACCCCAGCTTCGAGGCCGATCGCGTGGCCACCAATCCGCCCGCAGGCTGGAAGACCAGCGCCGGCGCAGACGTCACCACGACCCACTCCGGCAACTTCGCTTGGCAGCTCACGGATGCCGCGTCCGTGAGCCAAATGCGCACAGCCCTGCCCAACGGCAGCTACACGCTCACGGTCTGGACGCGCGGCACCGGTAAAGGCACCCTGCAGGCCAAATCCTTCGGTGGCACCGATCTGAGCACCGCGCTCGCCGGCAGCGCGAGCGCGTGGTCGCAGATCAAGTTGAGCGGTATTGCCGTCAGCAACGGCCAATGCCAAATCGGCGCGGAAAGTAGCACCGGCAGCCTGAGCGTGGACGATTTCACGCTGACCAAGGATTGATCGAAAGAAAGTCCTGCCTCATGTCTTCGTGCGCCGGAACTTCATTTCGACCTCTAGCGCCCAGCTCACGCCATCGAAGTTCAGGATGTGACCGCGCCAGGTGAACGTTGCGGGCGTGATGTCGGAGAATGTCCAACGGATCGGACGGCCCGCGCGGGTGCCGATCTGCACGATCTCGTCGCCTTGGCGACGACCGACGAGCTCGATGCGCATCTGGGACACCGGATCGGTCCAAGTTGCGTGCCACGCGCTCGTCGCCGGTTCGAACACGCGCAGCGTTGCGCCGTACCAATTGACGGCGGCACCGCTGTTGGAGTCCCGGTCCACCCGCGCGGGTGTGATCCAAATGTCTTCCACCGCGCGCCCTTCCAAGGCCCACCCGAAATGCGCTTCGACGCTACCGCTGGCAACGCTCTTTCCATCTTGGAACCGGTTCAGCTCTCCGATCCAGCTACCGATGACGCGACCATAGGTGTCCGCGTGTGCGCCGAGGCTCGGGTGTGGCCCGGTCGCGACCAAGCTTTCGAGCAATCCGTGGTTCATGAGCTCTCCTTCCTGAAATAGGACTCGCAGGCAGCGCCTGCGCCCATCCAACGAGCTCTAACTTAGCTACCGGCGCGCGGACTGACTTCCAGAATCCTGCTCATTTCGCGGAAGCGCCGGCCGGCGAGCAATTTGCGGCATTCCACGGGTGGCATACCGAAAGCGAGGCGAAACGCGTCAGTCAGGTGACTGTGACTCGAAAAGCCGAGTTCGAGCGCAAGTGCACTCAGATCGGCTTCGCCGTCGGCGATGCGCGAGAGTGCGGCGCGCAGGCGCAAACGGTGCCGGTACTGGTGAATGGTGACGCCTGCCTCACGTCGAAACAGCCGCGCCAGGTGAAAAGGTGAAGCGTGCACGGCGCGCGCCAGCGCAGCCAAGGACGCATTCTCGGCGAAGCTGGTCGCAAGCAGCAAGCACGTTCGTTGCACGGTCTCGTGGTGTGAGAGTCGCGTGCTCTGCCGCACGGCCTTCGCCGCGAGTCCGCGCTCGCGGTAGGCGCTGTGCAGGACCGCCATCAGTAACTCGACGGCCGCTTCGTCGATCGCCATTTGCGCGGCGTGAGGAGAGTGCACCACGCGGCGCAGGTGCTCGTGCGCCCAGAAGGTGGGCTCGTCGCTCGACCCGTGAACGAAGCGAAATGGCTGCGCGAGCGTGGCTACGCCGCGTCCGCTCGAGGCATCCAGCCAGCGCGGGTCGACGAGCTCGAGAGCATCTCGGAGCAGCCGCTCATCGAAAGCGAACACGGTACAATCGTCGCCCGTGCCCGCGGGGTGCGCGACGTGATAGCCCTGATCGCGATTGAAGAACAGGACGCGGGTCGCGTCCGCGATCACTTTTTCGCCGCGCGATTCGAACTGGAATACGCCCCGTCGCGGGAACACGATCTGATGCGTCAACGGCTGCTCTTCCGGACCGCGCTGCTTGCCGTGCGGGCGACAACGCACGTCGTACAGCGAAACGCTCTCGGTATCATGCAGCTGATGGATGCATAGCGTCTCGAGCGCGTCGTGGGGAGTGTCGCTGCCGGGCGGCATCGTGCCCGGAGTCTAGCCGTTCTTTACCCCACGCGCCCGGTCGGTCCTGGCCCACGCAAGACCCGGCTAGGGGGGCGCGCTGCTACGTACTTCTAGGTACGGAGAGCTACGAAGCGAGAGGAATTTACCGAGGCCCGGCAGCGAAGGCATGATGGTGCTGCGCTCGGAGAGCAGCAGGCAGCCGCAGGCGGAGCGCGCGAAGGGTCATGACGCTCAAGGCAAAGCTGGTCTCGTTGTTCTTCTTGACGCTGGTCGTGGCTTTGGGCGCCGTGGCGGTCGAGCTGGTGCAGCAGGCGACGCGCCTCGGTGAACACCAGCGCCAGCTGCTCGAAGACAGCATGCTCGCTCAAAAGAAGGCCGAGCTCGTGCGCGCAGTCGCGTTTCTGAAAAGTGAGCTCGTGGCGACTTTCCCCAGCGAGAGCAAGCCCGACCCGGAGCGCGTCAAGGCGATCATCGCCGCCGCAAACGCGGGCGAAGACGGCTACTTCTTCCTGTACGACCTCGAAGGCCATTGCTTGGTGCATCCGCGGCAACCCGAGCTCGTGGGACAGAACCTGCAGTCGCTGACCGATGCGCACGGGCGCCGCGTGATCCCGTCGCTGATCGAAACCGCGCAGGCGGGCGGTGGCTTCCAGCGCTACTCGTGGCTCAAGCCTTCGAGCGGGCGCACCATCGAGAAGCTCGGTTACGTGGCGCTGCTCGAACCCTGGCGCTGGGTGCTCGGAACCGGCGTGTACTTGGACGACGTGGAACAAGCCACCGAGGTTGCACGCGCGTCGTCCGAGGCCAGCATTCGCGGCACGCTGTGGCGCCTCGCTGGGGTGGCGTTGCTGGCTCTTTTGGCTGTGTTTCTGGGAGGAGTCATGCTCACGGTGACCGAGCAGCGCATCGCCGATCGCAGCTTGCGCGCCATGAGCGAGCGCGTCGTGTACGCGCAAGAGAACGAGCGCGCGGTGGTCGCGCGTAATCTGCACGATGGCATCGTGCAGATGCTGGTCTCGGCACGCTTTTTCATCGAGGCCGGCAGAGAACGGCTCGCGGGCAACCCTCGAACCGCGGATGAAATGTTCGAAAAGTCCCTGCGGCGTCTGGATGAAACCATCGCGGACGTGCGCGGCATTGCGCACGGTCTGCTGCCGGCGACGCTGCGCCTCGGTCTGGGGCCTGCGCTGCGCGAGCTCGGCGAAGAGGCGGGGGCACGCTTGAGCATTCGTGTCGTCACCTCGGATGGCTTGGGTTCACAGCCGCTCGGCGACAAGCAGGCCCTCGCTCTCTTTCGCACGGCGCAAGAGGCGATTGTCAACATCGAGCGATATGCGCAGGCCAGTGAGGTGACGATCGAGCTCGAGCTCGTCGAGCGAGGGCGACGAGCCCGATTGCGGGTCATCGACAATGGACGAGGATTCGATCCACGCGCACGCCACTCGGGCTCGGGCCTCGGGAACATGCGTCATCGTGTCCAAGATTTGGGCGGAACCTTTGCCGTCGAGTCGCGGCCCGGAAGGACCGAGATCCGCGCAGAATTGGAGGTCGAACCATGACCACATCATCATCCGAGCCCCAGTCGTCGACGCCGATCCGTTTGGCAATCGTCGACGACCATCCATACCTGCGCGAGGGGATCCGCGTCGTCACTCAGGCCGAATCCAGAATCGAAATCGTCGGCGAGGCGGCCAGCGCCGAGGCCGCGCTCGAGCTCTTGGCGGCGACGCCTGTCGACATCCTCTTGGTGGATATTCACCTGCCGGGAAAAAACGGCATCCAACTGACGTTGGAAGTCCGCGCCCAATACCCGCTCGTCAAAGTCATCATCCTCAGTGCCGAAGACAAGCCGCAGTACCTGCTCGGCGCCCAGCGCGCCGGCGCCTGGGCGTACGCGGTCAAGACCGGCGGCAACCTGATCGCAACCATCCTCGCGGTCGCAGCTGGTTTCAATCTGATGCCCGCGGCAACGGCGCTCGGTCCTGCACCTCGAGAAGTGCTCACGCCCCAACAGTTCGAAGTCTTCAAGTGCGTAGGTCAGGGTTATGCAGACAAAGACACCGCGGAGAAGCTGGGCATCAGCCCCGAGACGGTGAAAAAGCACCGCGACAACGGCCGCGGTCGCCTGCGCAAATTGCAGCCACCGCTAGATGTCGATCCAGTCTCGATCGCGAGTTGGCTGCGGGACTGGGGCGAGCTCGAATAAACCCGCTGCGGCGGTGTGGTACGTTCCGAGTATGGGTGAACGGCGGCTTGGCCTGAGTGCGGCAATTCTGGGGGGCGTGCTCTCGGCGACGGCAGTGGCGCGCTCCTATCCAAGCATTGCAATTCACGATGTCGGGCGTGAGCTGCCACATGGCAATCTGCAGCCGACTCAGA
Organism: Polyangiaceae bacterium; assembly: GCA_035688655.1. Taxonomy (GTDB): domain Bacteria; phylum Myxococcota_A; class Polyangia; order Polyangiales; family Polyangiaceae; genus PMG-095. The sequence continues at coordinate 10,623 of DASSMT010000301.1, read as the reverse complement.
TCAACCGCGCGGATTGCCTAGCCGATGACTCGGTCGTCATGACGATCGAGCTCAGCGAGCACTCGGACTTTTTGTTGGAAGTTTGGGCGGGCGTTGCCTGCGACGTGCTGAGCAGTCGCCGTGGGGCGACTGCCACGTGTTGGAAAGTGTTCGCCGAGCAGCCGCCCGACACCACCTTCGAGATCAACCTTCGAGTCCGAGATTTGCTTTTCGGACGAACCAAAGCAAGTAGCGCGAAGGCGGGCGCCCCGCCAACGGGCAATGAGGCGTGCGAAGGCGTGAGCGGCGCCGTCGGCGCGCAGCTCCTGAGCACGTATGTGATGTTGATCGATGCCTCAGAGATGGTCGCCGGTTACGCGATGGTGAAGTTTCAGTATCGACTCAAGGGGCCGCCGCCACCCGAGCACGTGTTTACTTCGGGCGGTGACGGCCAGCTTCTGGTCGACTTCGAGTACGGCGCTGATATTTCGCAGGAGATCGCTGGTTTTCAGCTCTTCTGCGATCCCCCGCCCAACGCCGCGGCTGTCAGCGAGGCCCCGGCGGTCAGCGATGTTCCCGACGGCATATGCCAAGCTTCGAGTGAGTTGGTTGCCGACGCAGCTGCCGATTCGCTAGGGCAGCTGCGCTGCGGCAGCATGTCTCTGCCTGCCACTCGTGGCATCGCCGAGGGGCTCGTCAATGGCACCCCCTACAATGTCAGCGTCGCGACCGTCGACACATTCGGGAACGTCGGACCGCTCTCCCCACCCGCATGCGGAGTGCCCCGAGCAAAACCTCCGGCCGACGCGGTCCGAGCTTGCTCGTTCGCCGGCACTGCTGCCGGACAGCTCGGCTCGCCACTGATCCTGAGCGTGCTGGGCGCTGCCTTCGCGCGCCGGCGACGATCGCGTCTACGCGACGCGCGTCAGTGACCGTAGACGCAAGCTCGCTGATCCTCGCCCAGCTCTGACGCACGCGTCGCACGACGTACGCCGCAATACGCACGCGTTGCTGCCTATTGTCTCGCGTTGTCAATCTGCCGGCGATTCTGTCAGGGTGTGCGGAGTTGGGTGATTCGGCGCGTTCGGGTGGCGAGCGCAGCAATGAGGAAGTTCGACATGAATCAAGCGCTCGTGTGCGATGACGCAGATCCGATCGAAACGCGCGAATGGCTCGAAGCGTTGGAAGCCGTTCTACTCAACGAGGGACCGCGGCGCGCCGATTACCTACTGAATCGGCAGTTCGAGCTCGGCAAGCTGCGCGGTTTCAGCAGCGGAGCCAACGACACTGGCGGCAACACACCGTATCTGAACTCACTGCCTGCTCGCTTCGACCCGGGCGAATCCGTCGACTTCACCCTCGAACGACGGATCGAGTCACTCGTGCGCTGGAACGCGCTGGCCATGGTGCAACGAGCCAATCGTCACGACCCGAGTCTCGGGGGTCACGTGGCGAGCTTCGCCTCGGCGGCGACGCTGTACGAAGTGGGGTTAAATCATTTCTTCCACGCTGGCTATCCGAACGCGCGCGGCGATCTGATCTTTTTCCAAGGCCACTCGTCGCCTGGAATCTACGCGCGCGCTTTTCTCGAAGGCAGGCTCGACGCGGCGACGCTCGATCGGTTTCGGCAGGAGGCTCGCGGCGGCGGCCTGTCGTCTTACCCGCACCCGTGGCTGATGCCAGAGTTCTGGCAATTTCCCACGGTCTCGATGGGGCTCGGCGCGATGCAGGCGATCTACCAAGCGCGCCTGATGAAGTATCTCGAGGCCCGGGGACTGCTCGGCGCGTCCCCGCGCAAGGTTTGGTGCTTTCTCGGCGACGGTGAGATGGACGAGCCGGAATCGACGGCCGGACTGGGTTTCGCGGGGCGAGAACGACTCGACAACTTGATCTTCGTCGTCAATTGCAATTTGCAGCGACTCGACGGACCGGTGCGCGGCAACGGCAAGATCATTCAGGAGCTCGAGCGCTTATTTCTGGCGGCGGGCTGGCGTGTGATCAAGGTGATCTGGAGCGGCGCTTGGGACGCTCTACTTGCGCGCGACCGCAGCGGCTTGCTGCTCCGGCGCATGGAGGAATGTGTCGATGGCGAATACCAAGCGCTCCGAGCGCGGGACGGCTCCCACTTCCGCCAGCAGTTCTTCGGTAAATACCCGGAGCTGCTCGCGCTGGTGAGCGACTTGTCCGACGAGCAGATCTTCGAGCTCACTTGGGGTGGGCACGACCCACAGAAGGTGTACAGCGCCTATCGAGCCGCGGTCGAACAGCGCGGGCAACCGACGGTAGTTCTGGCCAAGACGATCAAAGGCTTCGGCATGGGCAAGGCCGGCGAGGCCTGCAACGTGGCCCACCAAGCGAAGAAGCTCGGGGACGAGAGTCTGCAGAGCTTCGTGGCGCGTTTCGAACTCGGCAGCGCGCTCGATCGCTCGCAGCTCGAGCACTTCGAATATCTCCGACCGCCCTCGGACACACCGGAGATGCGTCACCTGGCCGCGCGGCGCGCAGCGCTCGGCGGCTCGCTGCCCAAACGCACGCGAGACTGCCCGCGGTTCGACGTGCCCAAGACGAAGTCTTTCGAAACCCTGCTCGAACCCTCTGGCCAAAGGCCGCTCTCGACCACCAAAGCCTTCGTTCAGCTCCTGTCCGAGCTACTCCAAGACGAAACGCTCGGTCCCCGCCTGGTGCCCATCGTTGCCGATGAAGCGCGCACCTTCGGCATGGAGCCACTCTTTCGTCGGCATGGGATTTGGGCAGCGCAAGGTCAGCTCTACGTTTCCGAAGACGCGGCGAGTGTCCTTTGCTACCGCGAAGACGCGCGCGGCCAAATCTTGCAAGAGGGCATCAACGAGGCGGGCGCCATGTGTTCGTGGCTCGCTGCCGCCACTGCCTACGCCAATCACGGCTTGCCGCTGGTCCCGTTCTACATTTTCTACTCCATGTTCGGAGTTCAGCGGACGGGAGATCTGTGGTGGGCGGCCGGCGACTCGCGCGCGCGAGGGTTTCTGCTCGGCGCGACCTCGGGGCGTACCACTTTGAACGGTGAGGGTCTGCAGCACGAGGACGGGCACTCTCACGTGTGGGCTGCAGGCATCCCGAACTGCATTCCCTACGATCCGAGCTTCGCTCACGAAGTGGCGCTGATCTTGGAGCGAGGCCTAGAGCGTATGCTGCACGAGCAAGAGGACGTCTTTTACTACATCACGTTGCTGAACGAGAGCTACCCGCATCCGGGCCTCGGTCAGGCGCAGGCCGAAGACGTGCTGCGCGGCATGTACTTACTCGAGCCTTCGAGCGCGCCCGAGGCAGAGGTCGAGCTGCTCGGCTCCGGCGCGATGTTGCGGGAAGTCATCGCCGCGCGTGAGCTGCTCGAACGCGACTTCGGCATTGCTGCGAACGTCTGGAGCTGCCCGAGCTTTACCCTGCTCGCGCGCGACGGCCAGGCAGCCGCGCGCTGGAACTTGCTGCACCCTGGCGCCGAGCCGCAGACCTCGCACGTCGCACGCTGTCTGGCGGGGCGGCGCGGGCCGAGCGTCGCCGCGACCGACTACGTGCGCGCGTTCGCCGAGCAAATCCGCGCCTTCGTGCCACACCGCTACGTGGTGCTCGGTACGGATGGTTTCGGGCGCTCGGACACACGCCAAGAGCTGCGCCGCTTCTTCGAGGTCGATCGCCATTGGATCGCGCTCGCAGCTCTGAGTGCGCTCGCGGACGAGGGCCGCATCGCGCGCGCGTGGGTGATCGAAGCGTTGGAACGCTACCAGCTCGATCCTCAAAAACGGCAACCCACCCATGTCTGATCGCGGAGAACGACGATGCCCCTGATCGAAATCACCTGTTCTGAGTTCAAGGAAAGCGAAGGCTCGGTGACGTCAGTGACCGTGGCACCCGGCCAGCTCGTCTCACGCGACCAAGTGCTGGGCTCGGCCGAGAACGATAAGGTTTCCGTCGATATTCCGGCACCCGCGGCCGGCATCGTGCGCGAGGTCCTGACCAAGACGGCCGATACGATCGGCGCACACACCGTACTGTTTCGGATCGAGACCAGCGAAGATGCGCCACCCCAGCCAGCAACCGAGCAGAAGTCGTCGACCGTGCAGACGATCGAGCCCGCAGTTGCACCCGAGCCCGCGCCCGCGGAGCTCGCAGAGCCCGCACAGTCCGCGTGGCCCGGAAGCGCGTCGTTCAGACCGACCCACGCCAGCCCGTCCGTGCGACGCATCGCGCTGGAATGGGGCGCGGACATCGCACGCGTCCGAGGCAGCGGCCCCCATCAACGCGTGCTCGAGCGCGACCTCAAAGACCATGTGCGCACCATCCTCGCGCGAGCGGCTTCGGCGCCCGCGAATGCCAGTTTGCAGCCGTCACGAACAACGACAGCGGCAGAAGCGCGCGATGCCGCGACAGAGGCCGACAGCGAATTCGGGCCGGTCGAAGTTCGCCCGCTCTCGCTGTTGCGCAAGACCGCGGCCCGGCGCGTGACCGAGAGTGCCAGCACCATCCCCCACGTCACGCAGTTCGGTGCGGCCGACATCACCGAGCTCGAGCGCTGGCGCCTGGAGCTCAACGCCGAAGCGAACGCGGCACAGGTGAAGCTCACGCTGCTGCCGTTCATTCTGAATGCCTGCGCCGCCGCGCTGCGCGCCTTTCCGGAGCTCAATGCCAGCTTCCGAGGAGACAAGCTCGTGCTCAAGCGCTTCGTCCACATCGGCTTCGCGGTCGACACGCCGCACGGTCTACTGGTGCCCGTCGTCCGCGACGTCGACCAACTTTCGATTACGGAGCTGGCACGGGCCGTCCGAGAGCTCACTCAAAAGGCAGTGCATAGGAAGTTGACGACCTCCGACCTGCGGGGCGGCTGCTTCACCGTCTCGAGCCTCGGCAGCATCGGCGGGCGAGCCTTCACGCCCATCATCAACCCACCCGAAGTGGCAATCCTCGGCGTCTCCCGACATTCGATGGAAGCTCGCTGGGACGGCGAGCGCTTTCAGCCTCGCTTGATGCTCCCGCTCTCGCTTTCCTACGATCACCGTGCGGTCGATGGTGCCGCCGGCGCGCGCTTCCTCGCGCACATCGGCGAGCTGCTCAGCGACTTGCGGCGCGCACTGCTGTGAGGAGCCACCAGCGTGCACGACAAACTCACACTCGTCTTGACCAGCGGCGGCGTCGACAGCACGACTCTGCTCTACGTTCTCACCGACACCACCCGCGTGGTTCCCGTATTCATCGACTATGCGCAGCGCGCCGCACGACGAGAACGCGCGGTCTCGAGCTACCACGCGAGCGTCCTCGGGCTAGAGCTGCGTCATCTCGACCTGTCTGCGCTGGGTGAGAGCATGCGTCGCGAGCAGCGAGCCAAGCTGCACATTCCGCTGCCCCATCGCAACTTGGTCGTGCTGAGCGTCGCGCTGTCTTACGCGACCCAGATCGGCGCAGACGAGATCGCGATCGCCACGATCAAGGAAGACCTCGGCGGCTACGCCAGCGCTTCACGGCAATTCTTCGCTGCGTTCGTAGAGCTCGCGCGCTCGCTCGGCAATATCTCGATCAGCGCTCCCCTGCTCGATCACGAAAAGACTCGCGTCATTCGCAGCGGGCTTTCGCACGGCATCGACTATGCCCAAACGCACAGCTGCATGGTCAGCCAAGAACAGCACTGCGGCAGGTGCTCGCAGTGTCTGAGCCGGCGTCGCGCGTTTCGTGCAGCAGGCGTCACTGAACCGGAGGGCTTTTATGCCCAACCGTGCCCGACGTGAATAGACGTGAACAGACCTCGCCCGAAGCCGGACCTCGCTCGCCGACACCGAGACCGACGGTGCCAAAGCGAGGTGCGCTGTGGAACCTGCGATCGCCCCCTCTCTCTCACATTGACATTCTCCGCGCTCACCCGTATGGTTCTCTGAATGTCGCGCCGCGTGTGCACCGTCCTTCTGCTTTCGAATTGCAATAATTCGAACGGAGACGTGCGCATGTAGCGCTGGTTGGTTGCTCGGTTTTCGCCTGACGCCCTTCCAGTCCGCTGGAAGGGCGTTTTGCATTTCAGGCTATTTTTCGGCTCGATCCGAGCTTCGCAAAGCGTGCGAGGCGGCGCGGGCCGACGCGGGAGAGGTCCATGCATCGCTATCGGACACATCACACGAGTGCAGTGACGGAGGTCGCCATCGGGTCGCGCGTGCGCGTCGCTGGTTGGATCGCAAAGAAACGCGATCATCACGGCGTCGTGTTTCTGGACTTGCGCGATGCGCATGGCACGCTGCAATTGGTCGTCGAGGCGGATGCGGCCGCATTTGCGGACGCGCGCGGCGTGTCGCTGGAATCAGTGGTTTCGGTGACGGGCAGCGTCGTGCGACGCAGCGAGGCCAGTCGCAACACCCGACTTTCCACCGGGCAGCTGGAGCTGCGCGTCGAAAGTTTGGAGATCTTGAGCGCAGCCGCTCCGCTGCCGTTCGCGATCGATTCAGCCAAGACGCCCGAAGAGCTGCGGCTGGAACATCGCTATCTCGATCTTCGCGGGGCGCGCCAGTACAGGAACTTGGCACTTCGCTCGGCCGTGATCGACAGTCTGCGTCGCCGCATGGTCGCGGCAGGTTTCATGGAAATACAGACACCGATCTTGACCGCGAGCTCACCCGAGGGCGCGCGAGATTTCTTGGTGCCGAGCCGGCTCCATCCCGGCAAATTCTACGCTTTGCCGCAGGCGCCGCAGCTGTTCAAACAGCTGTTGATGGTGGCGGGGGTCGATCGTTACTTTCAGATCGCACCCTGCTTTCGCGACGAAGATGCCAGAGCCGATCGTTCGCCCGGCGAATTCTACCAACTCGACGTCGAGCTCTCGTTCGTGACTCAAGAGGACGTCTTCGCCGCGATTGAACCGATCATCGCCGGTGTGTTCCAGGAGTTTTCCGCGCGTCCGAGCGATCGCGCGCCGTTCCATCGGATGGCCTACGAAGACGCGCTGGTCGGCTATGGCAGCGATAAACCGGACCTACGGAACCCGCTGTTCGCCATGGCGTTCGAGAAGTTTGCGTTCGAATTCGAGTGCGGCGCGTTGACGGAAGCCGCGCGCGCTGGACACGCGCTCCGCGGACTGCGTCTGCCGGGGGCTGCCGCGCGCTCGCGCCGCTTCTTCGACGACATTGCGGCGGGCTGTACTGCTCGCGGCGCGCTCCACGCGCATTTGACGCTCGCCCAGCCAGAAAAGGGCGCATTGCGTAGCTTGCCTGCCGCAGCGAAGGACGCCCTGTGCTCGCAGCTGGCTGCGAGAGCCGGGGACGCGGTGTTGCTGTTCGCCGCGCCGCCGGCGCAGATCGAGCAGCTGACGGCCAGCCTGCGCGCTTCACTCGGAATCGAGCTCGGCCTGTGCGAGACGGATGCGTTCCGCTTTTGTTGGGTCGTCGACTACCCGATGTTCGAACGCGATCCACAGACCGGCGCGATCGTGTTTTCGCACAACCCATTTTCGATGCCGCAAGGTGGCATGGACGCGCTTCAGGGCGACCCGCTCGCGGTACGCGCGTTCCAATATGATTTGGTATGCAACGGCGTCGAGCTATCGAGCGGCGCCATTCGCAACCACGTGCCGCAAGTCATGCAGCGCGTCTTCGAGCTGGCTGGCTACTCACGCGCCGAGCTCGAAGCCCGCTTTCCGGGGCTCTATCGCGCCTTCCACTACGGCGCGCCCCCGCATGGCGGTCTGGCCCCCGGCATCGATCGCCTGTTGATGCTGCTCGCCGATGAGCCAAACATCCGCGAAGTGATCGCGTTCCCCATGACGCAAGGCGCGCTAGATTTGATGATGGGTGCGCCTTCGCAGGTGTCCGAAGCGCAGCTCCGCGAGCTGCATTTGAAGGTCAGCCGCTAGAGCGCCGCGCTCCGGTCGCCGAGCAGCTGCCCCGGGCTTCAATCGGCGGGCGAGTGTGCGTGCTAGCGCACGATCGGCCGGCACTCCGAGGTGATCTCGACGCGCAGATTGACGTCGCTGGCGCGAATGGACGCCGGATCGACTGTCAGCGTGCGGGTCGCGGCGTCGAATTGGTAGGCCGTGACGGGGAGCTTTCGCTCGGCGTTGTCCTTGGAGACGACGATGACGTCGCTGACGTGCTCGTCGTCTTTGAGATCGAGCGTGAATTCGGTCTGAATCAGGGTCTGCGCAAAGCCGAGAACGCCATCGAGGGCCGGTGCGTACGACTCGCACAGTGGGAAGAGATGGGATTTGTCGCCGATGAAGCTCGAAAGGTTGGTCGCATAGGACTGGCCACTGCCGAGCGTGCACGAGAACGAGGGCTCGAACACGATGCCTTCCAGCAGGTATCCGCCGCTTGCAAAAGCCTTCGCAGCCGTGGTCTTGAAGTAGGCGCCGATGTCCGCCGTGTTGCTAGTCCCAGGCGTCACGTTGACCTGCGAATAAGTGCCAACAACGCTCTCGGTGTACTGGAGCTTCACGCCGCCACCCGAGCAAGCTCCGATCACGCTGCCTTGAGCCGCGCAATAGGCCGCAAGGTTGGCCCAGGTCTGCCCGTTGTAGCTGAAGCTGGCCGTGCAGGCATTCACGCTTGCGTCCGGAAGGTCCACGTTGCAAGGGAATTCCTGACTTGCACACTCCCGTGTGCACTCCGCGAGGGTGAGACCACTGTCGCAGAAAGCCTGGATGGTCGCCCGCTCCGCGCTCGTGCAGGTCCCCGGGTTCATGGTGTCGCAGGCGCCTGTGTTGTACCAACTGCTCTGATCCGTACCGGCGATGCGAGTGCCGGTATCGGTGAAGGCCGCGCACGTGAAGGGCATGCGCTGCCAATGGCGGTTCACCTGCATGCTATAGCGGTAGGCGTCGCAGCCGGAGCTGCACGCGCTGGAGCCTTGCTCGACCCGATAGCTCTTCAGCTCGCTGTCGTAGCTCAGCAGACAGTCCTTGGGTTGGCTCACGTCGTCTTCGTCGCTGATCAGCAAGAACACTGCGTTCTTTGGCAATTGAGCGGCGGGCTGGCTGATGTAGCGAGCCAGGGTGCACAGCGGTTGCTCCTCTGGTGAGCCTTTGCCGCCAATAGCCAGAATCGCGTCCTGAACGGCTTGGGCTTCCGCCGCGAAGGCCGTCGCGGTCATATCCGGCAGGAGGGTGGCAATCGGCTTTGGCATGGCAAACGACCATGTGCCATGCACCTTGTACGGGACTTTGCCCTTGGGATCGGGACAGTCGATGGTCGCGCCCATGGGATCGACGCAGGTTTGCGAGTAGTCGGTCATCGCGGGCTCGTAGGCTTTCCCGCTGGTCGGGTCTTGCCAGGCCACGACCGCGTCGCCGGTGAGCGGGCGCTTGGCCGGCGCACTGGAGGCGCCGTACTGCGTCGGCGTGAGCAGGAAGACGCGCACCTGCCGTCCCTGCACGTTCGTCAAAAGACTTTGCAGACCTTTGACCAGCTCGTCGCGGGACCACGCGAGGCTCGCCGAATGATCGGCGACAATCACGAGATCGAACGGCGCCGGCTCTCCCAGCTTCACCGCCTGAAGCGTGACCTGTCGCTCGCAGGCGAGCCCGCCAGCGCCCGCGGCGCTCAGGATCACGTTCAGCTGCCCGCCCGCGCCGCTCGAGGAACCGCCCGCCTCGGCCCCGGCGCCCGCGGCCGCGAAGCCGTTCGGCTCGCTCGAGCCGCAGCTCACGAGACCGGTGAGGGCCAAACCGCTCAGTGTCGCCCGCCAGCCGAGTCGTCGTGTCTGCTGCATAGCCCTAGTGAAGCAAGCAGTGTGCCCTCCTGTAAGTATCGATATCATAGCCAAAGTGAGGTTTGGCTAGTGGCACAACCTGTGCCGCACTAGACGCTTCCGCCAGGAGGGGTATTGCCGGCGCAGCGTGCAGCGCTATTGCGCGCAGGCAAATTTGGTCTGCGCTCGACGCGCGGCGATTCAGCGCACTTCACCCAAGCAGCGGGGACAGGTGCGGACGATCGCTTCGAGAGGAGCTTCGCATTCCTTACCGCCGCACCTGTCGAGGCGTTGGCGACGGCCGTAGAGGCTTCCGATGGCTGCGCCGAGCAGCGCGAGCCACGCGCCCCAAAGCCTGCCGCTCAGGCCCAGGATCGCCATGCCGATCAGCCCGCCCGCGATGGCAAACCAAGCGGCATAGTATCGACCGCGGTGTCCGGGAACGCGGCCGACACGAGCCCTCCCCCTCAGCCTTGAAACCCGCGCCGCGCGGGCGGCGTAATATAGTGGTTCGAACGCATGCTGCCGAAGTGGACATTCGTGATTTTCGCGCTAATCATTGGCGCGATCCTCTATGCCGTAAACCGCCGCGCGCTGCGTTGGATCGAAACGACGTTCCAGCTTTCGCGCCGCACGGTGAGGGTCCTTTCGGTAGTGCTGGGCGCCTCGCTTGCGCTGGTGCTGCTCGGCCGTCTCCTGAGTGTCCTCGGTCCGGGCTTACCCGTGACCGGTGCGTTGCGAATCGGGTTCATCGCGCAACTGGCAGTGCTCGTGAGCGTGCTCCTGCTGTTGCCGCTCGACCTCGCGCTTTGGGTTCGCCGCTGGTGGCCGCGGCTTTGGCGCGCTCGCCCGCTCCAACACTCGCAGCCTGCGCCGGCGAGCGCCCCTGACCGAGCGCAGAGCGCGCCTCGAACATCGGAGGGCCTTGCCCGACGAGCGTTTCTCGCCCAGGCA
>DASSMT010000248.1:0-10092 GCA_035688655.1 Polyangiaceae bacterium | reverse complement strand
GGTTCCTTCTCACAGGGCATGCCCTCCGAGCTCAGCGCCATGACCAGCTGCGTGTCGTCGTTCAATTTCGGGATGTGGCCTTGCCATTGAAACGCGGCCGAAGAAGCCGGACCGATTGCGGCTTTGAGACAAGCGCAGCGCACATTGGCTTCTGGGACGTTCAAGCTCAGGTCGTGCCGCGCTCCGAGCAACGTGGGCACTCCTGGCGGCAGCTCGCCGTTCGCCGGCGTTGCGAGTGGTGACGGAGAGGCGCTGGCAGTGGGTCCGGCCAGCGATTTGGCGCTGACCGACTTACTGAAGTCGGGCGTGTCTTCTGGGCCCTCTTCGGCGTCGTGCCGCACGCGTGTCTTGGCCTCGCCATTGACCGAGGCCTGGCAGCTCGCGGCAGCGAGCGCGAGGGCGAGCGCGCCGGCACCAGCGCGACGAGGCGCGACGAGGCGCGAAAGTCTGCGCCGAATGGCTTGATAAAACGACACCACGACAAAAGCCTCCCATCCTTCAGGGCCTTTGGGCAAACTCTTGCGGTGGACATCGATTCTCTGCGCGCGCGTCTCGCGGGCACGTCCACCCTGCGCCCGCTGGGCAAGGTGGTCGGGGTCACGGGCTTGATGCTGCGCGTGACCCTGCCCGGGGCGCGCGTGGGAGACGTGCTGATCGTGCATCGCCGCGGCGGACCACTGAACGCCGAAGTCGTCGGCTTCGCCGACGGCGAGGCCCTGGTCGTGCCGCTCGGCGAGCTCTCCGGCGTTGGCCCCGATGATTTGGTGGAGTCCACTGGCGGCGGGCTGGAAGTGGGCGCGGGTCCGGCGTTGCTCGGTCGCGTGCTGGACGGGTTCGGCCGAGCGATCGACGGCCGAGAGCCGCCGACCGGTTTGAAGTGGGTGCCGGTCGATCGCGCGCCGCCGCCAGCGCTCGGTCGGCGTCCGGTCGACACGGCGCTCACGACCGGCGTGCGCGTGATCGACGGCTTGATGACGCTCGGTGTCGGTCAGCGCGTGGGCTTGTTCGCGGGCTCCGGGGTCGGCAAGAGCACGCTGCTCGGCTCCATCGCGCGCGGCACGAGCGCGGATGTCGTGGTCGTGGCTCTGGTCGGCGAACGCGGTCGTGAGGTGTCGGAATTTCTCGAGCGGGCGCTTGGCAGCGCCGGCCGTGCGCGCGCGGTGGTGGTCGTCGCCACCAGTGACGCGCCGCCTGTCGAGCGCCTGCGGGCGGCGCAAACCGCGACGGCGATCGCCGAATCATTTCGGGATCAGGGAAAGAACGTGCTGCTGCTGGTCGACTCGGTGACGCGCGTCGCGCGCGCGCAACGCGAGATCGGCCTCGCGGCAGGTGAGCCCCCCGCGCGCCGCGGCTATCCCCCGAGCGTGTTCGCGCTCCTGCCGCGCCTGTTGGAGCGCAGCGGCCAGGGCGAAAATGGCTCGATTACCGCGATCTACAGCGTGCTCGTCGAAGGCTCCGACATGGATGAGCCGATCGCAGACGAAGTGCGCGGCATCCTCGACGGCCACATCGTGCTCGAGCGACGGATCGCAGCGCGTGGTCACTACCCTGCGGTCGATGCCGTTTCATCACTGTCGAGGGTGATGGATCAAGTCGTGCCGGCCGCGCACGCAGAGGCCGCACGCCGCGTGCGCGCCGCGCTGGCCGTGTACGAGCAAAAGCGTGATTTGATCACGCTGGGCGCGTACGAGAAGGGCAGCGACGAGCGGCTCGATCGAACCCTGCTCGCGCTACCCGAGCTCGAACGCTTCTTGGGCCAGGACGCGCTCCACAGTGAGCCGCTGGAAAAGACCCGCAGCGAGCTCCTGCGCATTTCGCAAAAGCTTACCTGAGCGCGCAGCATCAATCCGCGGTCGCGTCCGAACCGAGCTCGGTTTCCAGCTCACGCAGCAGCTTCTTGGCCTGCTTGCTCAGCTTGGTGGGGACGCGCACGTTGACTGCCACGTGCAAGTCGCCTCGGCCGTGGCGATCGAGCCGGGGCATACCCTTCCCGCGAACCACGATCACGCTGTTCGGTTGTGTGCCCGGTGCGACCTCGGCGCTGACCACGGTGTCGTCCGGCAGGGTGATCTCGAGCTTGCTGCCCAGGGCCGCCTCGGCGAAGGAGATCGACGCCCGCGTGCCGAGATCGGCGCCCTGCCGCTCGAAGCGCTCGTGAGCTTCGACCTCGATATCCACGTATAGGTCGCCGGCGGGTAGGCCCTCCGGGCCCGGCATGCCTTGTCGCGGTACGCGCAGGCGTTGACCGGAGTCGATGCCGCCCGGGATCGACACCAGCACCTTGCGTTGCCGCTCGACCGTGCCCGAACCGTGACAGGTCTTGCACGGTGAGGGCAGGTATTGGCCCGTGCCCCGGCAGCGCGCGCAGGGGCTCGAAAACATGATGAAGCCGCGCTGAGCGGTGACCTGCCCCGTGCCCCGACATTGGCTGCAGGTCTCGGTCTTGGTGCCCGGCTCGGCTCCCGCGCCGTGGCAGGTGTCACAGGGGGCCGCGCCGCTGACGGTGATCTCGTGCTTGCCGCCGAGCAGCGCGTCGCGCAGCGTGATCACCGCTTCGACCCGCACGTCTTGCCCGCGGTCGGCGCGTTTGCGACGGCCGCCCTGCGCTTGCCCGCCGAAACCTCCGAAGAAATCCGAGAACATGTCTTGGAAGTGGCTCAGGATGTCGCCCATCCCGTCGAAGCCCTGCGAGCCGTTCAGCCCGGCATGGCCGAAGCGATCGTAGGTTTGGCGCTTTTGGGCGTCTGACAGCACGGCGTAAGCCTCGCTCGCCTCCTTGAACTTTTCCTCGGCAGCCTTGTTCCCCGGATTGCGGTCGGGGTGATGCTTCAAGGCAGCCTGGCGGTAGGCCTTCTTAATCTCGTCGTCCGACGCCTCCCGGGAGACACTCAAGACCGCGTAATAGTCGCGCTTTTCACTCATGCTGGATGCTGCCGAGCCGGCTACCAAAATATGGTCGGCAAGGTAAGGCTTTCGATCGGCCTGTCAACGCGCTTCTTCGCTCGGCTGCGCAGTTTCCAGGCTCGAGCCCGGCTGAGACGGGGGCTTGCCCGCCAATTCCAGCCGAAGAGACAGGCTCTCGATCGTCCAGGCTGCGGCTTGCAGATCCGCTTCACGCTCGGCCAGGGCCCGTTCGAGCTCCAAACTCGCCCGTTTGGACTGTTCTTCGCTCCGGCGTTCGAGCTCACGAACCAGCTCGCGCCCGGTGCGCTCCGCGGTGCGCAGCTCCTGCTCCAGGCGCCGCACTTCACCACCGCGCTCACTGAGTTGGCGTTCGAAATCGGCGAGCTCCGCGGCGCTGTTCTGTTCGACCTTCGCGGCCTGCTCGGCAAGCTGCCGGTTGCGTTCGCTGAGCTCGCTCGTGACGCGGGATTGCTCGCTGGCCTTGCTGCTGGCTTCCGTGCGCAGCTTCTCGAATTGAGCACGCAGCGCAGCCAGCTCGCCCTGCGCCGCGGCGAGCTGTGTCTCGTATTGCGACTTCTGCGCGGCGCTGGCGCGGCGCTCGGCTTCCAGCTGGGCGCGCTCGGCTTCCAGCTGGGCGCGCTCGGCCTCGAGCTCGGTCTCGCTGTGATCGGCGCGCTCATCGGCGGTGCTGGCGCGCGACTCCAGCTCTTTGATCCATTGATTGAGGCGAGCGAGCTCCGCTTCATGGGCCCGGGTCGGCGTCACGTCCTCGCTCACAGCCGCCGGCGCGCTCTCGGTCGCGCTCTGGATGCTGCCGAGCAGCCGCCGAGTGGGCAGCTGAATGACCGCAAACTCGTCCAAGCGCACTTCTTGGTTCGACGCCAAAGCGATGAAAAAATCCGGCTCTTCCGCGCCGCCGGGCACGAAGCTGGTATCGAGCGCGGGCTCCGGCTCGCCAGACGCGGAAAAATCCGCAATCGCATAGCCGACGAACGGAGTTTGGCCGAGCATGCGCACGTATTCGAACTCGGCTGCCACTGCGTCGTACAGCGCGTAGTAATCCAGACTGGTGGCAGAAGTGCCGGTCGCCGAGCGCGCGCGCAGCAGGGGTTGCGCGGCCTCCGGGTTGGGGCACGCCACGGCTGCGACGCCGCGTGACCCGAGCGCCCGCTTGGCGGTGCGCAGCAGGGGCAGCGGATTGTACGCTCCCAGGTCGTCGATCAGCGCCAGCTCGAAAGCACCGTCGCGCAGCGACAAATCGCTATCCGAGAGGCTCGAGTACGTGATCTGAGAAGAGCGATTGCGGGCGCCGGCTTCCGCCGCGCGCACGGCGTCCGGATCACACACGTGGACCGAGCGTGCGCCGCGTTCCATGAGCTGCAGGGGTAACGAGCCGAGTGCATTGCCAAAGACCAGCACGCGGCGATTCGAGGCCAACGGCTCAGTGTACGCGGCCAGCGCCACGCTCGGCTCCAGCGATGAAGGTTCGGTCATTCGAGGGCCCGGAGGCTAGCGGAGAGTCTGGCACCCGTAAACGTGCCCGTGCCGTGCCTGTGCCCGATCTTCTCCTTTCGCCATTATGCCCGGAACAAGGCGGCCCACGAGGTGCGCTGTTGGATCGCGATCGCCCCCTCTTTCTTGCCTTGAAATGGGCTGCCTCTCCGCAGCCCGCGTGCACCAGTGCGTGGCGGCGCGCGGCCCCGCTACTCGACTTTTTGGCGCGGGCCGTTTGCGGGCTGAGACCGGGCGCCGCCGCTAGGGCTGGCGGCAGGGCGCGGGCACCTTGCACGGCGTCCCGCAATTCAAGCCCAGAGCGTAGCGCTCGATCTGGCGCGCTTGTTCGTTGCCGAGCCCAGAGCCGGCCAGGCACAGCATCACCGAATCTGCCGGGATCAGTGGCTGTGCGGGATCGGCGCACAGCGCGTTCAAACACTGACCATCTTTCAGGCCATGTGCTGGTGGGCAATCCGCGTCGCTTTGGCACACGAGCGCACGGCAGTCTCCGGGGCTGTCCGGCCCCGCGCCGCCCGCAGCGGTGACATCGCAAATGCCCACCAGCCGTCCGCCGCGGAGCAGCGACAGTGCCGTCTTGTTGCCGGTGCGCTTGTCACCCGATGTTTGCTTCAGATCGCACTCGCCCGTGCTTTGGCATTTGGCATAGAAATGCCGGCGCTCGGTGTCCACCAGCTGACGCTCACTCGTGCCCTTGCAGCCGGCGAGACTCGTCAGCAGGGCGAACGCGAACCGCGAGAGCCGAGGGGCATCGGCGAGGGCATTGGCGAGGGTGTTGGCGAGGGCCATCGCAGCGAAAGCATCGCTCGGGAACAAAGGCCGCGTCAAATCTGCACGGGCTCGCTGTTTTCGCCGTTTCCGGCCCCGATCCAAGCGATCCCGTTTGTAGTATGTTGCGGTCCTTCGTCCCAAGTCGAACATGTACAAGAAAACACTCGTCGTCGATGGCATCACCCCGGTAGGCGCCTATCAAGCGCTGCGCCAGCGTTCGGTAGGCGGTTCGTTCCTGCTCGAAAGCGTGGTCGCCGGTGAGCGCTGGGGACGCTACTCGATTCTCGGCTACCGCCCGCGCTCGCAGTACGTCGTTTATGGCGAGCCCGGGGTCGATCCGTTCACGCGCTTGTCCGAGCTCGCGCCCGGCGGCGGCGTGGACGAGTCGGACGTGGCTGCTCGCTTTGCCACCGCGTGCGTGGGGCTTTTGACCTACGACATGGTGCACTTCGTGACCAAGGTCGAGCCCTGGCCGGAGCTGATCGGCCGCAAGCGGCCGATCGCGCGCATGATTGCGGACGCCACGGTGGTCGTGTTCGACAATCTGACGCACACCGCGGTGATCGCCGCGCAAGATCCCGCGGAGCTCGAGCGCGCGGAGCACGATCTGTCGCACGCCACGACGCTGCCGATGATGGCGCCGCCCGATCCGCAGGCCCTGCCGGCCGACATCGACGTGAACATGAGCGACGCCGACTACGGCCGAGTGGTGGAGCGCGCGAAGGAATACATTCGCGCCGGCGACGCCTTTCAAATCGTCCCTGCGCGCACGTTTTCCACGCCGACCCACGGTGCGGACCCGTTCGACGTGTACCGCGCGATGCGGGTGCTCTCGCCCGCGCCCTACATGTATTTGCTGGAATTGCCCGAGCGTGACGGCGCACCGCGGGTGGCCGTGGCCGGGGCCAGCCCCGAAACGCTGGTGCGCGTGGAAAACAAGCGCATCACCCTGCGTCCCATTGCCGGCACGCGCCGGCGCGGTCGCACTCCGGAAGAAGACCAAGCCTTCGCCGAAGAAATGCTGGCAGACCCCAAGGAGCGCGCCGAGCACGTGATGCTGATCGATTTGGCGCGCAACGACGTCGGTCGCGTGTCGAGATCGGGCACTGTGCGCGTGCCGCTGCACATGGGGGTCGAGAAATACAGCCACGTCATGCACATCACCAGCG
This sequence comes from Polyangiaceae bacterium, assembly GCA_035688655.1. GTDB lineage: Bacteria > Myxococcota_A > Polyangia > Polyangiales > Polyangiaceae > PMG-095. The sequence goes on along the minus strand of DASSMT010000248.1, from coordinate 3,736 downwards.
AAGTGGAGGGCGAGCTCGCGCCGAACTTGGGGCCGTGGGACGTGATTCGCGCCACCTTCCCCGCGGGCACGCTCAGCGGCGCGCCCAAAGTTCGAGCCATGCAAATCATCCGCGAGTTGGAGCTGCGTCCGCGTGGCACTTACGGCGGGGCGATCGGTTACGTCACGCGCGGTACCAGCTTGGATTTGGCGATCGCCATCCGCACCGTGGTGATGCAAGACGACCGCTTCGAAGTGACGGCCGGCGCGGGCGTCGTCGCCGACAGCGTGCCGGAGCTCGAAGCCAAAGAGACGCGCAACAAAGCGCGTGCTGCGCTGTCGGCCATTGTCGCTGCCCGCCGCCGCTGAAGCTGCCATGTCGGTGAGTGACGAGAACGCCTTCGGCGTATTGATCGGCTACTTTGCGATCGAGCACGACGAGTATGCCCTTTCACCCGGCGAATTCGCCGCGCGCTTCCTGGAATTTCGCGCCGCGCTGCGCGCTTGCGTGGAGGCCTTTCCGCTCGCTCGAGAGGCGATCGCGCGCGAGCTCGGCCACGCTCTGTACCTCGAGTTCTCCGACGGTGATCAGCTGGAAGATCCGATCGCTTGGATCAAGTTGGTGCGCGCGCGACTCAAGGCGCTGGATATGGCGAGCGTCGGCGTGCTGAGCCACGGCGGACGCTGGCTACTCGAGGCCAGCGATGCGGCGCCACCCAGCGTCTCGGGCATCGAATGGCAATCCGTGTCGCTACCGAGCGAACCCCTGCGCCGCGCGCTGTACGCCGAAACCGCCAGCCACGGAGCCGACGAAGAAGACGAAAACGCCTGGGGCCCCGGCATCTACGTCGACACCGAAGCCATCGAAGCCCTCGGCCGCACGCTGAAAAACGCCCCCACGCCGCTATCCATCGCCGGCGCGACGTTCTACCGCGTCGCTCGCTGAGCGAACTCCTGCGGCGTGGTTCGGATCCATGAGAACCGTCAAGCCGCCACTGATGATTGGTCACAAGTGAGCGGCGAACCTGACAGCAACGACTCGGGCGAAAGCGCCACTCGTAGCTCGAAAAGATTCTATGTGAACACAGCATTATTTCCGCGACGGCAGGGCGTCGGATGAAAGTTGAACCGCGACGCGCGCGATCATTGCTCGAAAGATACTGTGTGAACACAGCATTGTCTCCGCAGCGGGAGGCGTGCCCAGCGTCGGTGAAGTCAATCTGCGACGTGCGCGATTTGTGACCAAAGCTGAGAGTTCCCGCGTGCCCTCCGGTGCAAGTCCTTGCTGTTGGGACGCTGTGACGCACGGAGCGCGTCGGGAACGAAGTGCGCTGCGAGGTGCGTGGCGGGAGCTCGAGCGCCCACTCTTGATCGGTGCTCGGAGTCGTCACTCAGCCGAAGGGGGAGCGGCCGAAGAGGCTCAGGTGGACGTGGAGGAGCACGGCCATGAGCAGGGCGGCGATCACGAGAGGCACCCACAGTTCTTTGAGGACGAAGCGGTTTTTGCCTTGAATGATCGCGGCGAAGGGGACGTTGGAGGTGACGGCGAGGTAGCGGGTGAACTCGGCTTTGTTGGTGCGGCGGCGCTTTTCGTCGATGCTCGAGGTGCCGCGCAGGGCGGTGAGCAGCAGCGAGCCAAAAAATAGGATCGCAGCCACGTGGCCGGTGACCAGCAGGTGCGCACCGCTCCAGAGCGTGACGGCCCACAGGAACGGGTGACGCGTGATGCGCAGCACGCCGCGCGCGGCGTCGGTCCGTTCCAGCACTTTTTCGGCGCCGACCGCGGTCGGGTTCGGAACGCTGAACGCGCCCACCAGCAGCGTGAGCGAAAACGGCATCACCAGCAGCGGCAAAAAGTGGATGACGCGCGGCGGGAACCAGAGCGGATAGAATTGCGCCTTGCGATAAGTGTCGACCAGGAACAGCAGCGTGGTAAGCGACAGCAGCGAGAAGAAGACGCTGAACGCGCGCTGCCCGATGCGCTGCACGAGCCACCAGCGCAGCTCGGAGCCGGCCACGAAGGCGTGAATTGCGAACCACGCGAAGCTGGCCAGCGCGAGTCGCTCGAACATGGCTAGAGCCAGCCGGCGTTGCGGTACCAGTCCACCGTTCGCTTCACGCCTTGCGAGAAGCTGACGCTCGGCGACCAGTTCAGGTCCTTGCGCGCGCGCTCGCCATCGCACACCCACTGGTCGAAGAGCTCGTTGCACTTGTCGCGCGTGAGCATCATTGCGCGATTGGTCAGCTTGCCGTAGCTCTCGCTCATCAAGGCTGCGCCTTCGACCACGCGTCGCGGCAGCGGTATGCGCAGTAGCGCTCGCTTGCCGAGGGCGGATTCGGCCTCGGAGATCAACTCTGCCATGGTGTGCACGGCGCCGTCGTCGATCGAGAAAATGCTGCCGCTCGGCACGTCTGCGTCGATCGCGGCGATGCAAGCGCGCGCGCAATCCGGGCCGTAGGTCATGCTCAGCTTGCTCTGCGGCGAGCCGAGCAAGGGCAGAACGCCCATCTTGATCGACTTGAAGAAAGCCAAGATTTCGCGGTCGCGCGGGCCGTAGATGGCGGGCGGGCGGACGATGGTGATCTTGAGCCTGTCTTTCTTGGCCAGCGCCGCGAGCTCGCCGCCGAGCTTGCTCCGGCCGTAATCGGTGACCGGACGGGGGGTGGCGTCGACCGAAACCGGATTGCCGTGGGCATCGCTCGGCCCGCCGACGGCAATGCTGGACACTTGCACGAAGCGCTGCAGCGAAGTGCCGAGCGACAGACATGCCTCGAGCAGGTTCTCGGTGCCGTGCGCGTTCACGCGCATGAACTCGTCCAAGTTGCGTGCTTTTACCAGGCCCGCGGAGTGAACGACGGCTGTCACGCCGGCGACTGCGCGATCCAGACTCGCGCGGTCGTCAACGGCGCCATCGACCAGCTCCACGTTGCTGAGCGTGCGCAAGAACTTGGTGTCGCTGGAGCGGCGCACCAACGCGCGCACGGGCCGCCCTGCTTGCGACAATTGCTCGATGATGTGCGAGCCGAGAAAGCCCGAGCCGCCGGTCACTAGGATGGTCATGTGTTCTTCTCGAACAAGCGGTACTTCTTGTACACCTTGCCGCCCATGAATTTGATGCCCACGTTCACCGGGCCATTGTCCTCGAGCGTCCAGGACAGCTCACCCCACTCGATCCCCAAGCGCTTGCCCGACTCGTTCAGCTTGGAATAGAGGAAGATGCTGAGACCCGCGTACTTGCGTTGATTGCGGAATTTCTTGGAAATGCCCAGCAGTGCCAAGCGCGCCGTCTTCGGACCTTTGACCTTGAGCCGCCAGAGCAGCTTACCGAGCTCGAGCGGGCCGAGCTTGCCTTTGAACTCCCGAATCAGCTCGTTGATGTTGGGCAGAGCCACGGCAAATGCCGCCGGTTCCCCGTCTATTTCTGCGATGTACGTGAGCTCTGGGATGGCAATGAGCTTGAGATCGGCTGCCATCTTGGACAGCTCTTTCTCCGTATATGGAACGAAGCCCCAGTTGTCGATCCATGCGTCATTGAAGATGTTCATGACTACGCGCACCTCGCTGTCGAGGTTTCGCATGTCGATGTGGCGCGCCTTGACCTCGGGTAAGGCCGCGAGCTCGTCGTGCGCCTTGCGTGCGCGTTCCGGAATGTCGCCGACCGTGTAGCGCCAGGCGTACACGTCTTTCAATTTTTCGAAGCCGCATTTTTCGATCAAGCCCGCTTGGTAAGGCAAGTGATGAGGCATCATCACCATCG
>DASSMT010000196.1:0-68571 GCA_035688655.1 Polyangiaceae bacterium | reverse complement strand
CGGATTACATACTCTGGCTGAGTCCAACGTCGGACTAGGGGTGGTGTTCCGCCCTGCCCAGCCCCCAGCCTCAGCGCGCGTAGAAAGGTTCCGTCAGATGACTTCGCTTCGTTGCTCCCTCGTCTTGTCCGTTGCCAGCGCGGCATTGCTACTCGCCACAGGTTGTGGGCCCAAAGCCGTCCGCGGTGAAGATGTCGCTGGGTTGGACGACCAAGCCATGAGCACCGGCCTGGACCGCCGTGACTTGCAGAAGATGCTGCACGAGAACATGCAGGCGCTGCAGTCTTCACCGGTCATCGCGCGCTGGCAGAAAGAGAACAGTCCCGCGGTTTCGGTGCTACCGCTGCGCAACGAGACCACCGAGCACATCGACAGCCAGCTGGATGCCCTGATCGGCGACATCGAGACCACGCTGGTGAACGCCGGGCACGTGCAAGTGATCAGCCTCGAGTCACAGCCGGCACTGATGGAGCAGGTGCGCAAGCAATATCAAGACGGCTTCGATCAGAGCAAAATCGCCGGCTGGGGCAAGCAAATTGGCGTGCGCTACGTAGTCACGGGCAAAGTCTTCTCCGCCGACGAGCGCCAGAACGACGAGCGCCGCGTGCAATACTTCATGTTCATTCAAGTGCTGGACGTCGAGACCAGCGCGATCTTGTTCCAGTACAAGACCTCGGTCACCAAAGCGCTGATCTGACGCCGATGAAGCTTGGGCACGCCGCGTGTGTGGTGTCCGTTTTCGCGCTCGCGCAGACGGCCTGCGCCAGCCATTCCGACAAGACGCTGGCCGCGCGCACCGCGCTGGATGCGGGCGATCCGAAAGGCGCCTTGAAGGCCTTGAACGAGGTGCTCGAGGTCAAGAGCGAGAAGGAGCTGCCCAAAGACGTCGGCGGCGACAACTCGCTCTTCATACTCGACCGCGCGATGGTGCTGCAGGAGCTCGATCAGTATCCGCTCTCCAGCCGCGATCTGGAGATCTCGGACAAGCAGATCGAGGTGCTCGATCTGTCGGCCAATGCCGCGGCGGACATCGGTCGTTATCTGTTCTCGGACGACGTGGGCCCGTACAAGGCGCCGGCTTACGAGAAGCTGATGATCAACACCGTGAACATGATGAACTACTTGGCGCGCTCCGATCTGAGCGGCGCGCGAGTAGAGGCGCGGCGCCTGGCGGTGATGCAGAAGTTCACCCACGACAAGGGCGACGCTGCGCAATCACTGCTCGGTCCCGGCAGCTACCTGGCTGGTTTCGTGTTCGAAAAGAGCGGCAAGCCGGACGACGCATTGCGCTACTACGACGAAGCGCTGGCCTACGGTCACTATCAGTCACTGGTCGAACCGATCCGCCGACTTTCCCTGCAGTCGGGCTACTCCAGTCCGCGTTTTCGTGAGCTGCTCAGCAAAGCGGCTGCGCCCGCCCCTGCTGCGCCCGCCGGGGCCGCGCCAGCCGGTACCGCGCCCGCCGCTGCCGCGCCCGCCAATGCCGAGCCCCCGAGCCCCGAGCCCGCCGCTGAAGATGACGCGGAGCTCTTGGTGATCGTGAATTTCGGGCGTGTGCCAGCGAAGATCGCCAAGCGCATCCCGATCGGCTTGGCCCTCACCTACGCCAGCGCCTTCATGAGCCCGGCAAACGCTGCCCAAGCCAACCGGCTTGCGGCGCAGGGCCTGGTCACCTGGATCAACTACCCGGAGCTCGGTGAGCCGCGCAGCAACTACGGCCGCCCCACCTTCATGCTCGACGGACAGTGGCAGCGTTTGGAAGGCATGCTGGCGGTGGACCTCGAGGCCAAGCGAGCGTGGGAGCGGGCGCGCGGCGCAATCGTGGCTTCGGCCATCACACGCATGGTCACCCGCGTGCTGGCTGGCGCAGCGATGGAGCAGGCGGGTGGCGGCGGCACGCTGGGCGCGATCCTGAGCCTCGGCACGCAAATCACGATGGTCGCGGCAGATACCCCCGATACGCGCAGCTGGTCGACCTTGCCCGCGCGCATTGCGTTCGGTCGCGTGCGCATCAAATCCGGCTCGCACGCGATCACGCTGACCGCACCGGGCGGCAACAAGCGCCAAACGATCGACGTGCCCGCGGGCGGCTGGGCCGTAGTGTGTCTCACCGCGCTCAACTAGCGTCCGTCACAGAAGTCAGCTGCGTCCGACGCGCCCTAGCGCGCGAGAGGCGGTCTCGTTCGTTCAAAATGGATCATCGTCGATTGGACGAACGTAAGCTGCGCACAAAGAAGCCCCCGCTAACATCCACACGGGGTTACCCGCGCGAGTACGCTGCAACCGCCCGACTGCGACCACCTCGCTGCCAATTGGTTCATCTTCACAAGGGTTTGTTTCGGTCGCGGAACAGGCAAAGCCTCGGATCGCCAACGCCGACGCCGCGCTCTCGTCCGCGGCGATGGCCAAGCCGTAGTGCTTCGTCGAAGGACAAACTCCCTGGGCGCAAGGCAAGCCGACGCCGGGCAGCGCACGATACCCGGCCAGAGGACCCCGAACGCTTACGCGACTTCCCAAGAGACGGGGCGCAAGCTTCACGCGCTCTGCCCACATGGGTGCACTCAGCTCGTCCTGCCCGCAGCTCGGCAAGCCGAGCGGAGGACCGAATGGAATCCTCAGCGGGCGCAGAGGGGCGAGCTCCCTCAAAGTGATGAGTTCACTCGCTGAGCGCTGAATCGGAACCGAGGCCTTCGAAGCTGAGTGCGGGAAGCGCGGAGGGCTCTTTGTCGAAGTCGGTACCTTACTCACGCCAGGGCTCTTCGTCGCAGTCGATACTGTACTCACGCGAGGGCCGACCGTCGAAGTCGACACCGCACTCACGCTGGGGCTCGATGGCGTAGCAGGCCCCGATTCGCAGGCAAGGCTCAAAGCAGCGCAGACCACGCAGCAAGGCCAATCCATTGCTCTTGATAGCAGGCCACCAGGCGTGCGTCGCGCTGACGCACAAAATGACCACTCGGGCGCTGGTGATGCAGCCCCTGAATTGCCGACTATTGGCCGCTGAACGGATAACCGAGGCTCGGCACGCCCTCACCCGCCGCGCACGGTTCGGAAACGAGCGCGGGCAACACCCGTAGCCGCAGCGGTACGACCCCGGCCCAGACCGGCGATGCGAGATCTTCTGGGTCATCGATCGGGCCTCCCGTGCGCACTTTTGCGGACGCTTCGAGGATGGGCACGGCGAGCAGGGTGGTCGCTTTGAGCTCTTGCGCGTTCGGTGCGCGGACTCGTTCGGCGCGGCCGGGTGAAAAGCGATTCACGAGCGCGGTCAACGCGGCAGATTTTTCGTCCACATCGGCGATTACCCGAGCCTGGCCGAGGATCACCACCGAACGGTAGTTCATCGAGTGGTGAAAGGCAGAGCGCGCGAACACCAAGCCATCGACCAGGGTGACCGTCACGCACAACGGGGCACCGCCGCCACCGTGCTCGATCATGCGGCTGGCTGCGGAGCCGTGAATGAACAGCTCATCGCCGATGCGAACATGGATGGTCGGGATGACGAACGGCTGAGCTTCGCTGGCAAAGCCCACATGACAAATCAGCGCTTCGTCCAAAATGGCGTCAATCGTCGCGCGATCGTACACGCCGCGTTGGGGGACGCGGCGCACCCGCGTGCGTTCACTGGCGAAAGGCAGCTCGGTCGTGGTCATGGCGAGAATCTGCGCTCGGAACTGGTTGATGAAAAGGTCCAGTTTTTGGAATATGATGGGTCCAGTCATGTTCCCCTTGTCACTGCCCGAGCTGGGAAGTGGCGCAAATGGCGCCGGAACCTCACCGATCTTTGCGCAGATTGCCGAGCTCTTGAGCGCGGAAATCCGGCGCGGTCGCTTGCGGCCCGGTGATCGCCTACCCGGTACGCGCCCACTCGCGGAGCAGCTCGGCGTCGGGCGTAACACGGTGGTCGCTGCCTACGCGGAGCTCGCCGCCGAGGGCTGGATCGTCACGCGCCCCGCAGGCGGCAGCTTCGTATCCCGCGAGGTGCCGGAGCGCGGCGCGCGGCGCTACGAAAAACGCAAGCAACCCGCCACCACTCCGTCGCGGCCCGGCTTCGACTTCGAAGCGCAAGTCTCGGAGCGACTCGCCGAGCCGGACGCGAAGACGTTTGCGCTCTACGCGGGCGTGCCCGATCTGCGAAAGTTCCCGACAGCGCTCTTGGCACGCGCCTATCGTCGGGCGTTGCGCGGCGCCGGACGCGCCAATCTGAACTACAGCGCGCCGTTCGGCGCGCCGCGCTTGCGAGCCGCCCTGGCGGGTGTCTTCGGCGCCACCCGCGGTCTGTCGATCGGCCCCGAGCAATTGCTCGTCAGCCACGGCAGCCAGATGGCGCTGGATCTGGTAGCGCGCGCGCTCGTTCGCCCCGGCGATCGCGTGGCGGTCGAGCAGATCGGCTATCAGCCCGCCTGGGCCGCGCTGAGACATGCGGGCGCGCGCCTCGTGTACCTGCCGGTCGACAAGCAGGGCTTGGACATCGACGCTCTCGAGCGCGCGCTTGCGACGGGCCCGCTGCGCGCGGTGTACGTGACTCCGCACCACCATTATCCGACCACCGTTGCGCTCTCGGTCGGACGTCGCTTGCGCTTGCTTTCGCTGGCCGCAGAGCATCGCTTTGCAATCATCGAAGACGACTACGATCACGAGTTTCACTACGACGGCCGGCCCTTGGCCTCGCTCGCCAGCGCGGACCGAGCGGGAGTGGTGGTGTACGTCGGCACCTTGGCCAAGATCCTGGCCCCGGGCCTGCGTCTGGGTTTCGTGGCAGCGCCGACCGAGCTGATCGAAACTTTGGGCGCGCTTCGCTTCCACGTCGATCGCCACGGCGATACGATCACCGAACAAGCCGTGGCCGAGCTGATCGAAGACGGCGAAGTCGCGCGTCACGCGCGACGCATGCGCCGCATCTACCACGCGCGCCGCGACTCCATGGTCGCTGCGCTGCAGCGGCACCTGGGTAGCGCGCTGTCCTTCGACGTGCCCGCGGGGGGCATGTCGCTGTGGTGCGAGGCCAGTCCAGAAATCGACACCCGCGCGTGGCTTTCGCGCGCGGCGAGCCACGGCGTCGCGTTCACGCTCGGTTCCAGCTACAGCTCGCCCGAGCTCACGCCGCGCAAGGCGCGCCACTATCAGCAATGCTTGCGCCTCGGCTTCGCGCACTATGAAGAGCGCGAGCTCGAAACCGCGGTGCAGCGCCTGGCGCGCGCGCTCAGGGGCTGATCAGAACCAGACTTCCATCTGCATGCCAGCGCTGAACCCGTGCTGGGTGTTGGCGTAATCGATGCCGCCCACCTTGCCTTTGAAGTCTTCACCCCAGAAGGCATAGGTGCCGAAGGCGCGGATCACCGGGCGAGTATCCCAGCGGTTGCCCACGGAGACCTGCGGCGCCACGGTCACTTTGCCGAGCCCGGCGCTGGTATTTGCGCCGGTGTCCTTCACCCAATCCAGGCCACCGTCGGCGGCGATGCTGAAATAGCGGTTGAAATGCACGATCGGACGCACGCCCGCCGAGTACCAATATTGCCGCCCCGTGCCGTCCTTTTGATCGGTCGCTTGAAAGACGAGCACGGGGCCGAGTGAGAAGTGCTCGTTCAAACTGGCGATGAAGTGCTCGGTGACGCGTAGGCGCCAAGAGCCGGTCACCGGCGAGCGAATGAAGTTGCCCTCCGGCAAGTCGACGGTCTCGAAACCCGCATTGAAAGTCTTGGCGGGGCCGGTGCCGTATTGAATCGTGAACTTGTTCGTGCCTCCCGGGCTGATGAAATCGGACACGGTGTGCACGATATTCCCCGCAAAGCCGGTGCGAGTGGGCGCCTTCTCGCCCGATTGGTCGAGGCCGCTGCGTTGCGTCGAGACTGCCAAGCCGAACTCCACCCGCCCGCCGAGCAGAGGGATGTCGTAGGCGCGCAGGTCGTAATTCGATTTGCTGAAACCAGCTGAATTCGCGGGATCCGGGATGGGCAGGTTGCTGAGCCCGCTGACTCCGGCAAAGCCGATCCAAGCCAGGGCCAGCTTCGCGGGCCCGACCTGCACGTCCTCGATGCCACCACCGCCGCCGCTCATATCCCAGAAGAAGAAATCGAGCTCGTGGATGTCATGACGACGATAGTAGCGTCGTCCAGCCCAGAACTTCGCCTCTGGCAGGGCCGAAAATACGTTGCCCACCGACGCCCACGCTTCGGGCAGCCCGAAGGTCGTATTCGACGCCGAGCCGAGCGTCGCGTACGGGCTGAACATGCTGAGCCGGATCTGCACGCGCGCAATCGGCCCCGCTGGCGTGCCGTCGGGACGCAGATCCTCGTTCATCTTGAACGCACCGGGTAGGTACACGCTCTTGGCGAAAATCAGCTCGCCGTAGTTCTCCGCCTCGTTACCGAGACGATATTTGGCGCCGGCGCCCGGAGCCGCGAAGGCTGTCTGTGACGCTCCCTTACCGTTGCGGCCGTAGCCGGCGCGAAAGTAACCGCCGATATCGACGAAGTTGCCCAGAACGTGCTCGAAGCGCTCGGCGAGCACGCGACGCCCTTCTGCGATCGCGCGGTCACGCGACTCAGTGTCATTCTGGTATTCCGACTCCAGAAAACGGTTGATCTTGGCGTTGTTCGACTGGGTCGAATCGGCGGCGGGTGGTGGCTCGGGTGCGCGCGCCGGGGTAGGTTCAGCTGCGGGCGCCGGAGCGGAGTCTGCGGGCACGGGCGCGGGGGCAGGCGCTGGCGTTGGTGCCGGCTCGGCCGCCAACGGCGCAGGCGCGGCTGCAGCGGCCGGGGCTGGGGTTGGAGCTGTCACGGGCGCAGGCGCAGGCGCAGCTGGTTTCGCCGCGGCTGCAGGTGCAGGGGCAGGTGCAGGTTTCGGTGCAGGCTTTTCTTGCGCGCCCGCTCGGGTGCCCAGCAGCACCCCCGCGGTCAAAATCAATGTCCCCACGCTTCGCCCACAACGCCAACTTCGCATCATGGCCCGGGGATATGAGCACCACCCGGTTACAAAGCCAACCTTGTTGCGCAAGGGCGAAGCTCAGCCATGCATCGCGCGTCAGCGATATTCGAGGCGCATATCCGTGTAGAATTCCGTGCGGGTCGCTCTGGCCGGCAATGGACTCTGTCGCTTACTTTGCGTGTCCAAGCCGAGCAGAGCGCGTCTTCTGCGAAAATTTCCGTCAATTCGCGTTCAGCCGCCTGAACCATCGGCTGCGTGCCGATCGAGCGCATAGCCCGATAGCGCGACTCCGCTACTCGCAATCACAGTCAAAACCCCTCGCAAGATCGGCTGTTGCAGACAGCCCCACTAGTGGATCAGCAACATGCGAACGCTCACACGCTCACCTTGCTCACCTTGCGGATGCTCAGCCAAATCATCAGCACGGCAAAGGCGACCAGGGCCAATAGATGCGGCAAGAGCTCGACTGCGCCGGCGTCTCGCAGCACGATGCCGCGCATGATGGCCACCATGTGCGTAGTGGGGAGCAATTGGCCGATCACCTGCAGCACGATGGGCATCCCGTTCAGCGGGAACAGATAGCCGGACAGGAAGATCGACGGCAAGAACAGCATCTGCACTTTCTGCTGCGCTTCTTGCTGCGTCTGGGCAGTGGTCGAGATGTACAGGCCGAGCGCGAGCAAGGCGGACAGATAGAGCACCATGATCGCGAACAGCAACACCAGGCTACCGCGGATCGGCACGCCGAAAGCGAAGCGCATCAGGCCCAGGATCATCGCGGTGTCGGCCAGGGCCACGAACAGGTAGGGCGCGACCTTGCCCAGCATCAAGCCCAGCGGATGAACCGGCGTCACGAGCAGCTGTTCCATCGTGCCTTGCTCGCGTTCACGCACGATCGATCCGGCGGCCAACATGACCGCGATCATCTGTAAGATCACGGCCACCAGCCCCGGGATCAAGAAATTGGCCGTGCGCCCTTCCGGATTGAACAAGATGATGGGCTGCGCGGCGAGCGGCATGTTGCTGCGCGGATCTCGCGCAATCAACTGCAAATTTTGACTCGAGATCACGCCGTTGACCGCCGCCAGAGCCCCTGAGCTCACGATCGAGTCGGAGCCATCGATCAAGACCAGGATTTTTGCCGAATCGCCGCGGGCGCGCTTATCGTGAAAGTCCGGCGGAATCACGATGCCGACGCCGGCGCGACCGGCGATGATCTCCGTGCGTGCCCGGCGCGGATCACTGGTCACGATCTTGATCGCGAAGGTCTTGGTGGCGCGCAGACGGTCCATCAGTTCGCGCGACGCCACCGAGCGATCTTGATCCACGACCACCGTGGGGACGTCGTGCACCGTCTGATCGATGAAGCCGTACATGGTGAGCTGCATCAAGGGCAGCATCACGGCCAAGAACAGCACCGCTTTGTTACGGCGAATGTGCAGCAGCTCTTTGCGAAAAATCGCCAAAAAAGAGCTCATCATGAGCCATTCTCCGCGCGCCGCGCCCGGGCGGCCTGCTCGGTCAGGGTCACGAATACGTCCTCCAAGGAAGGCGCGATCTCGCGCAGCTGCGCCCGAGAAAAGCCGGCTTTCGCCAAGCGTTCGAGCAGTTCCTCGTCGCTCTGCCCGCGCTCGATCAGCGCGTGCACGGATTGTCCGAAGATGGTCGCGCCCTTGCAGAACGGCTCGTCCTGCAGCCAGGCCAGCGCGCGCGCGGTTTGAGCCGTCTCGATCTCGATCCGCCGTGCATCCGGCGGATTGACCTCCGGCAGCGCCTTGAGTTGATCCGGAGTGCCCGTGACCAAGAGCTTCGAGAGGTAGATGTAGCCGACCTCGCCGCAGCGCTCGGCCTCGTCCATGTAGTGGGTCGTCACGAGCAGCGTGATGCCCTCCGCCGCCAACTGAAATAGCAGATCCCACAGTTCTCGGCGCGCGACCGGATCGATGCCGGCGGTCGGTTCGTCCAAGAACACCACCCGCGGCTCATGCATCAACGCGGCACCGAGCGCGAGGCGCTGCTTCCAGCCGCCGGACAGGTTGCCCGCCAAGCGATCCACGTACGGCCAAATGTGCGTGAGCTCCACGGCGGCGTCGCGCCGCGCTTTGCGTCGCGCTTTTGGCAGGCCGTAAATCTCCGCGTAGAAATCCAAATTCTCGAGCACCGTGAGATCCGGATAGAGCGAGAATTTTTGGCTCATGTAGCCGATTTGACGGCGAATCTCCTCGCCTTGGGCCACGCAATCCATGCCCAGCACGCTGGCTTTGCCGGAAGAAGGCGCAAGCAGGCCACACAAAATGCGAATCAACGTCGACTTGCCGGAGCCGTTCGGCCCGAGCAGACCGTAGACCATGCCGCTCGTGACGCTCAGGCTCACGTCGTGCAGCGCGCGCACGTCGCCGAAGCTACGCGACACGCCTTCCACGCGAATTGCGACCTCACTCACTTGGGGACCCGAATGAACGCGGCCATACCCGCGCGCAGCTGATCGTAGCCATTGCGCAGCCCCACGCGGGTCGCGAACACTTGGTCCGCTCGCTCGTCCGCGGTCTGCAGGTTGCGCGGCGAATACTCACCCACGCCGTTGATGTGCTCGACCACGCCCTGGAACTCCCGACCCGGAAATGAATCGACCGAGATCGGCACGGCCTGACCGAGCCGCACGTGGCCGAGCAACGTCTCGGGCACGTAAATGCGCACGTAGAGCTGCTTTTCTTCCAGCAACACGGCGGCAGTGGCGTTCGCCGGCAGCAGATCTCCGGGGCGCAAATCGAGCGTCTCGACGCGCGCGGCCAGCGGCGCCTTCACCGTCAGCTCGTCGATCATGACCTGAATCTGATCCACTTTACCTTGCGCGCCGACCACTTGCGCTTGAGCCATCTTGAGATCTTCGGTGCGGGAACCGGCAGCGACCAGACGCGCGGACGCGGATTGCTCCATTTCGCGCGCTTGCGCCTGGGCGACCTCGGTGCGGCGCGAACCATTCTTCAGCTCATCGAGTTGGTGCTTCTGCGCGTCGCGTAAGGCGATGGCTCCCTTGAGCTCCATGTCGGCGTTGTCCACGTCCACGCGTGCGACGGCACCGGATTGATCGAGAGCGTGAATGCGATCGGCGTTGAGCTTGAGCCGCTCGACGGCCACCTGCTGCACGGCCAAGCGGGCCTCCGCGGCCGCAACCTCCTCGGGTCGGGAGCCTTGAACCGCTTGCGCCAGAGCGGCCTTGGCCGTCAGCGCGCGCGCGCGGGCCTCGGCGAGCTCTTCCGGACGGGCGCCTTGCTGCAATTTCTCCAGGTTTGCCTGGTATTGAGCCAGCTGCGCTTGGGCTTGCGCCAACTGCGCCGGGTAGTCGCCCGGCTCGAATCTCAGCAACGCTTGGCCCGCTTGGACCGCGTCACCTTCGCGGACCAACACCTCTTTGACACGGCCACCGACCCGCGAACCCACAGAGATGGTGCGCGCCTCCACCGTACCGCTCCACTCGTACGGCTTGCGCTCGAGGTAAACGCGATATCCACCGTAGCTTGCTGCCAGCAGTGCACCGACCAGTAACAGATTGCGCCGCGACTTGGCGCGCGGCGTGGGCTTTTCGTCACTCATGCTTTCGGATCCGGGACGCCCGGGATCGCCCGGACCAAACTTCCAGATTGAATATCCGAAAACGAGCGCGTCTTCTGTGAAGAAATCCTTCTTTGGGGCAAAGCTTGGTTAATCGTGGCAAACCGCTACGTCGGCGAGCGCACCTCGCGAGACCAATGAAGCCTCGCGAGGTGCGACGGGAAGCTGGGAGCGCCCCCTCCCCCTCCCCCTCAATCCGAAGCAGCGCGCGACAGCGGCGTCAGCTCGCTTGGCGTCAGCTCGCTTGGACGACGAGCTCGCTCTCCGGGGGGAGCGACTGTCGCTGCGCGAGCGCCTGCTCGTACAGCGACTGTTCCTTGGCTTTGTGGCTGGCGCTGAAGCGCACGGCGATCGCACAAGCCGATGCTCCGAGCACGCACAGGCCGAGCGCGGAGAAGCAGGCTTGGACGTTGCCCATGGACTTCAGCAAGAAGCCGGCCGCGACTGCCCCGACGTTGCCGCCAGCGCCGATGATGCCAGCCACACCGCCCAAGGATTTGCGATCGATGAACGGCACGAGCGCGTAGGTCGCGCCGCACGCCATGTGCGTGAACAAGCCGAAAGTGATCATCGCCACGACGGCCATGGTCGTGGTGCTGGTGTGTGAGAACCAGAGCAAGCCGGCTCCCTCACCCACCATCAGCGCGAACAGCAGCGAAGTGCGTGCGTCCAGGCCGCGCGCGCGAGCCACGCGGTCCGAGAAGATGCCGCCGAGAGCACGGGCAAAAAGCGCGAGCAACCCGAAGGAACCGGCGGCAAGTCCGGCCGACTGCAGGTCGAGCTTGAAGCGATCGACGTAGTAGCTGGCGGCCACGTTGTGCACGAACAGCTCGATGCCGAAGCAGGCGCCGTAGGTCACGAACAGCATCCAGACGCGGTAGTTGGCGGCCGCGGCTTTGAACACTTGCCAGCCGCCCTTCTTACCGCTCTCGATTTCGACGCCCGCCTCGCGCAGCTCTTTGTAGTTCCCCTGCGGGCAGTCTTGCGTGAACTTGTAGTACAGCACCGCGACGATCAACATCAGCGCTCCGGGCACGATCATCGACAGGCGCCAGCCCAGGCCGCGTTCGACGCCGAGGCTGAGCAACGCCGCGAGCACCCAGGGCATCACCGATTGCGTCACACCGCCGCCGGAGTTGCCCCAGCCTGCGCTGGCGGCGTTCGCCGTGCCGACCACGTTGGGCGCGAACATCACGGAGGTGTGATACTGCGTGATCACGAAGCTTGCGCCGATCGCGCCGATCAACAGCCGGAAGAACAGGAACGCGGCATAGCTCTTGGCGAACGCGATGCCCAGCACCGGTAGCGCGCCGAGCGCGAGCAACGCGGTGTACGTCTTGCGCGGACCGTATTTGTCGCACAAGGGTCCGATCAGGAGCCTCACCAAGATGGTGATGCCCACGGCCGCAATGTTGATGTTCGCGATCTGATCTTTGCTGAGCTTGAACTCCGTCTTGATCACCGGCATCAGCGGAGCCAGGGAAAACCAGGCAAAAAAGCAGACGAAGAAGGCGAGCCAGCTCATGTGGAAGGCGCGCATCGCGGGCGTGGAGAAGGAGAAGATCGACAGGCGTGTGGCCTTGGAGGCTCCGGAAGTCATTCTTTGGCTTTCGATGGTTGGGGTTGTCGTATCGTGATCAGCTCGGCAGCGGACTCTTGCCGATGGCTGCGCGCAGCACGCCTGCGCGGGTGTCGAGAAAATTCATCAGCGCCATGACCAGCATCTGGGGCTGAGCGGGTAATAGGTGCGGACGCACCCCGTAGGCCTCGACGGCATCGCGGGCAGGCGTCCCCACCACCGCGACCACCACCTGCTTGCGCAAGGCCGACACGAATTCGCGCACCAGCTCGAGGCGCCGGGCGATCTGGTACAGGTGCAGGAACTGGAGCTCGCAGCTGACCACCAGCGCCGAAAGCCCACCGCTGACAATCGTGCGCAGCAGCGCCTCGGCGGCCACGGTGTCTTTCGGCGAGCGCCGCTGCACCAGCGATATTTCCCGCAAATTCGCGCCGTGTGCGCGCAAGGCCTTGGCCAGCGCGTCCTCTCGTTCGCCGTTGAATCGGAGCACGCCTCTGCCGGCGAGCTCGAGCTTCTGCAGCGATCGCGTCAAGCTGCTGGCCGTGAGCGGCGCGCTGGTCCCGGGCTTGGCATACAGCCCGAAGCGACGTAGGGCCGCGGTGGCTTTCGGACCACGGCAGGCAATGGGCAGCTCTCGCAGCGCGCTCACCAGATCGGCGCGGCGTCCGAGCTCGTGCGCGCACTCGAACAACGCCGACACCGCGCCCCCCGACATGAACAGCGCGAGCTGGTACTTGCCGGATGCGAGCTCGTCGATCAGACAGCGAACGGCTTCGAGCTCGTCGTACAACGCTTGCGTTACGGCTGGTATGGCGATCGGAGTCGCGTCGTGCGCTTGCAACAGCCCGTGGAGTTCACTCGGCTGTGCCTCGAGCACTGCGACGAGCGAGCGCCCGCGATCATTGGCTGTCGAGTCCGTGAGCTGTTGCGCCATCGACGGCGCCTTTCAGCAACGTCTGTGCCACTGCGCACGACGCCCCGAAAAGCCCGCGATCGCAGCGCGTGAAACCGAGCGGAAATCGTGTGGGAAAAGTGCTTCCGACAAAATTGTCAGAAGCTCGAAACCGCTCCGACAAACCTGTCGGACAACGGCAAAACTTCGCTCTTTTCGAGCTATTTTGAGGTCGATGTCACGACCCGAAACGTGCCGATCGCGGGCCGATCAAGCCCTTCCGACAAATTTGTCGGGCATGAATTGCGCGGGCCAGGGAAGCCCTCACTCGAGCACGTAGGCGTTGCCATCCCAGTGGTAGCGGCGTTTGCCGGCGTCACCCCAAGGTAATAATAGCGGCTCCAAGCCACCGGCAGTCGTGGTGTCCTGGGGGAACGGATAGGTCTTCTCGGTCCAGCCCAGCGCGCGCGCGGGGCGCAGCTCGATGTCCATGCCGCGCTTACCGGGCTCGAAGGCCACGGCGCCCAGCACCTCGTTGTCTCCCACTGCTCGACTGGTTTCGGCCGCAAACACCCGCGCCAGAGCTTCGTCCTTGATGCCATAGACCATCAACGCGCGGCGCTCGACCATGTCCCCGCCCAGCGCTTTGCTGGCTTTGGCATGCAAGACGGCTCGTACGATGATCTCGGCCTTTCCGTCGCCCGTGAGGTCGCGCGCGGTGACATCGACGATGTCTTTCGGGTCGGTCACGCCGACGGTGATGAAGGCGTAGCTCAGGCCCTGCCGAAACCCCTTGCCGAACACGAGCAGGTCCTTGCCGTGCACGAGCACGCGCTCGGGGCCACGATCCCCCGCGACATCGGTCACGAAATCGAAGCTTGGCTTGCCCCCGCCCACTCCGCGGTCTTTCTTGTACAGCGCGTATACGCGATCCAACAGCTCCTCCGAGGTGGGAGCGCGCGGGGCGGGCGGCGCGGGCGGCTCATCGCTGCGCGGCGCGCCGGCTTTTGCGGCTTTCTTCGCGGATTTCCCGGCTTTTGTCGCGCCAGAAGCTTTGGGGGTGAAGGGCGTTTGCTCGGCTTGTTCGAAGCCTTTACCGACCCATTTGAAGGTGCGACTCCCAACGCTCTCCCAGGGCAAGAGCGCGGAGCCCA
This sequence comes from Polyangiaceae bacterium, assembly GCA_035688655.1. Classification (GTDB taxonomy): domain Bacteria; phylum Myxococcota_A; class Polyangia; order Polyangiales; family Polyangiaceae; genus PMG-095. The sequence continues at coordinate 54,407 of DASSMT010000196.1, read as the reverse complement.
TGTCGCTCGGCGTGACCTCGGCGTAGGTCCCAGGCTCGAAGCCCTCGGACTCGCCTTGGGCGACTTCAATCGCGTTGTTCTTTAGCGTGACGCGATTTTCGATCTTCCCGTCCGGGGTCTTGATCCCCACTTCTTGAGCGAAGGCCTGAAACGGTGTGTCGTCGTTCCCGACCTTGGTCACGGTCAGGATCTCGCGGTACTTGTCGGCTGCGCCCAGGCGCTTTTGAATCACGATCTCGTCGCGACCATCACCGTCGAAATCGACCAGCGAAAGCCGCGTGACCATGCTGCCGTCTCTCACTCCCAGGTCGGCAAAGTAGAACTCTTTGCCATCGCGGTAATGCGGACCGACGATGGCGAGGCTGCTGCCGAACACCGCCACGCGCTCGTACATGGCGTCGCCCGAGACGTTACCGAACGCTTCGCGCGACGGCACGCTCAAACCCTTGGGCCTCAGCAGCTGGCTCTCCAGTCCTTCTTCGGCCTCGAGCAACAGTGGCGGGAGAGCCCGGCCGCTGCGCCCAGTGGCGCTACTGATCACGCCTGAAATCGAGCCGGGAGCGTCCGCGTCCGTATACGTGACCGCTGCTCGAAGGCCCACCCGAACCTTGGCCGCATCTGGAAACGCCGACCACGGGATTTGTGCCTCCACGTGCAGACCGCCCTCGCTGGGAGCCTCGACGATTTTCGCGCCGCTCAGCATGGTTCCCTTCAATTTGACGAGCCCCGGTAGCTTGCCCGGGTTACCCGGATAGAGCTCGAGCTCGTAGGTGTTGAACTCGCGCCCGCGCGGGAAGGCCAAGCTGAGTGTGGCGTGGTCCTCGTTGGCACCAGCAGCGGCGCTGCGCACGATCCGCTTGTCGAAGATCTTGAGCACGACGAACAGACTGGTCTCGTCGTAACCGATCGTCACCGCCGCACGTGGATCGCTGCCCCCCGAGCCGGACAGCGTGTCCCCGAGCTCGGTCATTTTGTTCGGCCACTCGCGCAGATCGCCATCGATGCGCACTTTCTCGCCTTGCATCGGTTCGGCGACGATCATCCGACCGCCAGCCAAGGCTTCTGCTGAAACTCCGAAAAGGGCGAGGCCGAGGGCCAAGCAGTGCAATGTGCGCATTTGGGCCGAGGAAGCTACCAGAGATCGGCGCGCCCGAGAAATCAGCGAGCCGAGCGCGCCCAGCGCGCATTAACCGCCGCTGGTTTCATCGACGAACGCCCAGTCGAGCGGGGTTTCGTTGCTGGAGATGGCCAGCGTCACGAACGTCCCGCCGCGACGCACCTGGGGCTGCTTCGGGTAGGACTCGAGCACGTCTTCCAGGGCAGCGGCGGAAGCTTCGTCGGCCATTTCGAGCTGCCAGATGAGGGCGGTCTCGTGTTCGTTGGGCTCGAGGCCTTTGTGCACGAACAGCTGCTCACCGCGCCAACTCAGTGAAAGCGCCCAAGCGGCGTCCTGGTCCAAATGCCGGCTGAGCGAGAGGAACAAGCCCCACGCGCCGATGGCGGTCGTTACCGGGGAGTATTCCCACTCTTCCGAGGCGCGCGGCAGGGTGTGATACTTCGCGGTCGGGCGCGGCCCTTCCTCGGTCTCGCTCGCCATCAACTGGTGCGTGAGCATCTTGTCCTGATACAAGGCGTTCACCGCATCGACGCCGTTCCGGCGCCAGGCCAGATACGCGGCGCGCGCACCAAAGTTGTAGGCGAAGCGATTGTTGGTCGCGACGTAGGTCGAGGGCTGCGAGCGGATCCACGCCACGTCCTCGACGATGCCTCGGTTGATCAGCGCGGCCTCGTCGACGACGTTTGGCGCAACGCCGTCGACCGCTGCCCGGTAGCGATTCGAAAAGAAGCGCGCTTCCCCGAAGTACATCGCGTCGGCACCCCAGTTGGAATCGACGTCGAACACCGCTACGGCAGTGGTCCAAATGCCGATGTTGATGTCTCGATCGCGCAGCGCTCGGATCCAAGCTGCAACCAGCTCCACGTTCGAGGCCGCGTCGTCAGCGGGCCGGCCGTGATCGATGATCAGCAGATCCTTGTTGCGCCAGCGATAGGTGCCAAACCAGCCGGCAACCTCTGCCGGATCCGGTGAGACGTAATCGAAGGAGCCGTGCTCGGCCAAACCGAGCCAGGTCATGGCGATCTCGAAGTGGTTGGTCTCCGGAGGCTTCCACCCCTCCCAGCTGGCATCGATGTAGTCGATGTATTGTTGCTCGGTCATGTAGGTGACCTTCGGTAGCGTCCCCGGGGCCACTTGTCGCAAGCACGCTGCGAGCTCGAAGCGCGACACCTGACAGTCGTGCTCCATGGTATTGCAGGGGGTGGCGTCGAACGATTCACAACCGGCAACGGCAGCCGCCTTCGGGCTGGGAGCGGGAGCGGTCAGCGGCTCGCTACTGCAAGCGCTAGCCAGCAGCGCCAAGCACAGCAACGGCGAAACGAGCCGGGTCGTGGAAACGGCGCTGCCACCTTCGCTCATTGCGTCCCTTCCAACCACGCCCCACGGTATCAGGTCTCTGCCGGCAGCTCACCTCATTTGCCCACCACGACTTTGGCGGTGGTGAACTCGATGCTGCCGCTCGCGTCCTGGGCCTCGAGCAGCAGTTTCGACTCGACCAGCTTCCCGAGCTGAAGACCGAGCCGGACCCACTCGTTGAAATGCTGGGAAATCGAGATGTGGCCGCATTGCCGGGGCGTTTGCCTGATGCTGAAATACTGATCGAAAGTCATGTGGTCGCCGGTGATCGCGGGCTTGTCGACGCGCGTCTTTTTCCAAACGTCGTATACCGCGCCGTCGACCGTGATCGTGCCCACGCTGTCGCGAGGCGTGCCATCCGAGGCGATGCCCGCCGGCTTCGTCGTGCCCCAATCTTCCAGAATGTAGTATTCGCGCAGCGGTTCGACGGTCCAGCCGTAGATCCCAACGTAGACCAGGCCCGTCTCGCCGCCTGTCTTCGTCTCGGCGAAGTCGGCGGAGAGCATGCCTATCTGCGTGTGCGTCTTGGTCCGATCGAAGCCGAGCCCAATGCGCGCCAAGAAGTCGTCGACGTTGGTCCAAGTCGCGCCGAACGCAGCATCCTTGCCGTAGACGTTCATGCAGCCCGTGCCGTTGCCCTCGGCCCAAAGTTCGTAGGCGTAGTTGCCGCCGGTGTTCCCGGTCGTGTTCGAGCAGTACTTCTGACCGCCCGTCAAACGCGGGACCACTGGGCACGCGCTCGCTGCGCCCGCCGCTCCTCCGCTCGCGCTGCTACCGCTCGCCCCACCGCTCGCGCTACTGCCGCTCGCACCGCCGGGGGCGGAGGAACCCGCGGCGCCAAGAGCACCGCCGCTGCTTCCGCCGGCCGCGACGCTGCCGGCAGAGCCAGCGAGACCAGGCGCGCCGCTCTCCGCTGGCGCAGCGCCCGCAGCGGCGACCCAGCCGGCAGAACCCGCCGAGCTCGGAAGCTCGGAACTCCCGCCAACGCCGACGCTGCGACCCGCCGCGCCCGCCGCGCTGACACCCGCGACCGCGGCAGGCGTGCCCTCACCTCGCGGTGCCCCCGAACCTGCGCAACCCGTGAAGGCTGCTGCACCAAAACAGCCCGTGAGCGCACCAAACCACCATCCCGACCGACGCGAGCCAAACATCATCATCGGTTGAGCATGTCCGCTCATCCGGATCAAGGCACGCGCCCATCGATCACTCCTAATTCCGGCGCATGCATTCGACAGCAAGAGTGAATGTTTTCTCTGTTGGTCGATCAGCGGGCGAACTGTTGCTGATTCGCGTGAACGTGCCGCTCAACGAAGCACTCACCCTCGCTTGACTTGCAGCCGGCGGTCGCTCCCCACGAACCCGAGCAGTGCTTGCCTCAGGGCTTTGACGCCCAGGTCTTCGTGCACGCGTCGATGCCAAAACATCGACACTGACAGACGGGGCAGCGAGAGCGGCACTCGCATCACCCGCAGCCGCTCACCGTGAACTTCGGCGAGATTGCGCGGCACCACGGTGAGGAGCTCGGAGTGCTCGACGACTGCGAGCGCGCTCGAGAAGTGTGCCAGGGTGAGGACGACTCGGCGGGTTCGCCGCAACGCTGCCAGCGCATCGTCTACTTCGTTCCCTCGCCCGGGCGAAAGCTGAATCTTGACGTGGCCGCGCGCCAGGAATTGCTCGAGTGAGCGTACTGGCGCGGCTGAAGAGCTGCCCACACAAACCAGCTCGTCGTCGAAGAAGTGCCTCGTACGACAGCCCGGCATCGGGACACCGGGGATGCCGACGTAGAGATCGACGCCGCCGCTTGCCAGCGCGTCCTCGAACAGCATTCGTTCGAGCGGCAGCAGCTTCAGGCTTGCGCGGGGTGCGTTGGTCGCCATCCAGCGCATCAACGGCGGGAGCAACAACGAACCGTAGTGATCGGCAAACGATAGCGCCCATTGTCGCTCCGTCGTGAGCAGCGAGAGCGGCTCGCTCGGGCGCACTGCCCGCTCGAGCCTTCGCAGTGCTTCCGAGAGCTCGACCTGGATCTCGAGAGCGCGCGGCGTCGGCGTGAGGCCTCGGTGGCTCTTGACCACGAGCGGGTCAGCGAACGTCCTCCGCAGCCTCGCCAGCGCGTTGGATACTGCGGGCTGCGTGAGCCCGAGCTTGGCTGCGGCCCGCGTCGCGCTGCGCTCCCGCAGCACCGCGTCGAGCACCGGCAGCAGGTTCAGGTCGAGCGCCGTATTATTCATGTTGGTGATAATACATGGTTAGAAAGGTGATTGGCACGCATGAACCAAAGGCCGCACCTTGACGGCATGAACACAGACACGAACGCTTTGGTGATTGGTGGTTCCGGTGGAGTCGGCGGCGCGCTGGTGCAAGAGCTCCTGGAACGAGGATGCCGTGTGCGCGTGTCGAGCCGCGCGCCGGAAGCGCAAAAATGGCCAGCTGGGGTCGAACCGGTGCACGGCGACCTCGAGCAGCCGGCGTCGATCCGGGCGGCCGCCGCAGGAATCGAAGCAGTCTTCCTGTACGTCCAGGGGCGCGCCCCGCAAATCGTGAAGGAGCTGCGCGCGGCGGGCGTCAAACGCGTCACCGTGCTCTCGACCATCGACACCACGAACGACAGTCCAGTTGCGGCCTACAACCGCCGCCGACACCTCGAATTCGAGGAAGCGGTCGCGGACGCAGGCTTCGCCTTCACCTGCTTGCGTCCGGGGGCGTTCGTCGGCAACGCGCTCCGCTTTTTCACGCCTCAGCTGGCGACCGGGAACGTGGTTCGTTTGCCATTTCCCGATTCACGACAAGCACCCATCGACGTGCGCGACATCGCGCGTGTGGCCGCGATCGCCCTCACCTCCGAGCGACTCGACGGTCAGCGACCGGTGCTGACCGGACCCGACTCGCTCAGTCAGCGCGAGCAGGTGATGACCCTCGGAAAGCTTCTGGGCCGGCCCCTCGAAATCGAGACGGAGCGCGTCGAAGCCGCACGAGCGCGCCTGCTCGAGCGCATCCCCCCACGCTACGTGGAGCTCTTGCTCGGCCAGTGGGAGGAAGAAACACGCCTACCAGCGTTCATCAGCCCGGAAGTCGCACGCATCACCGGGCGTCCGCCCACGGCCTACTCCGAAGCACTGGCCTGGGCGCTCGCGCAGCGCGACAGCTGAGGTCCGGACCTCCACAATTCGCATTGCCGCACACCAAAACGCGCCGGCGAACGGCGCTGCGGCGATCAGGATGCGCGCAGCGAGCGCAGCGTGCTGTCGACGGTTTGGCTCAAGGTGATTAGGTCAGGCTTGTCCCGGAAGTGCCGACCATCGACGAACAGAGTGGGTGTGCCGATGACGCCGCTGCGCAAGCCGCCAATCTCATCCTCACGGACGCGCAGCGCGACGGGCCCCGAGTGCAAGTCTCCTTTGAAGACCTGCACGTCGAGCTCGAGCTGCTCCGCCAACTGCAGCACGACGCGCTCGTCCAAGGCACGCCGCTGCTCGAAGAGCCGGTCGTGCATGGCCCAGAATTGCCCCTGAAGCCCGGCCGCCTCGGCAGCCTGTGCGGCGACATGCGAACCTGGGTTCAGCTCACCGCGAGGGTTGTGTCTGAACACGAGCTTCAGATCTCGCGTGAACCGCTCGAGCAACTGCTTGAGGACCGGATACACGGCCTGGCAGAATGGACACGCAAAGTCGCCGTACTCGACCAAGGTCAGGCGCGCGCCTGGCACGCCACGTACGTGGTCACGGTCACTCACGGGGATCTGCAACGAATCGAGCATTCGGTCCTCCTTCGAGTCTTCGTCGAGACGTGGTCCAATCAGGCAGCGCTCGCTCGAGCGACGCGCGCGCGCACCCACGACACGATGTCTCCCATCGCGACTGCCTTGTCGATGTCATTGAGTGGATCGTGAAAGGCGCCCTCGTAGAGCTTGAGCGTCTTGTCGCGCGAGCCGGCGTTCTCGAAGAACATTTGGCTACCACTCGGTCGGGTAGCCCTGTCTGCCGTACCGTGCATGATGAAGAGCGGCAGCGAAATGTCCGCGAAGCGCTGCTCGAGCTCGAAATCCGCGCGCACCATGGCGGCGATTGTCTGTGTCGGTTGCGCCTCGCCGCGGATCAGCTGATCCTGCTCCATCGCGGACACCGCGGCGGGATCGCGGGAGAAATCGCTGTTCTTCAGCTTGAGGACGTGCGCGTGCGGCAGCAGGTGGCTCAGACCACGGAGCACGGCAAGCGCCGCGTCCGGAGCCGGAACTCGAAAGGCAAAGCTCTCGCAAATCAGGCCCGCGAGCTCATTCTGGTGTTTCGAAGCATAAAGGCAAGCGACTACGCCGCCCGCGCTGTGCCCCAGCAGATACAAGGGCAAGCCGGGCTCGCGCGCCTTCACCAGACGAAGGAAGCCCGCCAGATCCGAGACATAGTCGTCGAAGCTGTCGACGTAGAAGCGCTCTCCGTCGGACAGACCGCGCCCGCGCAGGTCGAGCGCGTAGGCGCTGATACCGTTCTTCGCCAGTTGTTCACCGACCCAACCGTAGTATCCGCTGTGCGCGTTGAAGCCTGGCACCAGCGCCATGATGGCGCACGCTGGCGCCTGCGGGGCCCACGCTCGGTAGAACAGACGTTGTCCAGTATCATTGTCGAATGTTCCTTCGGTCATCTGTGTCTCGCTTTCTGTGATGTCTCTTTCCCGTGCGGCTCTCAGCAGAAAGCGTGCCGAGCACGTTGCGCGGCAAAACGCTCGCCGCGTGACGGTCCGTGGACCAGAACTTGGGCTCCTTGACCAACTTTCGACACACGTCGCGAACGCGAAGCGCGAATTTGCGCGAATTGTTCGCGGTACGACTGTCGCTCAGCCGGGGTGAAGAAAAATGAAAGCCAGTCGCGTTGCACGGTTCGGTGGACCCGAAGTAATCGAGCTTCAGGATGTCGCACTGCCCATCCCCGGCGACGGTGAGGTGCTCGTTCGCATCGCCGCTGCCGGGGTCGGGCCGTGGGACGCTTGGGTGCGGTCCGGTTGCGGCCTGGCGAGCGGGTGCTGGTACATGGAGCGGGCGGCAACGTGGGAGCCTCGCAGTGCAACGTTAGTCACCCGCGTGGGGCTCGTGTTGCCGTTACAGGAGGCTCGCGTCGCCCACGAAATGCTGGACGGCAAGCGCGAACGTCCGCCCGGAAAGATCGTTCTGAGAGTCTCAGAGCTCGAATCGTGAGCTGCAAGTGAAGCGGTCTCGCGGCGATGCATCGCCGCGGCGTAGACTTTCGCTGACTCGAGCTAGGCGTTTCCGCGATCACACTCCTTCGTCGCATGTCACTGAGCTTCGTGCGCGCTTCTCGCAGTCGAGCCGCCCTACCCTGGCTCGATGAATCGAGCATCCCGGAGTCGGCCTTGGACATGAAGGGCCGAGCTCTACCTACGCGGCGCAATTGCGGCTCGTCGCGAACAACGTGCGCGAGCAACATGAAGGAGCTCGTCGTGCCCGACCCATGCTTCGACGCAGGAAGCGTGCAAGTTCCAGATCCGCGGCACGCCACTGCACTGTCGGCCAAGAACGAGCGCCCGACGCGCTGTCCTGGCAAGCAATTGAGCACGCTGCCCAGATCCGCATGCGGTCGTCGACACGGCTCGGCAAGATTTAGCGAAATCGGGGCAAGTGCCTAGTGGCATGCCGTTTGCGATACCGCGTGGTGTTCGTCGAGTGCAGGAGAGTCGCCGGCACGGTGCTCAGCGATACGCCTGCACGCGGCTCAGCTCGATAAAAACTCGATTCCTCTGAACTGTGGAGAACAAGAATGAAAACGTCATCAAGCAAGGTTGGCCTGGTCTCGGGGGCGGCGGCGGTCGCGGCGATTGCAATTGCGGCAAACCCTTCCAGCACCTTTGGCCAGGCTGCGCCGAGTGCAAAAAAGGCTCCGGACGCGACAGTCACGACTCCCGAAACGTTCGTGGACGCGTTGAACTTTGCGTTCGGCAAGCAAACAACACAACGCGCGACGCACGCCAAGGGCGTCGTGCTGCTGGGTAGCTTCACACCGAGCGCCAAGGCCTCGAGCGTCAGCAAGGCCCCTCATTTCAAACAGCAGGTGCCCGTAACGGTGCGCTTTTCGGCCAACACGGGGCTGCCGAAATTAGCCGACGCGGCGCCGCTCGCCAACCCACGCGGCATGGCGATCAAGTTTCACTTGCCCGACGGCACGGAGACTGATCTCGTGACTCACTCATACAACGGTTTCCCGACGGGAAGCGCCGACGAACAGCGACAATTCTTCATTGCAGTCGGCTCGAGCGGTCCGGGCACGCCGTCGCCCACGCCGCTGGAAAAGTTCCTCACCACACACCCCGCGGCCAAAACGTTTCTGACGACACAGGACCCACCCCCAGTCAGTTACGGAACCACCAGCTACTTCGGCGTCAACAGCTTCAAGTTCACGAATGCGACCGGACAAAGCACGTTCGGGCGCTATCAGCTACTGCCGGTGGCGGGTCGCCACTACCTATCGAAGGAGGAGGCCGCAAAAGCGGATCCTGACTACCTGACGGACGAGATTCGCAAACGTGTCACGCACGGACCGGTGCAGTTCAAACTGGTGCTCCAGTTCGCGGCTCCGGGAGACAAGATCGACGATCCCTCCGTTGCTTGGTCAGACAAGAACGAGCACCTGGACCTAGGGGTGCTGGCCGTCGCGACGACGGTGCCGGACTCGCCAGCGACCGAACGCGGTCTGCTATTTCTCCCGGGCGTGCTGCCAGTGGGTATCGAGCCGGCTGACCCCATGATCACCTTTCGCAGCAAGGCGTACCCGGTGTCTTACGAGCGCCGTCAGCACCCTTGAGGGTTAGTGGCCGAGGGTTTCGAATCGAAGCCCTCGGCTATTGGCTTTTGCCTGCTCTACTTCTTCAAGCGCAACTGTTGCTGCTCCTCGGCCTCCAAATCAGCCAAGGCACGCGCCAGCTCGTCTTGCTCGGCGGCGTTCAGCGGTAGCGAATCCGCTGCTACCGGTTCGACGCGCACGGGTGGCGCGGCCTGCGGCGGGGGCTCGGGTGGCAAGAGACCCATTTTGCGTTTGAGCGCGGTCAGGTCCTCGTCGGCGCCCTTGGTCACTTCCAGCTCGCGGAACTTGTGCGCCAGGGTATCGCCCGTCGCTTCTTCGTTCAGCTCGGCGTGGGCCTCGGCTTCGGCCTCCATCTGCTCGATGCGACCAGCCATGCGATCGAAGGTCTCGAACGCGCTGGCGTTCTTGAGACCGGACATCGTCTGTTGGATGGCTTTTTGCGCTTCGGCGCGCTTCTTGCGGGCGATCAGCAGGTTCTTCTTGCGCTTCGCCTCTTCGATCTTGTTGTTCAGGGCGCGCAACGCGAGCTTGAGCTGGTCGACGGCCTGTTTTTGCTTCGACCATTGCTCCTGGAACTGCTCGGCCAGGGTTTGGTGCTCCTTCTTGCGAGCGAGGGCCTCTTTGGCCAGCGCGTCGTCACCGGCGCGCACCGCGAGCATGGCCCGCCGCTCCCACTCCGTAGCGTTCGCCGTCTCGAGCTCGACTTGCTTGGCGAGGCGCTTTTCGTCGGCGATCGACGCGGCCACTTGGCGCTTGGCCTCGAGCAACTGATTGCTCATGTCCAGCACGATCTGGTTGAGCATCTTCTCCGGATCTTCGGAGCTGCTGATCAGGTCGTTCAAATTGCTCTTGAGGAGGGCAGCGAGGCGCGCAAAAATTCCCATGACTATAGCCTTGTCGGTTTAGGCCGACGCCTTCTTGGAGCCGAATTCGCGCAGTCTGGGTACTTGAGTGGCGAGCGCCATGTCCAGATCGGCAAGTACGGCTTCGAGTTCGTTCAGATCCAGATTTCGGAGCGCGAGCGCCGCGCTGAGCAAGATGCGGTTGCCCTCGATGCCATAGGCGGCGTGCATCAAGGCCGTGGCGTTGAGCACGAGCAGCTCGCGCAGCAGCGGTGCCGCGGCGGCGTCGTCAGCGGGGGCCAAGCCGATATCGACTTGAGCCACCAGGACCGGCGTTGCCACGCGCAGCGCGACCAGTGGTCGATCGGCGCCCATGGACACCAGGTATGTGCCGTCGTCCGCCCGCTCGAAGCGCCGCTCGAGGCGGAGCAGGTAGCCCTCCAGATCCTCGTTGCTCTGAATCATGTCGTTTTGAGCGTACCACGAATCGGCGCGCCGTCTTTGCTGGCGCGCACCGACACCAAATCGTCCGGAGGCGGCGCTTCGGGCTGGATTGTCACGTGCTCCAGCCCAAATTGGCTGTGCAAGCAGGCGGCGATTTCACGGCACACCACCGTGCCGTGGTGGCCGCGGGCCAGCGTCACGTGGGCGGTGAGTGCGTCGAAGCGCTCGGAGATGCGCCAAACGTGCAGGTCATGAACGGAAGCCACGCCGGGGCACGCCGCTATCGCGCGCTGGATCTTCGTGACATCGAGGTGCGGAGGAGCGCCCTCCAGTAGAATGCTCGTCGTTTCGCGCAGCACGCGCCAACCGCTGAAGGCGACCAGCAGGGCGATCAGCGCCGAAAGCAACGGATCTGCTCGCGTCAGCTCCCAGAGCAAGACGGCCAGCGCCGCCAAGATTGCGCCCACCGAACCGAGCGCGTCCGTGAGCACGTGAGCCAGCGCGGCACGCACGTTGAGATTGCTCTGACCGCGCATCAGCAAAAACGCGACCAGCAAGTTGACGAGCAAGCCGGCCACGGCCGTGGCCAGCATCGGTCGGCCCTGGATCGCTACCGGCGAGATCCAACGCTCGATCGCCTCCTTCACGATCAGCAGGCTGACGAACGCGAGGGTGATGCCGTTGACGAACGCGGCCAAAACCTCCGCACGCCGCAGGCCGAACGTGCTCTTGTCCGTGCGCGGCATGTCGGCGAAATGCTGGGCCACCAAGGCCAGTACCAGCGCGCCCGCGTCGGCCAACATGTGACCCGCGTCCGCGAGCAGCGCCAAGCTCCCGCTAAAGAAGCCCACCGCCACCTCCACGACCATGAAGAAGGCAGTGATTCCCAGCGCGACCGACAGCGCCCGCTTCGGGCTGCCCGTCACCCCATGGCCGTGCCCGTGCCCGTGGCCATGCTCGTGCCCATGCCCATGCCCGCGCTCATGGGCGCGGCCATGGCCGTGGGGATCGGAGGCATGCAAACCGCTCACCTCGAAAGCAAAGCAGCAAACCCCCGCCCGGAAAAGACGAGCGCGAACTACCCAAGATTCAACGGCATTTTGACCGGCATCGACACCTGACTTGCGCTCGAAACACGCCTGAGTAGGCTTGGCCATGTTTGACAAGAACTTGCGCGAGTGCCTGACGTTCGACGACGTCATGCTCGTACCCGCGTATAGCGAGGTCCTCCCGACCGAGGTGGACGTTCGCACGCGCCTGACCCGTACGATCGAACTCAACATCCCGATCGTGAGCGCCGCGATGGACTCGGTGACCGAGGCTCGCTCCGCGATCGCCCTGGCACGCCAAGGCGGCATCGGCATCATCCACAAAAACCTGCCGCCGGCCGCGCAGGCCGAACAGGTCGGCCGCGTGAAGCGCGCGGAGAGCGCGATCATCCTCGATCCGGTGACAGTGAGGCCCTCGCAGTCGCTACGTGAAGCACTCGCCGTGATGCGCCAGCACGACGTGTCAGGTGTGCCGGTGGTGGAAGGTGAGTCGCCGGTGGGTATTCTCACCGCGCGCGACATTCGTTTCGAGAAGAACCTCGATCAACCGATCAGCGCGTTGATGACGACCAAACTCGTCACCGTTCCGCCCGGTTGTCAGCCCGAGGCCGCGCGTGAGCTGCTGCACAAGCACCGCATCGAGAAGCTGCTGGTGGTCGACAACGGCAAGCTCGTAGGATTAATCACGATCAAGGATTTGCTGCAGGCCGAGCGCAACCCGCTCGCGGTCAAAGACGATCGCAGCCGCCTGCGCGTCGGCGCCGCGATCGGCCCGGGCGCGGATCGCGAAGCGCGCAGCGATGCGCTGGTCGAAGCCGGCGTCGACTTGCTCGTGCTCGATACGGCGCACGGCCATCACATCGGCGTGATCGAAGCCGTGCGTGCGACCAAGAAGCGTCACCCGAACGTCCAGCTCGTGGCCGGCAACATCGCCACCGCCGACGCCGCGAAAATGCTGATCGACGCCGGCGCAGACGCCATCAAAGTCGGCATCGGCCCGGGCAGCATCTGCACCACGCGCATCGTGGCCGGCATTGGCGTACCGCAAATCACCGCCATCGCCGACTGCGTCGAGGTGGCTGAACGCAACGACATCCCGGTCATCGCCGACGGCGGCATCAAGTTCTCGGGCGACGTGACCAAAGCCATCGCCGCGGGCGCCTCCGCCGTGATGATCGGCTCGCTCTTCGCCGGCACGGACGAAGCTCCCGGCGAGCTGGTCTTGTATCAAGGGCGCAGCTACAAGCAGTACCGCGGCATGGGTTCGCTCGGCGCGATGAAAAAGGGCAGCAAAGATCGCTACGGGCAAGGCGGAACCGCCGACGAAAAGCTGGTCCCGGAAGGCATCGAAGGCCGCGTGCCACACCGCGGTTCGCTGGCCTCGATCATCGGGCAGCTGGTGGGCGGGTTGCGCGCCGGCATGGGCTACACCGGCTCCAAGACCATCTCGGACTTGCGCAACAACTCCAAGTTCATCCGCATCACCGGTCAGGGCCTACGCGAAAGTCACGTGCACGACGTGATGATCACGGAAGAGGCGCCCAACTACCGCAGTACCTGAGCAGAAGCGCGCTCGCGCTCGTCCCGGCCGAGACGGCCGTCTCGGCCGTCTCCGGGACACGCGAACATCGCGAATTGCCGACGAGCTCGTCGATGGCAGACGAATTCAAAGCTTCGCGCGTGGATTCGAGCCAGAGTCCGCGAGCAGCGCACGCACTGCGTCGACGATCTCGATAGTTGCGCTCTCCGGGTACGGTGCCACGCTGCTCACGTTGATTTCGCACAGCACGTAGTGCGGCTCTGTCGCGCCCTCGGCTCCGCCCAATAGGAAATCGGCATCCCACAACACTGGCAGCCGGCACGCGGCGACGCCGAGTCGTTCGCGCAGCATATCGACCCATTCGTCCTCCAGGCGGCGGCGCAGAAGCTGGAACCGCGGATCATCGCCCGCGCTGTACAAGCGAGGCCCCGGTTCAGGCGGCGACTCGCCGTGCTGAGCCGGGTACAGCGCGTTGATCGCTTGATGGCCGAAGCCCGCCACGCGATCGCGAACCAGGTACGCCCGCACCATGCCTTCGCGGAGCCGGGGTTGAAAGGCCTGGTCGATCATGTGACCCCCAGCCGCAAAGTAGGGCGTCAAACGCTCGAGAACGAGCGGGAATGGCCCCACTTCCGGCTGCGACCCGCGCTGCGCGTGGCGCAGCCGGTAACGATCTGGCCCTAGCTGCTCGACGAGCCAAACGCCGATGCCGCTGTGCCCGCGATGCTGCTTGAGCACGCGCGGCCCGAGTGCGAGTCGAATCGTCAAGCTTGCGTTCAGCTCCTCCGGCGAGTCGACTCGGTAGCTGTCGCTGCCAAACGGCAGGTCGCGCACTTCCACCAGCACGTCCTTGGTGCCCATGCGAAGAATCGTGTCTGGATGCGTATGCACCAGGACGCCGCGGCTGGCGACTCGGCGAAGCATGGCGTCCAACACTCGCCTCGTTCGCCCTCCCTCGATCGGGTTGTGCCAGACGAGAACGATGCGGACCCGTCCGAGCTGAGCTTCGACCTCCTGCACGAAGTCATCGTGGTAGACCGCGGGCTCAGCGGTCAGTCCCGCAGATCCCAGAGCGCTGAAGAGGGGCGCGAAGCGGCTGGCTGCCGGGTCTGAGCGATCTCGCGCGGCTCGATCTCCGGGATAGAGAATCGCCACCTGCGAGGGCACCCCGTTGGTCATCTATTTGCCGAGTACCACCCCGCAGCCCGGACAGCAACGAACGTTGCTCTCTGTTACGATTGTTCCACACCCGAGGAACCGAGCGGGAAACATCTACAACCGGCGAACCGAGAGGGAACAGAACCATGATGCAGCAAATTTGGAGTTGGATAGCCGGGGTATCGATGTTCGGCTTGGCCCTCGGCTGTGCTGAGCAGCAAGCGCAACCCGCCACGCCACTTTCCAGCACTGCCACCGCACCAAGCGAGCCCGCGCCAACCGCTGCCCCGCAACCGCGGGCTGCGCTTGCTCCTGTCGCCACCGTGAACCCAACCGCAGTAGCGGCGCCATCGGCGGGCAACGCGCTTTCGGCACCCATCGAGGAGAAGGCAGTCGCCGAAGCGACTGGAGTCGAGAAACCCGAAACGAGCGCCGATGGGGTCGTCAAAGCCTCGTTTCCCCGCAAAGACGTGGAGGTGCTGGTGGACGGCGCGAAGCTTCCACCGTTCATGGGCTTGACCTCTTGGGCCGCGTTCGCGCCGGGGAAGAAGGGCGTTGCTGACGCGATGGTGATGGGCGATCTCGTGCTGTTCGAGGACGAGGTCAATCCCGTGTTGTCCGCGCTACTCGACCATGGGCTGGAAGTGACGGCGCTGCACAATCATTTCTTTTTCGATGCCCCGCACGTGTATTTCATGCACATCGGCGGCGAAGGAACGGTGGCCAAGCTTGGTGGAGGCGTGCGTGCGGCGCTGGCGAAGATCACCGAGATCCGCAAGAAGGCGCCGAAGCCCGAGCGCACATTCGGCGCCGGAGCATTACCCGCGAAGAGCTCGCTCGACACCGCAAAGCTCGAAGCGGTGTTCGGCACGAAAGGGCAGTCCAAGGATGGCATGTTCAAAGCAACCATGGGCCGCAAGGCAACCGCGAGCTGCGGCTGCAATGTGGGCAAGACCATGGGTGTGAACACCTGGGCGGCGTTTCTCGGTAGCGATGACAACGCGGTCGTGGACGGTGACTTCGCGATGGCCGAAAGCGAACTTCAAGGCGTTCTCCGGACGTTGAGAGCCGGCGGCATCAACATCGTCGCGATTCACCATCACATGAGCGGCGAGACTCCGCGCATCCTGTTTTTGCACTATTGGGGGCGTGGGAAGGCGGCTGAGCTCGCAGGGACCGTGAAGAAAGCGCTCGATTTGACCGCGTGGGATCGGCCCGAAGCCATCTGATTCTGCAAGCTCGCTGACCGTCGCGCACGTGCCTCGCCGACCGTTACGGCGCCACGGCCCAGGGCCCTCTGCAACGAGAGCCCTGGCCGGCGCGCTCAATCACGCTCACTCACTCAGGGGCAGGCACCCTGCGTAGCGATGGACGCGCCCGCGCGTCCCGCCTCGCACGCGTTGCTGTAGGTGTGGCCGTCGCAACCGCACACCGGATCGTAGTTGGTCAGGCACCCGCCCGTGACCTTGTCTTCACAGATACCGGTGGCGTCGGCCTTGCCGCAGTCGGCGGATGCCGGGTAGTTGCAATATTGGCTGACGCTGTTGCAAGTGTTTCCGAGCTTCCCGCCGCAAGGCGTCGTGCACGCGCCCTGCTTCGCCACCGAAACCCCAGAGCCAGCGGCAGCGCAGGCATTGAAGTAGTTCTTGCCGTCGCAGCCGCACACCGTCTGGATGTTGTAGTTGCAGCCGAGTGGCATCGTCGTGCACGTGCCCATTTGATCGCCCGAGCCGCACTTGGTGGCGATCGGGAAATTGCAATATTCGGTCTTCGCACAGCCCAGGCCCTGCAACCCTCCGCATGGCGTGCCGCTCGAATCTTCACAAACGCCGCTGTGGAGCACGGACACGCCCTGGGCCGCCGCGCCGCACTCGTTCGAATAGGTCACGTTGTCGCAGCCGCAAACCGGCGCGTACTCTTTGGTGCAAGCGCTCGGAATGGCGGTGCAAGTGCCGGTCTGGTCGCCCGAGCCGCACTTGGTTTCGACCGGGAAGTTGCAGTATTCGCCCTTGTTGGCGCAAGGCATGCCTGAAAGCCCACCGCACACCGCGGGCGTCGGCTTTTCACACTCGCCAGTGTGCAAGACCGGAACGCGATTGAGCGCCGCTTCACAGTCGTTGTCATAAGTCACGCCGTCGCAGCCGCACACCGGAGCCAATACCTGATCGCAAGCATCCGGGACCTTCGCGCAAGTGCCGGTCTGATCCGCTGTGCCGCACTTCGCCTCGATCGGGAAGTTGCAAAACTCGTCCTTGGCGCAACTCGCTCCCGCGAATCCACCGCACGAGGCGGGCGGCGGAGGCGGCTCCTCGCACGCACCGTTGTGCTGGACCGATTTGCCTTTGGCCGCCGCTGCGCACTCGTTCGGGTAGGTTTGCCCATCGCAAGCGCAGACCGGCGCGTCGATGGTGGTGCAGATTTGCGGGATGGGTTTGCACACGCCGGTCTGATCGGCGTTGCCGCACTTGGTCTCGAGCGAAAACGCGCAGTACTCGCCCGCTGCGCATTCCCGGCCGTGCAGACCGCCGCAGACGTTGTCCCCAGCGGAACCCGCGCTACCCGTCGGTTTGCCCGCAGAACCGCCGCTGTCCGCGGGAGTGCCGGCACTGCCCGTGGGCGCGCTGCCCGCGCTGCCCGCCATACAGGCCGTTTCGTCGGGGCAATCATCGCCGATGACCACGGGCGCGCAACCTTTGGGCGCCATGGACAGCGGCGCGAGCAAAAGTACCGACCAGAACGCGGTCCAGGGACGAACGATCGACTGATTCTTCGTTTGATTCAAGGTCATGCGATTACCCTCACTCCCCCTTTTGATCCAATGCGATTCGGGCGCGCGCTCGCTCACGTTCTTGACGCAGCAGGCCGTCCGGAAATCGTCGTGTGTGTTCGGCGACCAACGCCGCGGCTGTGCTTCGATCTCCCGCGGCCAGCGCGGCGAACGCGCGATCGAGCAGCCGCGTCTCGGCGGCGAGCGTGCTCGGGCCGCGCGCCGTCGAATCGAACGCGGCGACTGCCGGCTCCGAGCCGCTCTCGACTTCACTGGCACTTGGGCTGGGCGCGAGAGCCGCAGAACCGAGCGCCGCGCTCGGCGGCAGGCCGCCCGCGTTGGCCGCTGGCGCGCGCGCGGCCAGATTCGGCTGCGATTCGGGCTCGAGCACGGGTTCCGGCGCGGCAGGTTCGGCTTGCCCCGCCGCGCGCGGCAGCAGCTGCGCTGCTGACACAGGTTTCGGAACCGAGCGAGCGCGCACGGCGCTCGTGCTGCGCTGAACTTGGCTGACCATCTCGGCACCCGGGACCGGTGCGTAGACCACGGGTAACGCCACGACCGGCGCGGCGAGCAGCGCGGTCAGGCCGAGCTTTGCCGGCCACGACAACCCGCTCAACTTCGACAGCGCACTGGCAGCGAAACCCGCTTGCGTCGCTGCGACATTCGTACTGCCGAGCGCGGTGCCCGCCGCCAAGCCCGCCGCAAGCAGGCGTTGGCGCATGCGATTTTGCTGAGCCCGGCTCGGCAGATCGGCGCGCAGTGCTTGCTCGAATTCCGAATCATCGTCGTCATCCAGATTCATGGCATGCTCCTGGGACTTCCGCGTAAGCGGGCAATTTCGGCCTCGAACGCGAGACGCGCGGCGCGCAGCCGCGAGTAGACCGTGTTGAGTGGGACGCGCAGGATGCTCGCGATCTCGGGCGCGGACATCTGTTCCACCCGCGCGAGCACGAAGATCTCGCGCTTGTCGTCGTCGAGAGAAGCGAGCGCGCGCCGTGCGAGCAGCAAACGCTCATTTTCGTGTTCGCGATCGCCACTTGCCTCGCTCGCGGCGTAAATTTCCGGATCCTGTTCGCGCGCGGCGTCGAGCGACGCGGGGTCGCGCCGCGCGCGTTCGCGATATTTCCGCGCGACGCGGAGCGCGATCGCATACAGCCAGGTGCGCACTGCGGCGCGACCGTCGAACTCCGAAAGCCGCCGCTGCACGACGATGAACACGTCTTGCAGCGCATCTTCCAACTGCGAATCGCGCACACCGAGGCTACGCAAACAGCGCCAGACATAGCGAAAGTACGCTTCGTAAACCGTCGCTAGGTCGAGCACGGGTGGCTGGGGCTCCGCCGCGGGAACAGGTCGTGGCAGGGCACGACGACCCAGGGCTCCAGCGTTCATACTGGTTTATCCCGGCAGACGGGCAAATCCGTCTTCAGAAAATGACGCCCGCGTGCACGAGCGCCGAGCCGCTCCCCCACGGAACATGGAAGACCTCGTCATAACTCAGGATTTCGAAGCTGGGCTGGACTAGATTGAGCTGACCTTCGAGGCCCACGCGGGTCCAAAATGGCGGGCGCTCGAAAGGGACGAAAGCTGCCCCCAAGGTCGGAGCGACCTCCCAAGCGCTGCCGTCAATGGGCTGTTGGCTGCCTAGGCCAGTCGCGGAAAGCCGGTAGCTTGCGACGCCGAGCCGGAATTGCACGCGCCGCCAGGGCTCGAACAGCCCAGTCAGCGACGCGCCCAGCGCGCCGATGCGTGCCCCATGCTCTCTTTCGTCTCGCTCCGACGCTGGCAGAAAATAGCGGAACCCTGCCGCGACACCGAAGCGCTTCCACTTCAGCTGGGCTTCGAGCTCGAGCATCAGCGTCGCGCTCGGCAGCATGCCCAGGTGAACGCCGGCGCCCGCGCCGAGCGCAAACTTCGGCTGCGAACGCCGGGAGGTCTTCGTCTCGGGTGGCGGGGAGCTCTGCGGCTCGGTCTTTGCGGGTGGCGCTGGTTCCGGCGCGGGCGCGGCTGCTTCTTCTCGTTTCGGCTCGAGCAACGCGAGCGCGATCACGATTGCCGCGTGCAATAGCTCCTGACAGCTCGCGTCGTGCAGCTCGCGGCGTTGCTCGCCAACTTCCACCAGCAAGTGGTAGCCGTCATCCTCCGGAGTGAGCGTGACGCGCGTTGCCTCTGGTGTGCTGACGTTGCCGAGGCGCTGCTCGAGCTCGTGTTCGAAATCGGATAACGAGCCACATTCCGGCGGAATTTGCGCGGAAATTGCCGCGTGCGCCGGAGGCGCGGCGAGCCACAGGGACAGGGCGAGACCGCCTCCGAGCCAAGCCGAGGCATTCACTTCGGCGCCGTCTCGAACTCGAACGCGAGTCCCACGCTGCCGCCCAGGGTAGCGACAGAACCGATCCCGTCGGCACACGTTCCGAGTGTCTCTCCGCTCAGCTTCAGGCCGTTCAAATCCAGACGAGACACGAACGCGAAGTGACGACCCAAGCGATACGCGAGCCCGATCCCACCGCCGAGCCCAATGCCAGGCCCATCCGATTCGGTGCACGCGAAGCTCTGCGCGGGTTCGGTGATGCTCATGTCGTTGCCCCGCGTGCCGAGCGCATCGACGTGCTGCCAAACCATGCCCACCCGCAAATTCACGAAGAAATCGAGTCGTTCGCGGCGAATCGGGAAGACGCGCGCGCCGAGCCAAGCGCCCGTCGCCGTGTACCCGTTGTCCACCGAAGTTTGCCCCGTGAGTGCGCGCACCTGACCCAGACCACTGTGATCCAGCTCCAAGCCCAAGGCAAATTCGGGCCGCCACGAAAGGTACGACGCGAACGCGTAGCTCGCGCCCCAATGCTCTTCGTCTGCGGCATCGTCGAAGCTCGAACCGAGCCGCGCGTTGAAGCCGAAGCGAGCTTCGAGCGAAAGCGGAAGCGCAGAGAAGTCGCGATGAAAATCGCTCGGCGGCTCTTGCTCGACCGGAGCCGGGCTCTGACCAACGGGCTTCGTCTCTTCGGCCCGAGCCTCAGCCGCTGCGACGCCGGTCGTCGCGGGTGTTGCAGCCGTGTCGGGCGCAGCTTGCGGCGCGCTCGCGGTCGTTGCCCCCGTTCCCTGCCCTGAGGTCGCCGCGGGCGGCGACTCGGGCGAAGCCGGCGGCGAAGGCGGTGCAGGCTCCGCGCTGGGCGTAGCTGCCGCACTCGGTGCAGCTGCCGCACTCGGTTCGGATGGTGCTCCGAGCGCGAGACCGGACGTGAAGCTCGCCGCAAGCAGCAACGACCAAGAACCGGGAGCGCGCATGGTTTGCGACTATCACCCGCGATCCCAGAACGCGTAAATAGCTAACCGGCCCGGCCATGCGCCCGCCCAGCCTGCTCGAAATTCCACAGTTTCCCGGGATTTATGGGCGATCCACGCATCGCCCCCGAGCCTGCGCACAAGCGTTGACAGTGAGCGCGTCGGCGGTCATATTCCGCGGCGGAGAGATGACCGAGTGGCCGAAGGTACCTGATTCGAAATCAGGCGTACCCGCAAGGGTACCAAGGGTTCGAATCCCTTTCTCTCCGCAGCTGCCCCCTCACTTTCCGTCGGTGTGAGGCGTTGGCACCCGTCGGTGCTCGCGGCCTTCGGCCGCTGCGCGCCGCCGACCTCCCCCTTAGCCGTGCTCGCGGCTTCGCCGCTGCGCGCGGCTGGGGGAGGTAGTCGTGGTGCGACGAGGCGCGTCTTGTGCGGAGTGGACGTTGGCACGAGTCCACTCCACCTGGTGGAGCTCACGACGCGCGTGCGTTTGGCACGCTCCGCCGATGCATACCCGCCCGTGTGCTTGCGTCGCGATGCCTAGCGATCGCGGCTCGCCTCCTGCGTCGGCATCAGGAGGCTCATCATGCGTGATCGGAAGGCAGACAATCTCGTTCGCAAGCAGCTCTGGCTCGAGCAGTGCGCTTGGGCGAATCGGCACGTGATGACGCCCTCGGAGTTGCGGCTTTGGTCGGCGCTCAAGGCGCGGCAGCTGGGTGTGCAGTTTCGGCGTGAGGTGCCGCTCGCGGGGCGATCCATCGTTGATTTCTGTGCACCTTCGTACGCACGCTGTGATCGCTATCAGCCGGGCGAGTCCATCCGGCTCGCTTCGTTCAATGACGTCGTGCTCGCGGTCTCTGATTTCCTCGGGTAGCGTCTCCCTCCCAGCCCTGACCTGCTGACGGGGGGGCAATTTGCTAGCGGTCGATGCTAGCCTCGGGAATCGTGATCCCAGACCACGAGTCATGGATGCGCCTCGCCATCGAGGAGGCGGAGCTCGCGCGCGGCTCGACGGGCGACAACCCTTGGGTGGGCTGCGTGATCGTCAGCGCCAGCGGTTCGCTGCTCGGGCGGGGGCATACGCAGGGCCCGGGTGAGGATCACGCCGAGATCGCCGCCGCGCGCGATGCGGAGGCGCGCGGGCAAAGCGTGGTCGGCGCGACGCTGTACTCGACGCTCGAGCCCTGCTCGTTCCATGGGCGCACTCCGGCGTGTTCGCGCTCGATCGCTGCGCGCGGGGTCGCTCGGGTCGTGATCGGCATGCGCGATCCGCACCCGCGCGTGGACGGCCAAGGGATCGCCATTCTGCGTGCAGCGGGGGTCGAGGTGATCGAAGGCGTGTGCGAGCCGGAGGTTCGGCGACAGCTCGGCCTGTGGGTCATCGAGCACCACCCGCACGAACCGCGGCGTCGCGCGCAGACCTGTCTCGAAACGGAGCGGCTCGAGCGATTGTCCGAGATTTATGGCGTGGATCGAGCGCGGCTCGAGTCGTTGTTGAAGACAACATGACACGAAACATGACGAGTTCGTCATTCGAGGGCCATGACGTTGCTGGGCTCGGGCGCAGCTTCTACGGTCCTCGGAGCTCATGCTCTCCAAACTTGCCGTTGCTTCGATCCGCTATCGCAAACTGATGCTGGCGCTGCTGGTGGTGCTGCTCGGCGCGGGCGGCATCGCGCTCGCCAAGCTGCCCATCGACGCGTTGCCGGACGTCTCGAGCGTGCAGGTCGACATCATTACTCAGGCGGCGGGGCTTTCGCCGACCGAGGTGGAGCGCGCGGTGACCACGCCCATCGAAAATGCGGTCAACGGCGTGCCGAAGAGCCAGGAGATCCGCAGCATTTCGCGGGCGGGGCTGTCCCTGGTCACGATCGTGTTCAAGGACGGCACCGACGTCTGGTTCGCGCGGCAGATGGTCTTGGAGCGGATCCGCTTGGTCCAAGCAGATTTGCCACCGATGGTGAGCATCCCCGAGCTTGCGCCCGTTTCCACCGGTTTGGGCACGATTTACCGCTTCGTGCTGCGCAGCACGCTGCACTCACCCATGCAGCTTCGCACCATGCTCGACTGGGAGATCATTCCCAAGCTTCGGACCGTGGAGGGCGTGATCGAGGTCAACTCTTTCGGCGGCGAGCTGAAGCAATTTCAAGTGCACCTCGACCACGATCAGCTCAAAGCGCGTGGCTTGTGGGTCGGTGACGTGGTCGATGCACTCAAAGCGGCCCACGTCAGCGCCGGCGGCGGCTACGTCGAGCGCGGGGAAGAGGCGCTCTTGATCCGCGGTAGCGGCCTGCTGGTCGACGAAAAGGAGATCGGTAACGTCGTCTTGGCCACCGCTCCCGATGGCACCGCGGTGCTCGTGCGTCATGTGGCGCAGGTCAAGATCGGGCAAGCCTTGCGCCACGGCGTGGTCACGATGGACGGCGAGGGCGAAGTGGTGACCGGCATCGTGATGATGCTCGTGGGCTCGAACAGCCGCGACACCGTGCACGGCGTCAAAGCCAAAATGGCGCAGATTCAGCGAGAATTGCCCAGCGGCGTGACGGTCGACGTGCTCTACGACCGCGCCGATTTCGTGTCGCGCACGCTGTCGACCGTGGCCGCCAATTTGGTCGAAGGCATCGTCGTAGTCACGTTCGTGCTGGCATTGTTCTTGGGCACGTTGCGCGGTGCTCTGGTGGCGGCGCTCGGCATCCCCGTGTCGATGGCGATCGCGCTGATTGGCATGAACCTGTTTGGCGTGACCGGTGATTTGATGTCGCTCGGCGCGATCGACTTCGGATTCTTGGTCGACGGCCCGATTGTCGTCTTGGAGGCGGCCTTGGCGCTCACGGCCGGGAAGAAGCTGGCCATGGACGCGCGCGCACGCGAGTACGAGCGCGTGGCCGTCGGCGTGGTCAAACCGGTCGCGCTTTCGGTAGCGATCATCATGCTCGTCTATCTGCCGCTGCTCACGCTGGAGGGCGTCGAGGGCAAGATGTTCCGGCCGATGGCTCTGACCATGGCTTGTGCGCTATTCGGCGCGCTGGTCTATACGGTCGTGTTCTTCCCCGCACTCTTGGTCAGCTTCGTGCCCCCACCGAAGGGCCACGGGCCCAAGTGGCTCGAGGCGTTGACCGGCTGGTATCGCCCGGTGCTCGACTTCATGATCGAAAAGCGCGCATACCTGCTGAGCGCGTCCGTGCTGGCGACCGTAGGCGCGATGTACGCGTTCGGCGGCGCGGGCGCCGAGTTCGTACCGCGCATCTTCGAAGGCGACCTGGTCGTGGCCATTCGCCGCGCGCCGAGCATCGGCTTGACTCAAGCGCGCAGCCTCGACCTGCAGAGCGAGCGGGTACTGCGGGGTTTTCCAGAGGTGAAGCGGGCGCTGGCCATGACCGGGCGCGCGGAATTGGCGCTCGACGCAGTCGGCTATGACAGCACCGACATCTTGGTGCCGCTCGAACCAATTTCCAAGTGGACGACCGCCAACGACTTCGACGATCTGTCGGTCAAGCTCAAGGACGCCATCGAGACGCAGGTGCCCGGTACCTTCGTGGCCGTGTCGCAACCGATCGAAGATCTGACCAACCAGCTGATCAGCGGCTCACGCGCGGACGTGTCGATCAAGTTGTTCGGCCCGGAGCTGACCGACCTGGTGCGCCTTTCCAACGAGATCGGCGCGAAAGTCGGCAAGATCCGCGGTACGGGCGATCTGCGCATCGAGCGGATCCTGGGCCAACCCGCGATCGCGATCTCGGTCGATCGCGCGCGCATGGCAAGCTACGGCGTGCGCGCCGAGGACACGCTGCACGTGATCGAGGCAGCCCGTGAAGGGCTACGCGTCGGCGATGTCTACGACC
The DNA here is from genome assembly GCA_035688655.1 of Polyangiaceae bacterium. Taxonomy (GTDB): domain Bacteria; phylum Myxococcota_A; class Polyangia; order Polyangiales; family Polyangiaceae; genus PMG-095. Next base: position 30,207 of record DASSMT010000196.1, on the reverse strand, counting down.
AACATCGCCGCTTCGAGTTGCGCGTGTTCAATGCGCCACAGGCACCGACCCCCGAAGGCATCGCGCGACTGTTCGTCAAAGGCGGGCATGATCGGTCCATTCCGCTCTCGGAGGTCACGCGCATCCGTGAAGAAGACGGACCGTCGGTGGTCAAGCGCCAGAACCGCGAGCGGCTGATCCGCATCGATGCCAACTTGCGCGGGCGGGATTTGGTTTCCTGGGTCGAAGAGGCGAAGGCCGTGGTCGGCCGCGAAATCCAACTCGCCTCGGGTTACCGCATCGAGTGGGGCGGCCAGTTCGAGAACTTCGAACGCGCCTCGAAGCGCTTGGCAGTCGTGGTGCCGGCGGTGATCGCCATCATCATCGGCATGCTGTTCGGCATTTTTCAGAGCGCGCGCCGCGCATTCGCCGTGTTCACGCTGGTGCCGCTCGCCAGCGTCGGCGGGCTGTTGGGCATGATGGCGCGCGAGTTACCGTTCAGCTTGCCGGCCGCGGTCGGCTTCATCGCCCTCGGCGGTATCTCGGTATTGAACGGCGTGGTGATCACGACCGAGGTCGATCGCTCGCTCGCCGAGGGCAAACCGTTGCCGAAAGCGATCCGCGAGGGCGCAACCCATGCACTGCGCGCCGTGCTCACGACCGGCGCAGTCGCCGCCCTCGGCTTCTTGCCGATGGCCATGTCGAATGGCGCGGGTTCGGAGGTGCAGCGTCCGTTGGCGACCGTGGTCGTGGTTGGCGTGGCCGTCAGCACCCTGCTCACGTCGCTGGTGTTCCCGGCGATCTTGTCGCTCGCGCTGAAGGAAAAAGAGAGCAAAGAAGTGGACGCGGCGCTGGCGGTTCCGGCCGAGTAGCGCGCAGGGACCGCCAGCGCGTGCCGCGCCGTGGCGCGCTAGCTATTCGGACCGCTCTTCCAGCTTGAGACCCGGGAGGTCAACGAAGGTGCTCGAGCAGGATCTCGTTCACCTTGCGCGGCGTGTCACTCTGCACGAAATGTGAGGCGTCTTCGACCCGAAAGACGGTCAATTTTTCGGCGCACACCGTGCATTGATCGATGCGCTCGACGTACTTGGGAGACATGAAGATGTCCTTCATGCCGAAGACCAGCACCACGGGCAATTCCTTCGGCAGCGCGCGATCGGGAATCGAATTGGGGAAATCGAAGTTGACGCGGTAGTAATTGGTGGTCGCAGTCAGCGTGCCTTCGCGCCCCCACGACTCATAGATGATTCGGCGATCTTCCTCGGTCACGTTCTCTTTGTGCACCATGGGCTGGTAAACGAACAGATCGAAGGACTTCTTGAAGCCGAGCAGATCTTTGAAAATGAACTCCGGCTGGCCTTTGGGCACGAAAGCACCGATATACAGCATGCCGATCGCTTCTTGCGGATGCTGGAGCGGGTCTTTCAGTACGTCTTTGATCTGATTCGGATGTGGGATATTCAAGATGAAGAGCTTGTCGAGCAGCTCGGGGTGATCGTAAGCGATGCGAAAGGCGGCCGAGCCGCCCCAATCATGGCCCACGAGGTTGATCTTATCCTTGGGGCTGATGCTCTGAATCATGGCCACGATGTCGGCCGCCACCTTGGCGATCGTGTAGTTCTCCTGGCCCTCCGGCTTGGCTGACAGATCGAAGCCTCGCAGATCGGGCACGTAAACGCGGTATCCGCCCCGGGCGAGCGCCGCGATCTGGTATCTCCAGCCGTACCAGAACTCAGGGAAGCCATGGAGCAGGAATACTTTTTTGCCGTCCGCGGGCCCGGCAGTCACATAGTGAATCGTCAGGCCATTGAACAGCTCGTCATGGTGTTCGATCGAGACGCGGTTGCCGTCCGGATCGGCCACTGACGTCACCGGAGCGGGAGCGGGTTCGGGCGCCTTGGCTGGGGGCGAGTCGTGCGCGCAGGCGCTGGTCAGAAGCAGTAACGGGAGCAGCCGCCGCGCGCAATTTGCACTCAGCCACCCAGCGGAACACCCGCGGCCACCCAGCTTTCGCATGCTTGGCAAAGATACACCGCTTTCGCCGACGCCCGCCTGCAAAGCCCCGAGTTCACAGCTTCAATCGCGAAATGACTACGCCGAACGGCTCAGCGCAGGCTGTCGCTCTACGAGTGGCCCGTCCGCAGCGAAGCTCATCTTCCAATCAGACCGGCGCCTCACGCTATACGTCCCCCAATCGCCGTGACGAAGACGGAGTGTCAGCGCCTCGCGGACCCGCTCGCCGGCACAGGCAGCGGCGGCGCGCCCGCTTTGACAGGCGGACGCGGCGCGAGCTTCGAGTGCTTTTCACACCATGCAGCCAGCTTGTACAGGGTGGGCTCGTCCGTATCCAATTCGACGTCCTCGTAGACCACCTGGTCGTCTTCGAGCGCCCTGATTTCCCAAGCATCGTCCGCGAGGGGCTCACTCTCGACGCGGCGGAACTCGGGCGCCTCTTCAATCCAGTGGTCGATCGTTGCCTTTATCGACGGGTGGAGCACGAATGGACGACTAGCTCCATTGCGCCATCGGTCAATGTCGAAGCAAGACCGGGGCATTTCGCGCAGCCGGCAGTTGCTCGGCGGCTTCCCCGCGAGTTACTGCTGTGTCTCATTTGAACGTTTGCGCGCTGCTTCAGCGTTGCGATTCGCCCCCGCCGCGAATGTCGTGAGGGTTTCGCGGCCCTCGTTTCGTCACCTGTCTCTGACCAATAAAGAACGGCGGCGGAACGCGCAGCGCCCTGCTCCCGCAACATTGGATACAATGGAGCGGATGCCAGCCAATACACCTGCCGCCGCGAGCGGCCCAGAACCGGGCGAATCATCGACTGACCGACGCACGGAGCTGCGCCGTGTGTACGAAGCCGCACTCCGCTTTGCCAAAGAACTGCATGAAGGGGCAGAGCGCGCGCGCCGCGAGAACGACCCACAGCTGTCGGCATTCTTCGAACGCTGCGCGCGGAACGACGAGGTGCGCGCCGCACAAGCGAAAGAATTACTCCGCTCACGGAGCGGGCCTCCAGAAGAAGCCACGGCCGCCGCCTTTGCCGCAGGCGATGGGGCGACCGATGCCGACGTCTCCCCCGATAGCCGACGTCGTAGAATCGGCACCTGGCCAGCTTTCTGAGCTGGGCGCCTGCGTCTTTGGCTGAGTCGGGCCTCCGCCGCGTGATGCGCTTGGAGATGGGTTGATGGTCACGCGAATCGGGCGCGTTGCGGCGTAGCCTTCGGCGTCGCGTTTCGAGAGAGAACTCCCCGATCCCGTCATTGAGGCAGACAGGGTGGCGCGTGGTCGCGATAAGCTGCTTGCACATGGAAAGCGGCGTCGTCGAAAGCACACTGGAGATATTCACCCTCGAGAATCGCTCGCGGCGCGTGGTCTATCGCGCACTCCGACATTTCGAGGCTCCGAATTGGTCACGCGATGGCAGCTCGCTCCTGATCAATGCCTCGGGTCGTCTGTACACGGTGCCCGTCAGTGGCGGCGTAGAACCCAGCTTACTCGATTGCGGCTTCGCGCTGCGCTGCAACAACGATCACGGCTACTCGCCGGACGGGCGCCAAATCGTGATCAGTGACGAAACACATGGCCCTTCCCGCATCTACGTCGTCCCCGCCCAAGGCGGCGAACCGCGCCTGATCACCCAAGCGGCGCCCTCGTTTTGGCACGGCTGGTCGCCTGACGGCAGCACGCTCGCCTATTGCGCGGGACGCGGCCACAGCGCGTACGACATCTACACCGTGCCCGTTGCCGGGGGCAGCGAACGACGCCTGACGGACTCGCCAGCGCTGGACGATGGCCCCGACTACGCGCCTGACGGGAAAACCATCTATTTCAACTCCGCGCGCAGCTCGAACATGCGCATTTGGCGCATGCGCCCCGACGGCACCGAGCAACGGCAAGTCACCTTCGACGAGGCCTACGGCGATTGGTTTCCGCACCCTTCGCCGGATGGGCGCTGGCTCGTCTTCTTATCCTACGACAGCGCCGTGCAAGGTCACCCGCCGAACCAACACGTGTGCCTCAGACTCATGCCCCTTGCGGGTGGAACCCCAGAGGTTCTCGTGCGTCTGTTCGGCGGACAGGGCACTCTGAACGTGCCCTCGTGGTCACCCGACTCGCGTTCGTTTGCGTTCGTGAGCTACCGAGAGCTCGAAGGTTGAGAGTGCTCCGTCGCGCCGCGGGGGCCAGGAACTCCAAAGCAGCGCTGCCGACGTTGACATGCCGGCCGCGCCACCCTCACGGGTGAGATCGGATGGGCGACGGTCGCCCATCGCCCATCCGATCTGCTCCGACTTCAGCCTCCGGCGATCGCCGCGCCCAGCTCGGCGTTCGAGTACGCCTGACCACCAATCCCCCATGCGCCGTCGACCGCGTACGTGACATTGACGAACGTGCGGCTTCTGGGGTGCGAGCCTGCTTTGAGCTCGTCAATGACGTCAGTTACCCGCTTGATGAACGACTTTTGCACGTCGGCATTCGGGAAGGTGATCGACGGCACCTTGACCTCGATCACCACGAGCGATTGAGCCAAGCCGTCGGCGAACGAAGCGCCTTCCGGCAAAACCGTGACGTGACCAATCACGTTCGGGGTCATGAACGTGTTCCCTTTGAGCCCGTGGACGTCCAACAAGATCGCGGCGATTCGCGAAAACACGGTACGCTGACCCTCAGCGGTCAAAACTCCCGGACTGAGCTGAATGGAGATCGGCATCGGCTTCCTCTTCTCTGGTTTGGATGTTGGTTGCAAACATGGCGCCGCACCCCTGGCGAGTCCCTCGGCGCACTCCCGCTGCAGCGGGTATATAGCGATCGTTATCCTATCGTCAAGCGATTGAATAACGATCGCTTTCTTTGTTCTGCTGGTCTTTCCCGGCCCGCGACGCGCGTGAGCCTCCGGCCCCATTCATAGATAACGCCTCTATTGCCAGCAAACTCGGATACATACGGATCGTTATCTATCGCCGCTCACAGGTCGCTGCGCGCTATCCGCCGCCCCTATCGTCAAGGATGCGAGCGATCCCGATGACCAGCAGCCGGACCTGGCACCCGCACTGCGCGCTTGCTATTGAAGCGAGCACATGCGCTACAGTTCGGAGCACAAGGAGGAGACCAAGCGTCGGATTTTGGCCGCCGCGGGTCGTGGTTTTCGCAAGGCGGGCTTCGGCCTGATCGGCGTTGACGGCTTGGCGCGCGGGGCCGGCGTGACGTCGGGCGCTTTCTACGGTCACTTTCGTTCCAAAGTGGAGGCGTTCCGTGCTTCCCTGGTCGGCGGCCTCGACGAGTTCCGCCGGGCGATTGAAGGTCTTCAAGAGCGCCTCGGGCCCGGCTGGGTCGAGGCGCTGGCCGAGTTCTACTTCACCGAGCGTGTCAGCTGTGACTTGGCGGATGGCTGCGCGCTGCCGAGCCTGAGTGGTGACGTCGCGCGCAGCGACGCCAAGACAAAAGCGGCTTTTCAAAGGGAGTACATGGGCATCGTCGGCGCCATCGCGAAGGGCCTGCCGGGGGCGGATGCCGAGGACCGTGAAGCGCGCGCGCTGGTGATGACCGCGCTGTTCGCCGGCGGGGTGACGATTGCGCGTTCGGTCCGCGACAAGGCCCTCCGGGATCGCATCGCGCTCGTGCTCCGCAACGCAGTCGTCGCGTGCGCGAACGAATAGCGCGACACGCGAGCCGTCCCAAGGTGCTCGACCCGAGCTCGGGTGTTGCTGCCCTGTCGGTCGAGCTTGCGACGCGCTTCGCGAGCCGACGAAAGCCTGGAACCGCGCGTACTACGAGGTGCGATGCGGGATTGCGGGCGCCCACCAATTCCCGAATTTCGAGTGTAACCTCATTGACGGACGCGGCCGCTCGGGATTCCATTCCTGACCGCACGCCGCTCAGGGAGGCGTGCGAGGGCGCACGATGGAAAAGCTCGTCGATTCGAAACGGCAACGCCTGCTCGGCGAGACCGGCAGCGGCGGTCGCGAAGAGCGATTCGAGCGGCTAGCGCGCCGCGCTGCGGCGCTGCTGCGCGCACCGATCGCCTTCGTCTCGCTGCGCGATACCCAGCAACGACTCGTCACCAGCGCCGTCGGCGTGAACGAATCGGACTCCCTGACTCAGGCGCTGTGCGAGGACGTGCTCGCGTCGCGGGCAACTCTGGTCGTGAGCGACGTGCAGACGACGAACGCCGTTCGCGCGGGCGAAAGCGTGGCTGCCCAGGACATCGTGGCCTACGCTGGGGTGCCGGTCGAGGTGGACGGTGTGCCCATCGGTGCGCTGTGCGTCGCCGACCGAATCGCTCGGCAATGGACGCCGGACGAGGTCCAGCTGTTGTCGGAGCTGGCGCTCGACGTCGAGGAGCAGATCGCGCTGCGCCGCGCGAATCGGGCCTTGCGCGAGCGGGAGCGCGTGCTCGATGCCGTGCTCAGCGCGACCCCGGTGGGCGTCGCCCAGCGCGACTTGGAGGGCGCCGTGCTGCGCGCAAACCCGGCGCTGGAGCGGCTGCTCGGACGCAGCGAAAACGAGCTAGTGAGCAAGAACTTGTGGGCGCTCACCCACCCGGATGATTTGCCGCGCGACGCGGCGCAGCGAGCCGAGCTGCTCGACGGCCAGCGCGCCGTGGTCGCCTTCGCCAAGCGCGTGAAACATGCGGACGGTCACTACGTGTGGGTGCGCTATTCGGCCGCGGCCCTGCGCGACAACGACGGCTCGCTGCTCGGGACCGTGGCGGTGTTCGAAGACGTCAGCAACGAGCGCAGGGCGCAAGAGGCGGCCGCGCTGCAAGCGCAGCTCTATCGCATCATCGCCAACAACGTGCCGCGTACCGCGCTTTTGTTCTTCGACCGGGAATTCTGCATCGTAGCCGCCGACGGCGCCGATTTGCTCGCGACCCTCGGCGTCGCCAAGAGCGATTTGGAAGGCCGCTCGGCGCTCGAGACCGTCCCAGCCGATGAACGTGAGACCGTACACGAAGCCCTCGCGGAGGCGCTCGCGGGCGAGCAGGCGCAGCTGCAATTCAGCCGCGCCAACCGCACGTTGTTCGCGCGTCTGGTCCCGGTCTGGGAGCGTGAAAGCGTGACCGGAGCCTTGGCGCTGATTCAAGACGTGACAGAAGAGCGCGAGCAGGAGCAACGGCTGCGGCGCGCCAACGGCCTGTTCGAGGTGACACTCGCGAACGTACACGACGGCGTCGCCGTGTTCGACGACAATGACTGCGTCGTGTGCGCGAACCGTGCATTCGGCGCGATCGTCGAGCTCGATCCAAAGGCGATGGTGGGCATGACACGCACTGAGCTCATGCGGCATGCGAGCACGCTCGTGGAAGATCCGGCCGACTTCGTGAAGCGCATGGGCAACCCACGCGACCCGGGCACCGTGACCGATGATTTCGTGTTCGTGAAGCCTCGCCGCCGGCACCTGCGTCGCACCATTTCGCCGCTCGCGCTGCCCGACGGCCCCGGCTATATCGCGAGCTGGCACGACGTCACGGCGGAGGCGGAGCTCTTGGCCGAGCACGAGCGTCAGGCGATCACCGATCCGCTGACCGGGATCGCCAATCGCCGGGCAGCCGAAACGGAGCTCGTGAAGGCCAAGGCCTGCGCCGAGCGCGCCCACACTCCGCTGTGTGTCGCCTTCTTCGACGTGGATCATTTCAAACGCGTCAACGACGCACATGGCCACGCGACGGGAGACGAAGTGCTCACACGCGTCGCCCAGACGCTCGCTCACAGCAAGCGCCTCACCGATACCGTCGCCCGCTGGGGCGGCGAAGAGTTCATCGCCGTGCTGCCCGTGGGGATCGGCGGCGCGGTGACCTTCTGCGAACGGGTGCGCGTGGCAATCGAGTCCCTCGAGCTGCCAAAGGTGGGACCCATCACGATTTCGGCCGGCGTCGCCCAGCTGATCGACGCCGAGCAGCTCTCGGACTTACTCGGACGCGCTGATCGCTGCCTCTATGATGCAAAATCCAGCGGGCGGAATTGCGTGCGTGCGGAAAACCCAGCGCGCCGTTGAAGCGGGGCTGATTTCGGCCCTCTCCACGCCGGCAGAGCGCCGGCCAAACGGCCGGCAACGCTCCGCCGCTGCGTTCAGCCAGACGAGGCTCGCCGACAGAACCTGGTAATCTCAGCGACTCGACACGGAAGATGCCATTTCAATCGTGCGAGCTCAGGGAAGCGACTGCGTCGTCGGTCACGATCTCCGGTACTGGACCGGTCACGTTATTGGGCAAGCTCGATGCAAATCAACTCGCAGAGGTCGAGCTGATCGGCGCCACCTCGATTCATCGCCCGCTCAAGACCTGGACGCTCCTCGAACCAGTCTGGATGAACGGGACAAAGGATTATGAGGCGAGCTACTCGGTTGAGTCGACCGGCGCGATTTGGATCGAGATTCGAAAAGGTGGCACGGAGGGAAAGATCGAGGGCGTGCCTGAATGTCCTGTAGGCGTGTGCGACGTCACCTTCAGCGGGTCCACCCGGAGCGTGCACCTGGTGCCACGCTCCGGCGCGAGAATCGAGCTCGCCGGGCCGTTTCCCTTGGAGGTGCCAGACGCGCACGTCGACAGCGTGAAGTTGAGCCACGTGACGGGTGTATCGACTTGTCGGAGCGAGCCGTTCGAAACGCGGTACTCCGGTGCCGACCTCGTGTTCCAGGCAACCGATACTCACGCACTGCGACTCTCCGCATTCGGCGCGACGGAGACGGGGCTGAGCGTCAGCGTGAGCAACGACAAACCGCCGAGCCAACCATCGCCTGCGGCGCCTGCGGCGCTGCGTGTCCCACCGGAAAACCCACCGGTGACCTCACTGCTCGCTGGCGCGCTAGCCGCAGGCGCGCTGTTGGCCGGTGTCGTGCTGCTCCGGCGGTTGAAGCGCATTCGATTGGGTGGTGCTCCCACAGCGCTCACGCACGACGCATCAGCAAAGAGTGGCTACGACGTCTTCATCTCGCATAGCTCGGTCGACACCGAACTAGCCAGCCAGCTCGAGAAGGCTCTGTCGAAACTGGGTCGACGCGTTTGGCTCGATGAGACGACGCTACTGGCTGGCCAAGACATCGTTCAGGCGGTGGAGCTCGGTCTGCGCAGCAGTAGGCTGGCAATCGTGCTGGTGTCGCCGGCAGCACTCGCGTCCGGTTGGGTTTCGCGCGAACGCACCGCCGCGGTCTCCGAGGACTTGTGGGTAATCCCGGTGTTGCTCTCGGGCGTAGAGGTCAAGGATCTGCCCGTATTCCTGAAGTCACGCAAAGCACTGCTGCTCAACGGCATGCAAGACATCGACAAAGTGGCGGAACAAGTGCAACGGGTTTTCGTCCAGCGCCTGGACGCCCCTCGCGACGATTTCGCCGGACCTTCACAGGGAAAGCGGAAGCCGACGTAGCTGGGCACTGTCGCAATGCGACTTCGCTTTGCATGCTTGCAGCACGATCTCGTGAGGCCCAGGGGCCAGATCGCCGACATACTCGACCAGCTGGTGCTTCTTGCTGGCAACCAGCGGCCCGCCTACGAAGTTCTCGTAAACGGTAGCATGCGTGGCTACGGATTCGACAGCGACACGAAGGCCATCGATGTTCTGGTTCAAATACAACTCCACCTCTACCCAGCGGTCTTTCTTTTGTCCGCGTTGGCCGTGCGTGGTGACGTCCGCAACGAGCTGACGTGTGGAAACGACGCGCTGATCCACGCGCCCGATCAGCTCGTTCTTCGACACCGCTGCAGCGGCCTTGCTGGCCTCGACGATGCGTGTTGGCGGTTCGGGCCATGCGAGCGGAATACGCATGGCTTCCGGCGAGCCATACCACTGTGGAAGCTGTTCGCGGACTTCGCCGAGCACGTAGGCAAATGCATCGAGGGCTTTGACTCGACCTTCGTTGTCCGCTCCCTTGTAGTTGCCGAGCGCGCGCACCAGCGCAGCGGTGAAACGCCCGCCCTGCGCGGTCTCCTGTGCGCTACCAGCGGTGGCAGCGAGGACAGCGGTCGGCGGGGCGCCAGTCGCGGCTTGCATGGCCTGCCCGATGTTGCCCGGCAGCGTGAAGGCACCCGCCTGACAGGCGTCCAAGATCACCAGCACCTGTTTTGCCTTGCAGTGGCCGATCATCGACCAAAGAGTCGAGGTCGAAATGCTCCCCGAGAGCGGATCCGACGCACCCTTGGCTGCCACAGGGTAGAGGTAGGCATCGCCGTTCTGGATGCCACCATGGCCCGCGAAGTAAAATAGCAGCGTTTCGTCAGCGGTCGCATTGGCGAAAAACTGCGCTACGGTGCTCAAGAGGTCGGCCCCCAGGTTTTCGCGCACCAGCAGTGAATCGCCCGACTGAAGGCCCCAGCTCGAGCCCCCGCTCAGGGCACTCGCGAGGGTATTCACGTCCTTGGACGCGCCGGGCAATGGTTGGGTCAGATACGCCGAGTTCGCTACCAAAAGAGCGCGTCCGAGCACACGACCCCGCTGCAAGACGGGTGGCGGGTCGATGCGAAGCTGCACCCGCTCCATTCCTGGTGCCTCGGCGGTGAGCAAGTGGGCAACCGGGGCATGATCGCGAAACGCTAGCTCCAAGTCGTACGCGGAAAGCACCGTAGGGCTCGGTTGAATGTCGTGCACGGTCCAGCACCCGTCCGCCTCCACGTGGGGTGCACCCGTCGGCGAGAGCACCGTCGTTCGCACGAACAGCGTGCCGTCGGCCAAACGCTCGATGTTCGGCGACGTGAAGGTGAGATGGCCGGCAGCCGCCCCAAGCGCGATTACACGGCGAGACGAGGGCACTTCGAACAGCAGCTGCTCGGCGAGCTTGCCTTTGAGTTCGACTCGACCATCAGCACGCACCGAAGCCCAGCTTCCCTCGCGCAGTGGAAACAGCGTGGCCACTAGGTCCCCCGCCGGCAGCGCGTGCACTGTGACGCGACCGTCCGTGTTGCCTACGGCGAGAATGCTCCCGTCCGGCGACCTTGCGATATCGGTAGGGCGCCCACCCACTTCGATGGAACGATCAGGAGCATCCGATGCACTTGCCACGGTCCAACGTAGGAGTCGCCCATCGTCACCGCCTGCCCAGAGCCAATCGCGATCGAACACGATGCTCTTGCCGCGACCCATCATCCCCGTCAGGGACCTGAGAATCTCGCCGGTCTCGGAATTTCTGAGCAAGATCGTGCCCCGAGTTCCACCTTGAGCAAGGACTCGTCCCGTAGAGTCGAGCGCCAGGCTGGCAGTGCTTTCGGACGATTGGAGATGGTCAGGCCAATTTCCAATCGGTTTTGCTCCTTGTTCGAGCAGCTGCAGCTTCGTCAGTGTCGGATAAGCGCCCGCGACGAACAACGACGTCGCTTGATCATCGAGCGCCAGCGCCAGCACTTGCCGGTGCCGTTCCTGCTGAAAAATGACCTCTCCATTTCCGTCGTGGACCCGCGTGACTCCGCCGTCGAGATCGGCGACGAAGAGGTCTCCGCGCAGGCCTACCTTGACCTCGGACACGACGTCCGATGCCACGCCGATCTGCTTGCTGCTCGGCCCCGTGCCGACACGAACCGTCCCATCCGCAGCCCCTGATGCCCAGTCTCCACCGGGTAAAGCGGCCAGTGCCGAGACTTCGCGCGCGTGAACCCGATGTGCCCAAGTGCGCTTGAACGATGTCAAGTCCCAGCTCGAGATCTGGCCAGCGCCGTCGCCAACGAGCAGCGAGGCACCGATCGCCGTACTCATAACTCGCGTCTGCGCGGATGCCATGCGAGAAACCTCCACGCATGTCCGAGCGTCAGCCACGATCACCGACCCGTCGCTCACGCCGAGACCCACGAATGCACCGCCGGGATGGAACGCTACGCTACCCAGCGCGTGATCCGGGGTATAGCCGCACACCTGCGAGCCGTCGGAGGTACGCCAGATCCCAGCACCCCCACGCACCCCAGCCGCCACCACGCGGTCCCCCTGTGGACTCAGGTCGATCATCACCCAGCCACGGAGGTTTGGGTCGCGAACGAGGGGCGTCGAGTCCCCGTGGGCGTCGAGGAGCTCGACCCCTTCGTGCACTCCCAACACCAGAGTACCACTGCTCAACGGCGCGCCCTGCCGCGCAGCCGGGCCTTGACGCCACGCGCTGCCATCTGCCGCCCAAACCATGGTATGGCCTCCGCCGAAGACGTAACGCGATCCGTCGTTCCCATAGCCCGTGCCTTCAAACCCATCTGAATCCGCGTCATATCGGATCGTATCGGTCTCAAGGTCCCATTCACCGCTCTGATCTTCAGTGGCAAATGCAACGCGTTTGCTGTCGCCCCGAACAGCTATGCCCATGACGCCGCTCATCCCGAGCGCTGGGGGCGTCCGCAGCACCTGGCCTGAACGTGCGTCCCAAATGAATAACCCACCTCGCCAGCCAGCACTCACCACTTGTTTGCCATCGCGAAAGAATGCGCACGAGCCGACCCATCCCCCAACGGCCTCGAGCCGCTGCAGGAGCACCCTCTGCTGCCAGTCCCAGATCAACAAGCTGCCATCCTCGGAACCGGTCAACAGCTGACGCCCGTCAGGCGAAAACTGGAGACAGCTAACGGACGCGACATGCCCCTCTGGCCGAGTTGGTCGCGCGTTGGGCGGCAGGCGTCGAGAGCCAAGAGTCGCGCTCGCTGACGGGCTGGGCGGCGCGCGCGTGGTCGTCTTGTGGCAACCCCATGCGCCGGCGAGCACGGCCGCTGTGCACAGCACCACCGCGGCCGCCGAATCCGAACGCATGGCTTTTGATGGTAGGGCGAAGGCCTGGCGATTTCAACTGGCCCATCGCGCTCGTGCGACCGCAGATGCCTCGACGGCGCCGTCCACACCCCGAGTAGTTTGGAAGGAGCGATAGTCATTTCTTCGCGTGAAATGTCGGATGCGTTCGAGAGCTCACGCGGAAGGCGCAGCGAAGCGCACGGTGAAACGCGCCCCGCGCCCCGCTTCTGCGCTCGGTTCCAGGCTGATCTCGCCGTCGTGGGCCCGCGCAATCGCGCGCACGATGGCCAAGCCGAGCCCACTGCCCTCTTCGGCGGCCTCGCGTGAACCTCGAAAAAATGGCTCGAAGATGCGGGGCGCGTCGTCCGCCGGGACACCTGGGCCTTGATCCTGCACGGACAGCTCGACCGCGCCGTTGCTTTCTGCGCTCACTGTCACGGTGCCACCGCGCGGCGAATGCTTCACCGCGTTGTCGAGCAGGTTGAGCACCAGGCGATGCAGGTCGCGCTCGTTCCAGGTGTCGATTCGAGCGTCACCCGTGAGCTCGACGCGCACCTCGCGGGCCTCGAGCGTGCGAGCGAGCTGCGCAGTCGCGGCGCGGGTCACGCTGGCGAGCGATGCGCTGCTGCGCGTGCCCGAGCTGGGGCGCGCGCCAGAGCGAGCCAAGACCAGCAAATCCTCGGCCAAGGTCCGCATGTGCTGTGTGGCCTCGAGGGCGCACTCGATGGCCTCTTTGTATTCCGGCGCGCTGCGTTCTTTGCGCAACGCATTGGACAGCTCACCGTAGGCCGCGGTGAGCGGCGAGCGCAGCTCGTGCGCGGCGTAGGAGACGAACTTTTGCTGCGACGCAACCAGCGCGCACAGCTGCTCGATCATGGAATCTACGTCTTGCCCGAGCCGCGCGATGTCGGCATGCGGAACGCCGCCGCCCACGCGCGCGCTGAGATCGCCGGCGGCGACGCGCCGAGCGACCGCGGCGATCGCCTCGTGTTCGCGGGTCATGCGCGCGGTCAGCCACCAGGTCATCAGAACGATCCAGACCACCACACCAGCGAAGGTAATGCTCATCACGCGCGCCAAGAGCGCCGCGTCCGAGTCCAACGGCTCGCGCGAAACGCCGAACAACAGCTGTTCACCGGGACGCCCCGGCACGGGCAAGAGCACGGCGCGCACGTGCGTCTGACCGATCCTGCGATCGAAGGGCATGGCAGAGTTCAGGCTCAGCGTCTTCAGCTCGGGAGCGCGCGAACCGACCAAGGCCGAGCGCGCGAGCACGCGGCCCTCGGCATCGTACAGCACGGCGTATTTACGCAGCGGCCCGATGTCCGCCGCCTTCAGATCCGGATCTTCCGGCAGCTCACGCGCGCCTTGGTTGCGAGCGATCTCGTCGGCCTCTTCACGGCTCTCGCTGCCGAGCACGCGATCGACCTCGTGCAGGTGCTCGGCGCACACCTTCTCGTAGACGAAGCTGAAGCCTGCACCCAATCCGATCAGACTCGTGAGCGACGCGGCGAGCACGAGCCGCTCGCGGAATTTCACGGAGCTTCGCTCCGCAATCGATAGCCCACGCCGCGCACGGTCTCGACCATCCACGCGCGCGTGCCGAGCTTTTCGCGCAGCCGGCGCACTTGCACGTCCACCACGTTCGAGCCGGGGTCGAAGGGCATCTGCCAAATGCGCGAAAGCAGCTCGGCCCGCGTCACGACTTCATTCACTCGATTGGCGAGGTGCAGCAAAAGGTCGAGCTCCCGACCCGTGATTGACGTTTGAATGCCGTCGATCACGACGCAGCGCCGTTCCAAGTCGATCTCCAGGCCGCTCAGGTTGACCCGCCGAGCCCCCTGCGTGCGACGCAGCAGAGCATGGATGCGCGCCACCAGCTCCTCGACCTCGAACGGCTTGACCAGGTAGTCGTCGGCACCGGAGTTCAGGCCGAGCACGCGCTCACGCAATTCACCCCGCGCCGTGAGCATCAACACCGGGACGCTGGAGCCGGTGCGCCGGAGCTCCCGACATACCGAAAGACCATCTTCACCCGGGAGCATCCAGTCGAGCAACACCAGGTCGTAAACGCCGTTTCTCACTTGTCGGACTGCCTCACCGCCGTCCGCACAGGCGTCTGCGACCAAGCCTTCGTCCGTCAACAGGCGCCGAAGAAAGCGAGCGACCTTGGGATTGTCTTCGACGACCAAGACTTTGGACGACTTGATGGGGGGGTCACTGGCAGCGAGCATCGAGTTCATGGGACGTGGCCTCCAGTTTCGGTGAGGTTACGGGCGTCCGACAGCACTCTCAACCGTGTCCTTTCCGCTTTATTCCGAGTGCGCTTGGCGAAATGGGTCCTCTGCCCCAAAAATCAGGCATGGGCAACCGCGTCTTCGAGCAGTCGATCGTCATTCGCGAGGGACACCTCGATACGTTCGGCCACGTCAACAACGCACGCTATTTGGAAATCTTCGAACAGGCCCGCTGGGACTTGATCACCGACAACGGCTTCGGCCTCGACTACGTGAAGTCCTCGGGCACGGGCCCGGTGATCTTGGAGATCAATTTGCGCTTCTTGCGCGAAATTACCAATCGGCAACACCTCGTCGTGCGCAGCTTCGTCGACAGCTACGAGGGCAAGATCGGTCGCATGACCCAGCTCTTGATCGACGATTCAGCGCAGATTTGCTGTGAAGGGAAATTCGTGTTCGCGCAATGGGACACGCGCAGCCGCAAGATCATCGCGCCGACGCCGGAATGGCGCGCGGCCATCGGCATGGACTGAGGCGCCGCGCCTCGTCAGCGAGCGCAGTGCGGCCCAAGCGCTCGGCGAGCGCACGGGCGCATCACTGTAAATGTCCAAGATCGTGACAATTATCGTTCGCTCCGCAGCGCGGAACGGATGTTGCTCTGACCAGGGACATGCCTACCTGGTTCCCCCATTTCGCCGAAGAAATCGAACGTGTCACTCCCGTGCCGCGGCCGCCGATCGAAGATCCGCCGCTGCCACACCCACCGATTGAGCCCCACCCCGATTCACCGGAGCTCCCCAACGAACCGCCGGATCCTATCCCGATCGATCGCTCCGTGAACTGAGCGGCGCGAACGACGAGTGGAGCGGCGCGAGGGGCCGCGCGACCACGCTTCGCGCGCGCAGCCCGTCACAGCGCCCGCTCGAGCCGCTCACACACGGTCTCCAAGATTTTGACGCGCGCGAAGTGCTTGTCCTCCGCTTCCACCAGCGTGAACGGCGCATACTCGGTGCTATTTCGGGCGATCATCTCTGACGCCGCCGCTTCGTATTGGTTGGTCTTGCGGCGATTGCGATAGTCTTCGGCCGTGATTTTGTGTTGCTTCCAGGGTTCTCGCTCGCGCTCTTGGAAGCGACGCAGCTGTTCTTCGGGGCTGATGTGTAGCCAGAACTTGGCGAGCACGATCCCGTCCCGCGTGAGCTCGTGCTCGAAGTCGTTGATTTCCTTGTAAGCCCTGCGCCAGTTTTCTTCGCTGGTGAAGCCCTCCACTCGCTCCACGAGCACTCGCCCGTACCAGCTTCGGTCGTAAATCGTGATCCGGCCGCGGCGCGGCAGATGCCGAAAGAAGCGCCAGAGATAGTGGTGCGCGCGTTCCTCGTCGCTGGGCGCCGAGATTGGAATGATGCGGTATTGCCGGGCGTCCAGAGACCAGACCAAGCGCCGAATCGCGCCGCCCTTACCGGCGGCGTCCGAGCCCTCGAACAGAAAGATCGCGCTGCGTTCACGCTTCTTCAGCTTGCGTGCCAGCTCACCGAGAGCACCCTGGAGCTCGGCCATGCGCTTCTCGTACACGGACTTGTCGAGCTTGAGCGACAGATCCAGGCGATCCAAGAGCGTGATCGGATCGGCGATCTCGGGCTGCGCCTGCGCTGCCTCCGACGCGCGCCGAGTGGCGAGGTGGTGCTGCATGCGTTCCAGGATCGTGAAACCGGCGGTCAGGTTGCGATAGCGATCGTCGCCCGACTCGATCACCGTCCAAGAAGCGTGGCCCGTGCTCGTCTCACGCAAGACCGACTCCGTGACCGAGACGAACTCGTCGTAGCGTTCGTGGTGTCGCCAATTCCTCTTCGAGACGAGCAGGCGCGTGCTCGTAGCGCGCTCCTCCGCCCTCAAGCGCTGCTTTTGCACCTTCTTGCTGACATGAAACCAGAGCTTGATGAACAGAGCGCCGTCATCGGCGAGCGTGCGCTCGAAAGCATTGATGCGCGTGAGCGCTTGCTCGAACGCGCGTGGTTTGCCGCCGTTCATCACGCGATCGAGGATCGGCTGCGTATACCAAGAGCCCAAAAATAGCCCGATCTGTCCGGCCCTGGGCAACGTCATCCAATAGCGCCAGTACTCCGGCCTGGCGAGCTCGGCCTCGGTCGGCTTACTGTAAGCTTCGGTGCTCAGGTAGCGCGCGTCGAACCACTCGTTCAAGGTGTTGAGCGTGTCGGCCTTGCCTGCGCCATCCGCTCCGTTGAGCAAGACGATGACCGGAAATTTTGCCTGCTCGACCGCGGCCTGGGCCTTGAGCAAAGACGTGCGCAGCTCTCCGAGACTGGCATCGTACTCCTGTTTGCTGAGCGCTCGCCCAAGCTCCGCCGATTTCAACATGCTCACATTCAGAGCAAGCCAACGCGCTTTGCGCAAGCGGGAATCGGCCCGCGCGCGCAAGCGGGAATCGCTCCGCGCGTGCAAGCAGCGACGCGAGCGCGTGGCGGCGTCAGCGCGTGATCTTGAAGCTGGGCGGAGAAATCCGCTCGCTCTTGCAGCGCGGACAGCGACTCGGGCGACTGTGGCGCTCCCGCTGAATGAACTCGAAACCGCACTTGATGCAGTGCGGAACGCTGGTTCGAAGCTGCTCGCCCAAATGGTTGAGGGAATATTCCAAGTGCCGCAGGTGTTCGGTAACTTCGCGCTCTTGTACCGAGGCCCGTTGCGAAATTTCGTGGGCGGTGAGCTCGGCCTCGCGAAGTAAGTGCGCGATCCGCTCGCGCACCGTATTGGTGTGCTCCACATTTGCCGGCGCCGGAGGCTTCGAGCCGCGGTGGGACATCGGGAGCCATGATAGGCGCTAGTCAACTCGGCCACGAGCACTTCTTTGCACTTCGAATCACGCGCCCGAGAAATACCTATTGCTGTCTTGCTTCGCGCTAAGCGCGGCGCGCCCGGGCCTACGATGCACGGCACGGCTCCGCAATGAAGCGCGCCGGAATCACAGCCGAGACCGCTCGTGAACAGAGCTCTCTGGCGCCATGTGCGCGAAATGGTGGTAGCTTCAGTGGGCTATGTCTTCCGCGCGCATCGGGGATCGCGACCTCCGGCAAGAATCGGCCAAACAGTCCGGCAAGCTTTCGCGAGTCGCCAGACTCAGCGCTGCCATCGCCAGCCCCGTTGCAGTGCTCACGCTGCTCCCGCTGCTGGTCGCGCTCGTCGGTCTGTTCCTCACGGTCGTCGGCCGAAGCTCCTTGCGCGACAGCAACCTGACGATGGCGGCCGACCGCATCGACGAAGAAACGACGCTGCTCGCGCGCGGCATCAGCGCCGCGCTCGAACAATCCGACCCGGTGATGGATCGCCTGAGCGTGCTCGCGCGGGACCACGACTCGATCAAACCCTTCGACCGCGTGGCCCATTCACTGCGCGATCTGATGCAGGGGCGACCCGGGTTTTCGTACATCAGCGTCAGCTTCCCGGACGGCACCTTCCAAGGCGCCTACCGCGACGAAGACGGCTCGATTCGCTTTCAAGACAGCCGCATCGAAGCGCAAGGCACGCTGGTGAAGCGCTACACGCTGGTCGGGCACGAGCGCATCGCGCCTTACTACGATGAGCGCACCAGCTACGACCCGCGCACGCGTGACTTCTACAAGCTGGCTCTCGACGCCAACGGCAAGCGCGTTTGGACCAAGCCTTATCCGTTCTTCAAGACACACTACACGGGCATCACCCGCACCGAAGCGGTGTACGAGGCGGGCTCGCCCAAGTTGCACGCCGTGATCACCGTCGACTTCGACGTCACGGCGTTGTCAGCGGTCTTGAAGCGCGCCGCAATGGGTGGCGCTGCCACGCTACTCTACGGCGACGACGGCAGCTTGCTCGCCTACCCCAGCGGAGAAGGCCGCATCAACGACCTCCCGCTGCGCCAAGACCGCGCGCTCTTGTACAGCGATCTGGACGACCCCTTGCTGAATGCCTTCTTCAAAGCCTTCAGCGGCCCGGGTCACATACCCGCTTCGGGCCTGACCGAGCTGAACGTGAACGGTGAAAAGCATCTGGTCGACGAAAAGCCGATCGTCGCCGGAGGCAATTTGGGCTGGTCCGTTGCGACGATCATGCCCGAGTCTCTGATTCTGAGCGCGCTGCATGAGCATCAACAAAAGAGCACGCTGATCGCTGCGCTGTCCACGTTGCTCGCGACCGGGATGGCCTGGCTGTTCGCACGCCACATTTTGCGCACGCGGCGCGAAGCCGCGGTGGCCCGCGCCGAAGCTCGAGAAGCCGTGGCCCGCGCGCAAGAGCTCGGCAGCTACCGCTTGGTGGAGATGCTGGGCAAAGGCGGCATGGGTGAAGTCTGGCGCGCCGAACATCGGCTGCTCGTGCGCCAAGCCGCCATCAAGTTGATCAGCACGGGAGAAGACGCCGGTCTGGACGCGGACGAAGTCCAAGAGCGCTTTCGCCGCGAGGCACAGAGCCTCGCCACCTTGCGTTCGCGCAACACGATCGAGCTCTTCGACTACGGTGTCACCGCCGACGGCACCTGCTTCTACGTGATGGAATTGCTCGACGGCATGGATCTGGAAACCTTGGTCGAAGCGCACGGCCCCCAACCTGCGGCGCGTGTGATCGAGTTCTTGATCCAAGCTTGCAACTCACTGGCTGAAGCGCACGACGTCGGACTGGTCCACCGCGACATCAAGCCGGCCAACCTCTACGTATGCCGCATCGCCGACGAAGTGGACGTAATCAAAGTCCTGGATTTCGGCCTGGTGCGCGCCGCCGTGCGCAAGAGCAGCTTGCGCCCGCCCGGAGCCGGCACATTGCCTACGGGGAGAGAAATGGTGAGCGGCGTGCACAAGGGCCCCCCGCGAAGCCTCGAGAACGTCGGCGAGATGGCGACGGCCCTCGCCCCGAGCGTGAGACCAGAAGCAACCTCGGAAACGGAAGCAGTCGAGGGGACCGGAGACGGCAGCGAGCGCTTGACGCAAGTCGGGCAAGCGATGGGCACGCCCGCGTACATGGCACCCGAGCAAGCGCTCGGCTACGAGCTCGACGGGCGCGCCGATCTGTACGCCCTCGGCTGCATCGGCTTCTTCCTACTGAGTGGCCGCTTACTCTTCGAGCGCAACGGCTCGCTGCCGATGATGATGGCCCACATCACCGACGCCCCACCCGATTTCAAAAACCGGATCTCGAACTACCTACCGCCCGAGCTGACCGAGGTACTCATGCGGTGCCTGGCCAAAAAACCTCACGACCGCCCGAGCGACGCCCGCGCACTCGCTGCAGCGCTCAAGGCCATCCACATCCCGCCCGCCCAGCAGTGGACCGACGCCCAAGCCCAAGCCTGGTGGGCCAGCCGAAAGCCCAAACCAGCGCCCGCCGTCCTCCACACCGAGGCCACTTTGGCGACCGAACCCGCGCGACGCGGCGTGGCGTGAGCTTCAAACCGCTTTGACAGCGAACGCTTCGTCCCGCGCCGAGTTCGCAGATCCCAGCGCCGAGTCCCAGATGTTCGTTCCGACACGTCCACGTCACCTGCTCGCACTCCTTTGGGCGACGCTGTTCATTGCTTGTGGGCGTCGTGATGCCAAGATTACCCGGGAAGCTGCAGCGGGCGCATCTTCCGAGTCGACGCAAACGCAGAGCTGTTTCGAGATCGTCTCGAAAGACAACTCGCCGTCTGCGCGCGCCGTCTTTGCAGCCAAGCGCTGCCAGGGTGGCGGCGTGACCTGGGCAGGGATCCTACGCGTCCTGATTGATCGACGAGGCACATCGAAGCCCGTCGAGCTCGCGACGCCAGGCTGGACAGGAGACGTTCGCATCTTGTCCGTGGCTGGTCGGCCTACTCGGGTTGCGATCGATGACGAAGCGGACGCGGCCCTCTTTTGTGCCGATTCTGCGCGTCTGGTGAACGACATTCGTGGAGACATCAGGCGATTGAACGCCGAGCCCACGGAGCTAGAACGTGCGATGGCAGCGGCAGATCCGCTCGCACTCGAGTGCTTTCCGAGTGGCACCTCCGTCGAGTCCCTGCTGAAGAGCCTGACACCACCACCACCCCCGTCGCCCGCCGAGGCCGATGCCCGCAAGACCGGTCTAATTCGGGTACGAGAGGCGCTCACCAAGCAACGGACCTGGTGCT
Organism: Polyangiaceae bacterium; assembly: GCA_035688655.1. Classification (GTDB taxonomy): domain Bacteria; phylum Myxococcota_A; class Polyangia; order Polyangiales; family Polyangiaceae; genus PMG-095. The sequence continues at coordinate 9,178 of DASSMT010000196.1, read as the reverse complement.
GGCGAAAGTCAGGCGCCGAGTTCGGAGGTGAAGGCGGTTTCACATTGCATTCAGACGGTCAGGTCTCCGCGTTCAGTGCTACCGGCACCGACACGGGCAGTGGGCGTTGGACCTTTGAAGATGACGGACGAATCGAGGTCGTCGGCTCAGCGGGCGCCCTCGGACTTCATCACTTCGACGTTGGAGCGAGCGGAAATCTCGGTTTCAATCACACCGCGGGACGCGAAGAGCTGGACCCCTGTGCGCGGCCCGTCTTGCCGGGATGACTACACCCAAGCCGTCTGTGCTTGCTCGAGGGTTCGAGCATCGCGTTCGACTGCTCCCTTTCAAAAAGCAACTCGTGCTCGCCCTCGTGCGTCGAACTTGAACGTTCTTGCTGAAATCTGGCTCTTCGGCGGCACGCTCGCGCCCGCGGCAACACTCGAGCTACGTAAACCAGGTTAGAGCCTCGGTTGGGAGAGCTGCTGTCAACTTCGCGCTGGCACTGCGCGCGTCAAACACAGAATCGAGGACACTTGCGGAATCAAAGAGGCCTCTTGGCATCGAGTCTGGTGGCACTGCTTCTTGCTGTGGCGATGCCCCTGAGCTGCTCTGACAGCAAAGGAAGGCCGCGCTCGAATGGCGAGGGCGGCGCTGGTGGGCAAAGCGGAGAAGCCGGAGCGGGCGGTGAAGCCGGAGGCATCCCGGTCAAGAAGCCCGCCGTCGTTTCCGGCGGTACCGGCGCGTTCGGCGTAATCGTGGTCGATGGCGTGCAGAAGATGTATTTGCCGCTCGCGCAGACCAGCGCTGGCTCCGGGCTGATTGCCGTCGTGAACGTGGGAGTGACGGGCGAAGGCGTCAAAGGCAGTGCCGCGCTGATCCGGGACATCGAGCTCATGTCAGATGCCGACACCGGCGCGAGCAGACCGTACGCAACGACGACCAGTGGCACGGCCGATGTCGTGATCGCGGCTTCGACGCAGTTCCCAGACGTTTGGTTCATCGATCCCAGGCACGACGTCGTGACCAAGCACATCACGCTCGACGCCACTGCGGGTCGTTCGTCGTTCTCCGGCGGCGGCGGGTATGTCACGGGCATCGCCATGGATCCCGACCACAACCGCGCGATTTTGTCGGTATGGAATGGATTTGCGATCATCGATCTCGAGACGCAGGAGATCACGAAAACCATCGAGGCGCCGCCGGCCGAAAACTTCGGCTTCGATTCGACGCGCGGCCTGATTCTCGACCCCTATTACGAGTGCTCGCAAAGTCGCAGCGCCGCGGGCGAGCCCCCGTCTGCGTGCAGCGAGCTCAAGAACTCGAGCGGCAGCGTGCTCTCGGACGGGCTCGCGATCATCAAGCTCGATGACGACAGTGTGTACAACTACGATGACCCGTCGGCCGTGAGCCCTCGTTCGAAGACGTCGCCAGTCGGTGGTGAGCCGGACTCGGCGGCTGCGGATCCGAGCCTCGGACTAGCGATTGTCCCGTCGGAAAGCGGCCGATTTCAAAATATCATCGATATTGGACACGCCAGGTACCATGAGGGCGATGGGCTGGTCACGGCGCGCAACTACGTACTGCCCAACTTCGCTTTCACAGGCGTCGCGATCGAACCCGCGCGGCATCTGGCATTGCTCGAGGAGGAAGGGTCGTCGACCATCGCGGCGCTCGACCTGAGCGGCCTCACGCCGCGCCTGGCCGCCGACAACCGGGGCGAAGGCGGGGCGGCCGGTGAAGGCGGGGCGGCGGGCGAAGGCGGAGCCCCGAGTCACAGCGACCTGCCACTCGACACGGGCATCATCGACGCCGCCTCGTTGCAGGCCGTTCAGGCGAACATGCCATTTTTGCCGAGCGGGTCGAGCTGGACAAACATCGGCGATCCTCACGGCGTGGCGGTCACGACGGGTATCGCGGACGGCCGATCCGTCGGTTTCCTGGTGAACTCGCAGCGGCAGTGGGTGGCCCGCATCGACTTGGCGACTCTGCTGTCGCTCAACACCGGCACGACGACCATCGCCGACATTTCCGAGGCAGTGACGTACCTCGACGGGCGCACACGCATGGGCGGTGGTGAAGGTGGCGCGGGTGGCGCGGGCGGCGGCGCAGGAGACTGAAAGCCCAGACTGCGCTCGCTAGCGGACAAACGCACTCAGCGCGTCGAGCCCAACGTGGCAAACAATCCCCGGCAGCAAGCTCTCGCGCTGCCGCGCTAGTAAACCGAATATCAACCCGTAGACGCCGATACGCAGAGCCGCGCCCGGGCCTTGCTCGAGATGTCCGAGGCCAAATAGCACCGCTTGCAGAAAAACGCCCAGCGCCGGCCGTCGCGTCAACGCGCCGAGCTGGGTTTGAAGGTAGCCGCGGTACACGACCTCCTCACAAAAGCCGACCACCGAGGCGACGAGTAGCCAAGTGAGGCGCTCCGCCTCCGTGCTCGGTAGCAGCGCCGAGAACGCGGCGTTCCGCCCCGCGAACAGCGGTCTGCCCAGCGCGTCGAGCACGCAAATCAGCACGAAGGCGAATGACGCGTAGAGCAGATCCGCAAGGGCGTCTGCCGCGGTATGAAAGCGTCGGCCCAAGAGCTCGGGTAGCACGTTGCGTGGGCGGAACAGCCGCGCGACGTACAGGGCGAGACCCACGTTGACCAACACCAGAGGCAAGTATTGGCGCCAAATGCGGGCCGCGTGCGGGACTTGCTCGATGGGGCGCGCCGCGCCGGGTGCGCCGGTATGCTGGAGCAGCGTGCCAGTAACGGCGACTGCGAGCATTACGCCGACGAGCGCGAGGGTGTGGCTGAACGACGCGAGCGGTGCTGTGAGCGTCGAACGGGTAGGCCGCTCTGTGGGTGGATTCGAGGCTGGCAAGCTCTTTGCAATTTCCCGGGTAGCAAAGACTGGTCCTAGAGAGCCGCGGGTGTCGACACTCGCGCCTCGAATCTACATACCAACAGGAGTCCGTCATGATTACTGATGCCATCGTTACCGCCCCGCCCGTGCTCGCCGCTGGTTGGTCGCTGCTGTACCTGTTGTTCGGCGGCGGTTTGGGCGGCGCTATCCTGATCTTCTTCGGGCTCAAGCTGATCGGGCGCTAATCGTGCGGCCACGTGCCGCCCCCGGGCGCCGCGCGGCAAACGTGGCTCATGCCGATTCGCTTTCGTTCCCGAAGCCAATCTGTGGCTCGAGTTCGAAACTGCGCACACCGTCGCGGCTACGCGTTGGCTCACCTCGGGCGACCGCGGCGGTGTGTCGTTCGAACGAGGTCGCAGTAAAGAACCCGTCCAGCTGACTCTGGTCGTCACCAAGCGTACGTCGTCGATCACCCGATTTCGCGCGAACCCACACGGAGGGATGTGAACGCATCGCCCGCCGACGGATTCCCTTCGAAGCCGTTGGAACGCGCTTTTGCGGGGGCGTGCGAACGAGGTGAGGACGAAATGAACGCGATTTCTGAGCGACTTTGGCGACACGCCCCGCTGGTCCCGCTGCTCCTCTCAGTCGCTTGCGGGCAACGAGGCGAGCACGGAAACGGCGCCAGCCCCGAGTCTTTCGAAGGCGGGGAACAAGCGAGCGGGCCGGAAGACGACGGCGGGCGGCAACTCGACGCGGCCGCCCGCCCCCTCGTGCAAACCTCCAGCGGCAAGCTGCGCGGCATCACGTCCAACGGCGTAGATAGCTTTCTCGGGGTCCCCTACGCGCGTCCACCCGTGGATGGCCGGCGCCTCGCCGCGCCGGAAGATTTGGACCCCAGCGAAGTCGAGCGGAGCGCGGATAAGCCTGGCAATGACTGCCCACAGATCGACCCGAGCACTTCGGAATTCAAAGGCAACGAGGACTGCCTGTTCTTGAATGTGTACCGGCCCGCGAAGCTCGATCCCAAGAAGCCCGCGCCGGTCATGATTTGGATACACGGGGGCTCCTTCGAGAGTGGCGCTGGCGCGGACTACTTCCCAGAGCGGCTGGTTCGTGCGAACCAGATCATCGTCGTGACGATCAATTATCGCTTGGGTCCGCTCGGCTTCATCGCTGGAGACGGACTCTCCGCGGACTATGGCCTTCAGGACCAACGGAAAGCATTTGGTTGGGTCCAAAACAACGTGAAGGCCTTCGGGGGAGATCCAGGAAAGGTGACGATCGCGGGGGAATCAGCCGGAGCAGGCGCTGTCTGCGCTCATGTGGCATCGAAGAGCACTGGGCTGTTCTCGCGCGCGATCATCCAAAGCGGTTCGTGCGGCGCAATCTCCCTCGGCGACGCTCGAAACATGGCGGCGAACAACCTGCAAGCAGGGCTAAAGAAAGATGGGATCCAGTGCGAGAATGGGCTGGCCGCGTGTCTGCGCGACACCACGCTGACAGCGAAACAGCTCGTAGAGAAGTCACGAGCTACCGGCATGAAATATGGCATTGTCGCGGGCAGCGAAGTCGTGCCCCGCATGCCGTACGAGGTCGTGCTGGCGCATGAGCAGCAGCCCGTGCCGGTGTTGATCGGCGGCATCAAAGACGAAATGGCTCTCTTTCTGATCATGGCGGGCGGGTATGATTCCCTCGAGGAGGAAGGCTATCCGGCGGCGCTCGAGGCCGGGTTCCCGGCACTCGAGAAACCTGCCCTGGAAGAAATTGCGCTCCTGTATCCGGTCAAGCATTACAAGAAGCCCTTCTTGGCATTGAGCGCGGCGTTCAACGACAGCGGCGTCTACTACTTTCAGCTCCTGGGAGGATGTGTCACGGCCGCGACGGTCAGCGCCTTCTCGGCCTCGACCTCGACGGAGACTTACGCTTACGAGCTCGATGATCCGAACTTCCAGTGGCGCGGTGGCGGCACTGGTGCGACGCACATGACGGACTTGCCCTATCTATTCGACCTGCGCGTCCCGATCAGCGCGCGCTTCAATGCCCAACAGCAGGCCCTCTCCCAGCAGATGATCGCGGCGTGGGGTCAATTCATCAAGGGGGAAGCTCCGACGTTCGGCGGAGCTGAATGGCCTCGAACTATCGACGGCAACGCCAAAGCGACTTATCTCAAGCCCGGTTTCGCGCCGGCGCGCGACGATCTGTTCGCGACGCACAACTGCGAATTCTGGCAGAAAACCCTTACCCCTCGAGCGAACGACAGCCCCGCAGGAAGCCCCTAGCGCCTTTTTGCGGAAGCTTTCGCGGCGGCGGCAGCGGGCAGCGCGCGCGTGCTCGGTGTGACGCGTGAAGTCGAGAACTCGACCGCAGGAACGCACGCCAAGCCGAAATCCACCCTACCAACTATTTTGAACCCTATGGCTCAATCACCGCGTTTTATTCGGGACAAACCAGCTCCGCCGAGCGTTGACAGCACGGCGGCGCGGGAGTGCCATATGCGCATGCTGAGGACCGGGTGGAAGCATCGTTCGATCTCCTCTGGCGCAGTCGCGATCTGCCTGTTCGCGTTGTCGAACGCGGCTTGTGGGCAAGCCCAGTCGAGCGAAGGCTCGCACTTCTCTGCCGCAGGTCGAGGTATTCCTTCCGCAGGCGCTGCTTCGACCAGCGCAGGCAGCGGCGGCACGACCAGCGTGCAGCCGGTCGGCTTGGGCGGGTTCCCAGACCTGAACGTGAACAACGGAGGGGCCATGGAGGGTTCATCCGGCTCTGGCACTGGCGGGGGCTGCGCCGCAACGTTCGTGAAGGCCGAGAGTCAAACGCTCGCCATGTTCATCATGCTGGATCAGTCGAAGTCGATGGACAACATCGTCGACACGGCCACGATGACGACACGCTGGGGTGCGGTGACGTCTGCGCTGAACACGTTCGTCAGCAATCCCGCTGCTGCGACGATCCCCGTTGGCTTGCAGTACTTCGGCCTGGGCGGCGCACAAAATCCCACCATGCCAGGCATCCCCGGGCAAGGGGTCAGCTGCACGGCGAGCGACTATGCCCAAGCGGACGTGCCGATTGCTCCGCTATCCGGGAACGCCCGTTTGATCACCGCGTCGATGGCGATGCACGCACCTTCCACGAATACGCCCACTCTGCCGGCGGTCGAGGGCGGTGTTCAGTTCGTCGCGAAGTACGCGAGCGCTCATCCCGAGAACAAGGTCGTCCTGGTGTTGGCCACGGACGGTGAGCCCAGTGGCTGTAACTCGACTTTGATGAACGTGAGCGCCGCCGCCGCGGCCGGCCTCGCGGGGACCCCGAGCGTCGAAACGTACGTGATTGGCGTGGGAGACAACCTCACGAATCTGGATGCGATCGCCGTCGCGGGCGGAACGAAGCATGCTTTTCTGATAGGCGATGCCAACGTGCAGCAAGAGCTGCTCACGGCGTTGACCGCGATCCAGGGCGACGTGTTGCCCTGCCAATATCCGGTGCCCGCGCCAGAGACCGGCAACACGCTCGATTTCAGCAAAGTGAACGTGCAGTTCACGCCCGGCAGCGGCGGCACGCAGCAGGAGTTCCAGAAGGTCGCGGGCGCCTCGGCATGCATGGGGGGCAATAATCTCTGGTACTACGACAACGAGATGGCACCGACACAGATCCTGCTCTGCCCCGACACCTGCACGAAGGTCACGTCCGACGGGATGGCAAAGGTCAACATCGTGCTCGACTGCAAGCACACGGTCGAGCCGCCGAGGTAGCCGAGGGATGGAGAGCTGGACCACGGCCCTGCAGCACGCGATTTAACGGCGCTTCCGTGAGCTCGAGCGGCGGCACGAACGGAATGCCCCGTGAGGGGTCAACGTTCCTGCGCTCGGTGCAGAGCCGAGCCGCACACGCAGCTGCTACGGCAATCCAATGCTGTAGGCGCTTCTGCGCGCGGCTCGGCGCTCGAATCTTAGATGCGACGCAGGAAATCGCCTCTGTACACATTGTCGGAAGAGCGGGTGCCGCCCCAGCCATTCACCTTGAGCTTCACGGCGCTGCCCCAGGTGCCGATGTCTTCGTAGTCGGTGTGCCACATGCCGTTGATCCGGAACCACACCGTGACTCGGGCGTTGTTCAGCGCCCAGTGATTCGTCACGTCCGTGATCACCACCTGGATGCTCTCGCCGCTGTCATAGGCGTAATACAATTTATCGACCGGCTGATCTGGGTTCCAGCCGAGTTGATACCTGGTGTTCCAAACCCTCCCGTATCCCGGGTACGCGTAGTCTGACCAATGAACGCCGGTTTGCGAGTCATTGCCCTCCAACACCACGTACATGTCCGTGATGGCACGCCCCTCGGCCGTGTCTTTGTCGATTTGAATGAAGTTGGACACAATCGCTTGGCTCGAGCCTTCTACCTGCTCCCCAGCTGTTTCGCTCCTCTGCTCGTCTCCGGTATTGGCGGCACATCCCAGCGCACTACCGAGCGCACAAAATGTGGCGATGACTAGGACCCGCCAAGTATCTGAATGATTGATTCGCTTCATTGTCCGTGCCTTTCGTTTGGGTTCGTTGCCTCTGCAAGCGAAGAGCAGCTCGGAACACGCCATCGGGCGCGCCCTGGACGTGGCACGTGCCACGTCCCACATTCCACGTCGGAGCAACGTTCACGCCAGCGACGTTTGGACGCGAAGCGCGCGAAAGGAGTCGTTCGCTCGAACGGATCGCGCAGCCAATGGTCGACCATTGAGCGACCATTGGCCGCGGCGCCGAGCGCGCTCCCGGTGATTGGCGTGGCGCAGCGCAGAGCAACTCAGGCAGTGAGACCGGGCGTGAGCAGCTCGATGAATCGTTCAGGATCGAGCGCGGTCTCCGCTTTCAAGCCTTCCGTACTGCGCCGCCGCAGATTTTCGCGTCGGCCGCAGAAGGGCGAGTGACCGAGGTCGAGATTGGTTGATGGTCACGGAGAGCGCCGCAGCTGCACGCAGCCTTCGGCGTCACTGACGTCGCATCCGCCAATGGAAGCCGAAGGCTGAACCGCGACGTCGAACCACGAGCATTGAACCAGAAAAGCCACGCCGCCCCCGCCATTCTGCTGCGCAGAATTCTAGCTGCCCTCAGCTCCGCGACGCGCGAGCGCGCTCCTCCCCTTCGGCCCCCTTCGGCGGCGCCGGAGCGCCCGAAGAGAGGGCGCTGCCGTCCGCGGAGTGTGCGGTTACCGGAGTGGCTGCATTGGCGTCTGCCATTCCGATAATCCGATTGAGTGCGCCCGATCGAATACGACTGCTGCGACGTGCAGTATTGCTGCTGTCGATTTAAATCGATCGGAGAGTGTTTTATTTGTTGACCAATCGCGCGCGATGCCTCATGGTATGGCCTGTCATGTTGCGCATAGCTCTCACCCCCTCGATGCCGTGGAATCGCGAATGCGATTGTCGCCAGAGCTATGCCCACGCGCAAACGTCCGTGAAAGGTCTGGGGAGCTAGGGGCGCGCTTTTCCACTGATTTTCAGTGAAAAGCCGCCCGGGAAACCGAGGCGGCTTTTCTCGTTTTTGGGCTCGGGGTTCGTCCTCGGAAGGCTCCCCGTGCTGTAAACGCTGGGCCTGCTCGGCTAGGTGGCTCGACTCCACATGGGCTCACGATTGGAGCGAAAGGTGTATTTAAAGTCACTATCTGCAATCAAACCTACGACTCGCTAGCAGCGAGTCCGTGGCGTAAAGGGAGCGTGCCGGGCTTTTACCCCGCGCGGTGAGAGTTCGAATCTCTCCGGACTCACTCGAGATCTGCACGCAGTTCGCAGCGCGGATTTGCAACAACTCTCCGCTTACCGCGTTCGTAGCTCATTGGTCGAGCAGCGGTTTCTTGAACCGTCGGCTGAGGTTCGATTCCTCACGAGCGCACTGAGGGCTCACTCGAGCTCTATTTTCCGGGTCGTCTAATGGCAGGACCAGCGGCTCTGAACCGCTCGAAGGGGGCCACACGTGGCTTGGTTCGAATCCAGCCCCCGGAACCCAAGGCGCAAGTGTGCCTCGTGCTCTGTGACAATCTGAATGAGTCCATGCCAAATGGGCTCGGAAAAACGGGGTGACGGCGTGCGGTGAAGCGCGCGGCGGTCTCCCGTGTATGCGGAGTCGATCCCGCCATGGATCGACTCGAAGGTGACGGCCCATGCGGACCGTCACCCGTCTCGTAGGGCTTGTGTGTTGGAACACTGGGCAGATTGTTACTCTGCGCTCCGCAGGTTCGATTCCTGCCCCTACGGCAATGCGAATCCCTCGACAGCTGACCCGGTGACAGCGCTCGCCTGAAGAGTGAGAGAGGCTCGTTCGACTCGAGCTCGGGGGACCAGGGCGCCGCCGCCTTGA
>DASSMT010000126.1:0-16941 GCA_035688655.1 Polyangiaceae bacterium | reverse complement strand
CGTGCGAGTCTTCGGCCGAGCGCCTTGCCGGTGCGACGCGCGGCACTTTGGCGTTGGCTTTGCTTTGGATCTCCCAGGCCTCGCTGCCCGCCGCGCGCACGCGCTGGGGCACGCCGAAGTCGCGCTTGAGCGCGATCAACTCGTCCAAGCTCAAGTGTCGCCACTGACCGGGCCGCAAGTCCTCCGCCGTGATCCCCGCGTGCGAGATGCGCGAAAGCCGCATCACGAGTGAGCCGGTGGCTTCGCCCAGACGACGCACTTGGCGGTTGCGCCCTTCACGCAGCGTGAGCTCGAGCCAGGTCTTGTCGCCCTCGAAGCGCAGGCGACGCACTTCGGCCGGCGCCGTGGCACGCCCGTCGATTTCGATGCTCTTGCGCCAATCGTCGAGCTGGTCGTCCAAGACCAGCCCCTGCACTTTGGCGACGTACACCTTCTTGGCCTTGTTGCGCGGATGCGCGAGGGCATTGGCGAAGTCGCCATCGTTGGTGCAGAGCAGCGCGCCGCTGGTGTGGAAATCCAGCCGACCCACGGGCACGACGCGCACGCCGACCGGTTTGAGCAGCTCGGCGACCGTGGGCCGCCCCTCCGGATCGCTCAAGGTGCACATCACCCCCCGCGGCTTGTTGAGCACGATGTACGCGAGCGGCTCGGCCGTCAGCCGCTTGCCGTCCACCTCGACCTTGGCTTTGCGAGGGTCGATTCGCACACCGAGCTGATCGATCACTCGACCGTCGACCTTGACCCGACCCTTGCTGATCAATTCCTCGGCGGCTCGCCGCGAGGCGACGCCGGCGCGAGCCAGGACTTTCTGAAGCCGTTCTTCTGCCATCGGGATGCCGGCGGTCCTAGCACCGCCGCACCGCGAGCGCTGGGCTTTCGACAGTCCGAGCCGAAACGCTCCGCGCGCACGAAAAAAACGCGCGTCGCAGGCCCCTACTTGTTGCGCGCGCGAGCGCCGCTGGGCGCGGCACCACCCGAGCCCCCCGCAGCGGCCGCAGCCGCTGCAGCCGCCGCGCGCTCTTGCTCCGCATCCTTTTGCTCGATCTCGCGCAGAGCGATTTCGTCCCGATCCCAGCGATCGACGTGACCGTCGAAATCCAGGTCGACTCCGCGGCGCTCGAGCTTGCCCTCGTCATAGATTTCCCAGACATCGGGCTTGCCGTCGTAATTGGTGTCGATCTGCGCGCGGCTCAGCTGGCCGCCGACGTAGAAACGCGTCTCGTCCTCTTTGCCGTCACCGTTGTGGTCTTCGCGCAGCTTGGCCACCCGCCCTTTGGCGAAGGTGATCCAGGTGTCCATCATGCCGTCGAAGTTGGTGTCCGCTACCTCGTTCAGGGCGTCGCCCTTGTCCGTGTAGGTGCGCACCACGTCCTTCACGCCGTCGAGGTTGGTGTCGACCTCGCGGCACAAGAGCACCCGATGGCGATCTTCCCCCTCCCCAACCACGCCGTACACTCGGCGAATATTGGGCTTCTTCGCGCCCGGGCCGAGGCTCTCGACGACTTCACGATCGCTGCGCCCCTTGAAGTCGCAGCGTGAGCGATCGTCGGCGGCGACGCCGCTCACGTCCCCGCGCATCGCGGCGCCGGTCTTGGGGCCCTCGGATCCGCCGCAAGCGTAGGCGCTGATTCCGAGCGCCATCAGCACTAGGACGCGGCCGCGCCTGCGATACTGCGTTTTGCTCACTTGGTTCCTTTTTCGGCCGGCGCGGGCGCAGACTTCTCGGTCGGCACCTCGGACGCCTTGTTTTCCAATTCGGTCGGCAGCGAGCTCTTGGTCTCGAAGGTCGGACTGGCCGGCGTCTTGTCGGCGCGGTCCGGCGGGACGTATCCGGTCTCTTTGCAGTAGTCGATGGTCGCGCCCGGATCCGGGCGACCATCGTTGTTCATGTCGGCGTGGATCAGTGGGCAGCCCGGCTTGGGGTATTCCCACCACTGGTCGACTACACCGTCACCGTTCGAATCGCGCTCGGTGCGCACCAGCACTCCGGCCTGATAAAAGTCCCACGTGTCGAGGTGCTGGGCGAGCGAGGTGGATTGTTCCTTGGACGCGAGCTGCCCGCCCTTGAAGGTCGAGATTTCGTCGATCTGCCCGTCTTTGTCGTAGTCGTTTTCGCGGCGGCGCAGCTGACCTGCCCCGTCGAAGTAGCTCCATGCGTCGATCACGCCGTCGAAGTTCAGATCGACCGCGCGGCACAACTCACGGTTGCCTTCCCGCACGATGGTGATGTCGGTCTTGCCATCGCCGTTCGCGTCGATCTTCTCCGCGGTCTCCGACTTCACATCGCACTTTTCGTGAACGACCTGCGTTTCGTGCTTGGCCGCCGAATTCGCCGAGTTCGCCCCCGCACTCCCCGCACTATTACAACCAAGCTGGAACACCGCGCCCAACAGCAGCGCAGCCCAAGCAGCGGTATGGGTGTCCCTCGTTCTGCTCGTCATTCTCAAACCTCTCGTCAGGCTCGATCGCACGATCGGACCCGCTTACGAGTCCCTAGCTCTAGCCCGGATCGCTGCCCAAGCATAGCTGCCTGCCACGTGCTCTTCTCATACCCAAGGCCGTGACCCGCAAGGGGAGCCGGCGTCGAGGCCCGCGAGCCGGAAGCAAGCGAAAGCCCGCGCCGGAGCCGATACAGATTTGTTAACCACCTGAAATCAAACAGGAATACCCGAAGATTATGGCTCGAACGGATTGACAACACACGTATGGGAATCTAGTGTAACGGCTGGTAACTAGGCACGCCGACCGAATGTCCCGCAAGAAGATCTCCACCACCGTCTACATCACGCCGGAGCAGAACGAGCGGCTGCACCTGTTGCATACCCGCACGAAGGTCCCGGTGGCGGTGTACATTCGCGAAGGGATCGATCTGGTGTTGAAGCGCTACGAGCACGCGCTGCCGGGACAGATGAGCCTGACGGACACCCCCGCCGCCGCCGCCCCCAAAGCTGCCAAGAAGTAAGCTCGCTGGACGCGCTCCGCCAGCCAGCCTGGCTGGTCGGCGCGGCCACGCCGCGCTAGACAGCCGCCCCGGCGCACTACCGCCCAGCCTCTGCTCATGCCGACCGATCCCAAAAAGATTCGTAACTTCTCGATCATCGCCCACGTCGATCACGGAAAAAGCACGCTCGCGGACCGCATCCTCGACGTGACCGGCGCGATCAGCTCGCGGGAGAAGGTCGATCAGTTCCTCGACAAGCTGCCCCTCGAACGTGAACGCGGCATCACCATCAAGGCGCAGTCCGTGCGACTCAAGTACCTGTCGCGTCGCGGGGAAGAGTACCAGCTGCAACTGATCGACACCCCCGGCCACGTCGACTTCAACTACGAGGTCAGCTCCAGCCTGCGCGCCTGCGAAGGAGCGCTCTTGGTCGTGGATGCGACGCAGGGCGTGCAAGCCCAGACCGTCGCCAACGCCTACCTGGCGATCGAAAATGACCTTGAAATCATCCCGGTTCTGAACAAGGTCGATCTGCCTTCGGCGAACGTCGATCACACCGCGGAGCAGATCGAGAAGGTCATCGGTCTCGATTGCAGCGGTGCGCTGTTCGCCAGCGGGAAGACTGGCGCCGGCGTGCTCGAAGTGCTGGAGGCGGTCATCGATCGCGTTCCCCCACCCGAGGGCGACCCAAACGCACCCTTGCGCGCGCTCTTGTTCGACAGCTGGTACGACAGCTATCGCGGCGCCGTCGTGATGCTGCGCGTGATGGAAGGCACGCTCAAGAAGGGCGATCGGATCCGATTCATGGCTACCGGTCGGCACTACGACGTGACCGAGATGGGTTGTTACACCCCGCACCCGGTCGCCATCGAAGAGCTCGGACCAGGCGAGGTCGGCTTCATCGCAGCCAACATCAAATCGACCGAAGACACCAAAATCGGCGACACCGTGACCAGCTTTCACCACGGCGCGAGCGAGCCGCTGCCGGGCTTTCGCGAAGTCAAACCGATGGTCTTCGCCGGCGTCTTCCCGACCGACTCGGCCGAGTACGAAAACCTGCGCGACGCGCTGGCCAAGCTGCACCTGAACGATTCTTCGTTCAGCTTCGAACCCGATACGTCGGATGCGCTCGGCTTCGGCTTTCGCTGCGGCTTCTTGGGGCTGCTGCACATGGAAATCATCCAGGAGCGGCTAGAGCGTGAATATAACCTGGATCTGATCACCACCGCGCCCAGCGTGGTGTACCTCGCGCACACCAAGAACGGCGAGACCGTGCGCGTCGACAACCCGTCGAAAATGCCTCCCGTCGGTGAAATCGACACGATCGAAGAGCCAATCCTCAAGCTGACGGTGCACGTACCGGCCGAGTACGTCGGGCCGACCGTCGCGCTGTGTGAAGAACGCCGCGGCACTCAGCTCGCGCTCACCTATTCGACCAAAGATCACGTGGTCGTGAGCTACGAGCTGCCCCTCGCCGAAGTCATCCTGGATTTTCACGATCGCTTGAAGAGCGTGTCGCGCGGCTACGCGAGCATGGACTACGAGGTCACGGGCTATCGCGCCGACAACCTGGTCAAGCTCGACATGATGCTCAACGGCGAGCCACTCGACGCGCTCAGCATCATCGTGCACCGTGATACGGCCTACACTCGCGGTCGCGCCCTCGCTGCCAAGCTGAAAGAGCTCGTGCCTCGCCAGCAGTACGAGGTCGCGATCCAAGCGGCGATCGGCTCGAAGATCATCAGCCGCGAAACGGTGCGCGCGATGCGCAAAGACGTGACCGCGAAGTGCTACGGCGGCGACATCAGCCGCAAGCGAAAGCTGCTGGAAAAGCAGAAAGAGGGCAAAAAGCGGATGAAAGCCGTGGGCAGCGTCGAAGTCCCGCAGGAAGCCTTTTTAGCGATTCTGAAGCTGGAAAACTGAAAAGCCGGCAGCGCGCCAGGAGCTTGCGCGCGGCGACGCTCGGACGCGAGAGCGGGCGCTTGCAGGCAGCGGATTCCGTCGTTACAAGAGAAGGATACTGATGAGTAGCTCTGCCTCGAAGCTGCGTAACAAACGCCTCTCGGAACTGAACGCAGGCGCGACGCCCGATGGCCGGGTGACGCACCTCGAAACCGTGGCGTTCGGTCCCTCACTGGCCGTGGAGCGCTTCCGCTTCGGTAATGGGCTCGAGCTCTTGTTCTGCGAAGATCATAGCGCGCCGGTGATCGCCTATCACACCTGGTTCCGCGTCGGCTCTCGCCACGAACGCGAGGGCAAGACCGGCCTCGCGCACCTGTTCGAGCATCTGATGTTCAACGAGGTCGAGGGCCGGAAAGCCGGCGAGTTCGATCGCAAGCTGGAAGAGGCGGGCGCCGAGAGCAACGCCTCGACCTGGCTCGACTTCACCCAGTACAACGTGTCGATCCCCAAGGACCAACTGCCGCTGGTGGTGAAGCTCGAATCCGAGCGAATGAGCCGCTTGGTGCTGCGCGATCCGCAGGTGAAGAGTGAAAAAGAGGTGGTCGCCAACGAGCGCCGCTACCGCGTCGACGACGACGTAGAAGGCGCCGTGAGTGAGCTGCTTTGGGCGACCGCGTTCCAGGCGCACGCCTATCGCTGGCCGACCATCGGTTGGATGAAAGACATCGAAGGCTTCACTACCGAAGATTGTCTGGAGTTTTATCGCACGTACTACGCCCCAAACAACGCCGTGTTGGTGATCGTGGGTGACGTGAGCGAGGCCGCCCTGTTGAAGCGGCTGTCCGCGGCGTACGGCGCATTGCCCGCCAGTACGCTACCCATCGAAGACGTTCAGCCCGAGCCGCCGCAGCTGGCCGAGCGTCGGGTGGAGGTGCGCAAGCCCACCGCCACCGAGAAGCTGGTGGTCGGCTACCACAGCCCCGCGATGGGTGATTTCGATCACCCCGCCCTCTCGCTCTTGGCAGAGGTGTTGTTCAGCGGTCGCGCGAGCCGCCTGCACCAAAAGCTGGTGCGAGAGCTGGAGCTCGCGACCGAGGTGCGAGCCTTCGTCGGACCGTTTCGCGATCCCGGGTTGTTCGAGCTGTTCGTCTCGGCTCGCGAAGGCACGACTGCAGAACAACTGCTGGCCGTGATCGACGCGGAGTTCGCCCGCATCCAGGCCGAGCCGATCTCCCAAGAGGAGATCGCGCGCGCCGCAGCGCGGCTCGAGCTCGGTTTACTGGCGGGGCTAGAAACCGTCGACGGCAAGGCTTCCACGCTCGGCTTCTACGAGATCGTGCTGGGCCGACCAGGCGCCGCCTTCGAGCGCCTCGACACCACGCGCCGCGTGACCGCGAGCGATTTGATTCGCGTCGCGCGCCGCTACCTTTTGCCCCGCTATCGCAGCGTGATTTTGGTGCGACCGGACTTGTCGGCCAGCGCCGGCGCCGATGACGCGGAGGCCGCGCAATGAGTGCCGCCGCCTCGGTCGTACGCTTGGCAGACGCAGGCGGAGCCAGCGTGCTGCTGGAAACCTCGCGCGCGCTGCCGTTGGTCTCGATCAGTATCGGTCTGAAGACCGGTTCTTTGCTCGACCTCCCCGGCAAGGAGGGCACGACGCGCCTGCTCTCACGGTTGATGCGCCGCACCGCCGGCGGGCTCGAACCGCAAGTGATCGACACCCGCATCGATTCTCTCGGTGCGTCGCTGAGCGCAGACGTCGTGCACAGCACGATGGTCTTTCAGGCCACGGTGATCTCGCGATCGCTGGATGCCTTCGTGGATCTGTTGGTCGACGTCTTGGCTCGACCAGGCCTGGCCACGGTCGAGCTCGAGCGGCTGCAACGCGAGACTCTGGCCGAGCTCAAAGATTCGCTCGACGACGATCGCAGCTTGGCGCGGCGTTTCTTTCGCCGCCGCTTTTTCGGCTCGCACCCCTACGGACGGTCGGTCACTGGTACCCCCAAGACCGTGCCGGAAATCGCAGCCGCCGACGTGAAAGCGGTGTACGAGCGCGCGTTCGTACGCGACAACCTGGTCTTCGCGTTCTCGGGCGACTTGGACGCGGAGCGCGCCTCGCGCATCGCGCAGCGCATTTCGGACGCGCTGCCGAGCGCCGCCGCACCGCTGGATACCACGCCCGAGCCCGTGGCCGTCCCGGGTCGGCGGCTCGTGCTCGTCGATAAACCCGAACGCACACAGACTCAGATCCTGATCGGCTGCCTCGGTTCCCATACCCGAGACGACGATCACGTTGCGCTGTTGGTCGCGAACACCATCTTCGGCGGGACGTTCACCGCGCGCATGACGCAAGAAGTTCGCTCCAAGCGCGGCTGGTCGTACGGGGCCTACTCCAACATGCCTTTCGATCGTCGACGCCAGAGCTTCAGCATGTGGACGTTCCCCAAGGCCGAAGATGCGGGTCCATGCGTGAAGCTCGAGCTCGACATGCTGCGCGAGCTGCGCGAAAAGGGCGTGACCAACGCGGAGCTCGCCTGGGCCAAGCGCTACATGGTGCGCTCGCATTGCTTCGCCATCGATACTGCCGCCAAGCGCGTCGGCCTGGAGCTCGACCAGACGCTGTACGATTTGCCAGCGGACTACTACGCGCACTACCTGGAACGCGTGCAGGCGGTCACGCTCGAGCAGGTGAACCGAGCGCTGCAAAACCGGCTGTCGGACCAGGACTTGTTGATCACCGTGGTCGGCACGGAGTCTGCGATCGGCGGCTCGGTGCGCGAAGCGGTGGAGAACCTTGCTTCGACCGAGGTCGTCGCGTTCGATAGCACTGACTGAGAGTCAGCGGTCGCTCGCGAGGCCGAGCGCGCTCGCGAGCGCCAGCGCCACGGCTCGAGCATCGTCGAGCGCGCGGGACTCGGCCTCGGCGAGCAGCGCATCTTCCGCGAGCGGGACTTGCAAATCCACGTACATCTTCAGCTTGGGCTCGGTGCCACTCGGGCGGACGAAGACACGCCCCCCGCCGGCGAGCGACAACTCGACCAGCAGCGCCGGGCCGCGCCAGCTCGGCGCGCCGGGCTCCGCGGTTTGCAGATCGCGTACGCTTTCCACGCTGCGACCGGCTAGCTCAATGGGCGGAGCGGTAACCAACCGTGCCATGGCTTGGGCGATGCGCGCTGCGCCCGCAGCCCCGGTCAGGACCAGGTTGTGCTGCACGCTGACCCACAGCCCGTGCTCGCGATACAGCGCGTGCAGGCGCTCGAGCACCGTCTTCCCCTCGGCGCGCGCTTCGGCCGCGAGCTCGGCAAAAGCGAGCGCGGCGCTCACGCCATCTTTGTCTCGCACCGTGCGCCCGAAGGAATAGCCGAGCGCTTCCTCGTAACCGAAACAGAAGCGAAAGTTCTGGGCTTCGAGCGCCAGCGCGGCCGTCCAAATCCACTTGAAACCGGTGAGCACCTGCTCGTGACGGGCGCCGCGCGCGCGCGCGATGCATTCCAGCATGGGCGACGAGACGATCGACGAAAGCACCAACCAGCGCGCGCCCAAGGAGGCGTGTGAAAGCGCAAAATCCGCCAAGAGCAGGCCGATTTGATTGCCGGTCAGGGTCCGAAATCGGCCGCTCGCGCTGGGCACTGCGATCGCCAGGCGATCCACGTCCGGATCGTTGGCGATCACGAGCTCGGCGCTTTTTTCCGCAGCGAGCGCGAGCGCCAGATCGAGCGCGCCGGGCTCTTCCGGATTCGGGAAGTGAACCGTCGGGAAATGACCGTCCGGCTCGCGCTGTTCGGGCACGCTGTGAAAGTTCGCGTAGCCGGCGTCGCGAAAGAGCCGTTCGACGACCGCTGCACCCACACCGTGAAGGGCGGTGTACACGATGCCGAGCTGTCGATCCGCGCGGATCCGCGGCAGCGAGGCGCGCACCTCCGCCAAGTAGCGCTCTACGATGTCTTCGCCGATCAGCTCCTGCGCAGCCAAATCCGCGAGTGGGACGGCATTCGCCGGCCCGAGCGCGCGCATGCGCGCGAAAATCTCGTGATCGGTGGGCGGCACCACTTGCACCGCATTTTGCCAGTACAATTTGTAGCCGTTGTACTCGGGCGGGTTGTGACTGGCGGTGATCATGATACCCGCGTTGGCCGCGAACGCGCGCACTGCATAGGCGACGAACGGCGTGGGCACGGGCTCGGCAAAGCGCTTCACTGGGATACCGGCAGCGAGCAGCACGCGCGCAGCTGCGTCCGCGAAGCGCTGGCTATCCAGCCGCGCGTCGCAGCCGATCACGACCGGCAAAGTGCGCGCGTCGTGCGCATGGCCGAGCAGCTGCTCGGCGAGCGAGCGCGTCACGCGAATGACGACCGCCAAGTTCATGCGCGCGCTGCCCGCACCGACGATGCCGCGCAAGCCCGCAGTGCCGAACTCCAGATCGCCGAGCATGCGTTCGTGAAGCTCGGCATGATTGGCAGCATCGATCAACGCTGAGAGCTCTGCTCGGGTCAGCGGATCGGGATCGCTCGCCGCCCAAGCACGCGCTCGCTCGAGGGTGGCGCGGCGCGCCGACGAGTCTGCCGCATCGCTGCCGTTTTCGGACATGGTGAGGGTTCTCAGCTCAGCCGCGATTGAGCCGCTCCGCAAGCCCCGTGTCGTACGTGCCGCTGCGAAATTCGGCCGAGCCGAGCACTTTTTGCAGGAACGCGAGGTTCGTGGCTTTCGGCCCCTTGGGCCCGACGAGCTCGACTCGACAGGCGGCAAGCGCGGCTCGTAGGCGTTCGAGCGCCTGCTCGCGGGTCTGGCCGTGAGCGGCGATCTTGGCCAGCATCGGATCGTAGTGCGGGGTGATCTCTTGGCCGGCGATCACGCCCGAATCGATGCGCACGCCGGGCAGCTCGCTCGGCAGCTCGAAATGCCGGAGCAAGCCGGGTTGAGGCAAGAAGCCCTTCTGCGGATCTTCGGCATATAGCCGAACTTCGATTGCGTGGCCCGCCGATGTCGGCTGCAAGGCTTCGCGCGGCAGCACCTCCCCTGCAGCCACGCGCAGCTGTAACTCCACGAGATCCAGGCCCGTCACGAGCTCGGTCACTGGATGCTCGACTTGCAGCCGCGCGTTCACCTCCAGAAAATACAGCTCGCCCTGTGCGTCGGCGACGAACTCGACCGTGCCCGCGCCGCGATAGTCGGCCGCGCGCACCACGGATAGAGCCGCATGAAAGAGCTTTGCGCGGCGCTCTGCGCCCCCGGGCCCGCTGAAAAAACCAGCTGGCGAGGGCGACTCTTCGATGATTTTTTGATGCCGGCGTTGCACGCTGCATTCGCGCTCACCGAGCGCGACGGCGTTGCCGTGTGCGTCGCAGAACACCTGCACCTCGATGTGGCGCGGGCCTTCCAGGTAGCGTTCGAGGTAGATCCGTCCGTCACCGAAGGCGGAAAGGCCACGATCGGCGCAGGTCTGCGCTGCGCGCTCGAGCTCGGCGAGGTCGCGGATGATTTGCATGCCGATGCCGCCCCCGCCCGCAGCGGCTTTGATCAACAGCGGTAGGCCAATGCGTTCGGCTTCCGACCTCAGCGCCAGGCTGTCCTTGGGATCGACCGGTCGTTCGCTGCCGGGCGGTGGAGAAACGCCCACACTGCGGGCCACTCGGCGCGCTTCGATCTTGTCGCCGAAGGCGTCGAGGGCGGCGCTCGGAGGGCCAATGAAGACCGCGCCGCTTTCGCGCACTGCGTCGGCGAACGCGCGCCTTTCGCTCAAAAGGCCGTAGCCCGGATGCACCGCGTCTGCGCCGACATCGGTGATTGCCGCCAAAATCGCCGGAATATTCAGGTAGCTCTCGCTCACCTTGGCCGGGCCGATGCGGATCGCCTCGTCTGCCTGGGCGACGTGCGGGGAAAGCACGTCCGCGTCCGAGAACACGGCCACGGTCGGGATCCCGAGCCGCTCGCAGGTGCGGAAGATTCGGCAGGCGATTTCGCCGCGGTTGGCGACCAGCAGTTTGTCGAACATCACGCCTTCTTGGTCTGGGTGCGCAGCTCTTCGCGTTCCCGCTTTTTTCGGACCAAGTCATCTGCCATGGCGAGCTGCCCGCAAGCGGCCGACACCTCGTCACCGCGGCGCGTGCGCACGAAGCAACTGAAGCCGGCGTTGGCGAGGATGTCTTGAAAGCGACGGACCGCCTCCGACTTCGGCGCTCTGAGCTCCGAGGCGGAGATCGGATTCATGGGGATCAAGTTGACCTTGCTGGGAATGCCTCGCAAGAGTGTGGCAAGCTCCCGCGCGTGGCTGGGCGAGTCGTTCACGCCGTCGATCAGCGTGTATTCGATGGTGATCCGCCGGCGCTTGGGCAGCGGGTAGCTGCGCAAGGCGCGCATCAGCTCGGACAGCGGATAGCGGCGGTTCATCGGGATGATCCGGTCGCGCGTCTCGTCGTTGGGCGCGTGCACGGACACGGCCAGCCCGATTTTCCCGCTGAAATCGCGGCCGAGGCGCTCGATGCCCGGGGTCAAGCCCACGGTGCTGACGGTGATCCGACGCGGGCTCATGGCAAGGCCATCGGCATGCGTGAGTAGCCGCAGCGAGCGCACGGTCTGTTCGTAATGGTGCAGTGGCTCGCCCATCCCCATGTACACCAGATTGCCGAGCTGCTCGTCGGGCCGCAGGTAGCGCTTGGCCAAGTATACCTGACTCACGATTTCCGACGCCCGGAGACCTCGCACCAGCCCGGCTTGGCCGCTGGCACAGAACACGCACCCCATGGCGCAGCCGAACTGCGTCGAGATGCACAGCGTGACACGCGCTTTCGCAGCCAGGGGCTCGTCGTCTTCGTCGCCTTCGGGAGCAGCGCTGGCGTCGGCGTCGGTCACGTCCGTCATCGGAATGATCACGCTCTCCACGCGCGCTCCGTCTTTGGCTTCGAGCACCAACTTGCGCGTGCCGTCTTTCGATTCGTGGACCTGGTCCACGCGCAGCGGTTCCCCCACGCCGGCCTCGCGCAGGCGCGCGCGGAAAGGCACGCTCAAGTCGCTCATCTTTTCCGGATCGAACTGGCCGCGTTGGTGCAGCCAGCGAAACAGTTGCTTGGCGCGAAACGGCCGCTCGCCGAGCGCGCTCAGCGCGGCCTGCCATTCCTCCGGCAGGCGGCCGACCGGGTCCTCGATATTCAGCGGCTCCGGGCTGGGCTCCGCCGTCACGTGCCCCTCCGCTTGGCTTCATCCCAGTAGCGATCGAGCTCCTCGAGCGAGAGTCCCGTGGTGGGCTTGCCGTCGGCCCCTCGAGGCCAACCGCCGTGTTGCTCCTTCACGCGCTGTTCGACGTGGGCAAAGCGGCGCGCAAAGCGATCGGAGGTGTTGCGCAGCGCCAGCTCGGCGTCCACGCCGTGATGGCGCGCCAAGTTGACCAACGAGAACAGCAGGTCACCCAGTTCATCCGCGATGCGTTGCTTGTCGCCACCGGCGATGGCTTCGTCGACCTCTGCCAGCTCCTCACTCACTTTGTCGCGCGAGCCGCGTCCGTCGGGCCAGTCGAAGCCGACGCGACTCACTTTTTCACTCATGCGTTGCGCGCGGTACAGCGCGGGGAGCGAGTGAGGCACGCCGTCCAGCACGCCGCGCTCCTTGCTCTCTTCCGCCTTGATCGCCTCCCAGTTCGTCAGCACCTCTTCGCTCCCGCTGACTTGCACCTCGCCGAACACGTGCGGGTGCCGCCGAACCAACTTGCTGACGATGCCGCGAATCACGTCGTCCGGCCCGAACGCTTGCTGGCGCCGGGCGAGCTCGCCCAAAAACACGACCTGTAGCGCCAGGTCCCCGAGCTCCTCGCAAATGTGCGCGGGGTCATTTTCGTCGATGGCGTCGATCACCTCACACGCCTCTTCCAAGACGTAGCGGCGCAAGGACTTCATGTCCTGCTCGCGGTCCCACGGGCAGCCGCCTTCGCCGAGCAAGCGTTGCATCAGCGCTACCAGACTGGAGTAAGTTTGACCGTGCTGTTCAGCGAGCGGTAAGGCTTCGGGGATCGGAAATGATCGGCTGCTCATGGGGGGTGTGCGGTCGGACGGGCGCAATTGGGCCCGAGGGCGAGGCCAGAACTAGCACGCGCCCGGCTGAGCGGCTCGCGCGGATTTCACGGGGCGGCTCGGACCGGGATGCTAAGCTGCGAAGTCATGGAATCAGTGCTGCTCGCTGAACGTGAGGGCCCGGTGGCGACGCTGATCATGAATCGGCCGCTGACGAAAAACGCGCTCGATCACGAGCTCTTGAGCGCGCTCGGCGCAGGGCTCGCCGAGGTCGCGGCCGATCCCAGCGTGCGCGCCGTCGTGCTCACCGGCGCAGGAGCGGCCTTCTGCTCGGGCGCGGATCTGAAAAGCACGCTCGGCAATCTCGAGCCGGGCGCGGATTTCGGCCCGCGTATCGAGCAGTTTCACGCGTTGATCCGCAGCATCGTGCACGCGCCCAAGCCGTTCATCGCGGCGCTGCGCGGGCCCGCCGTGGGCTTCGGTTGTGACCTCGCGTTGGCCTGCGATCTCAGAATTCTGTCGCCCGATGCCTACCTGCAAGAAAAATTCGTGGCCATCGGCCTGATGCCGGACGGCGGGGGCAGCTTTTGGCTGCCGCGTCTGGTCGGGCTCGGCCGCGCGCTGGAGTATCTGCTGCTCGGGACACGCATCGACGCAGCGCTCGCGCTCAATCTGGGGCTCGCCAATCGCGTCGCCGAAGACGAGCGAGCAGAAGCGCTCGCGCTCGCCAGGACGCTTGCCGCAGGACCGCCGCTGGCCCTCGCGGCCATCAAGAGTGCCGTCCGCGAGTCCGCGAGCAGCGGCATCGAAGCCGCGCTCGCGCGTGAAAAGCAGGGTCAGACCGCGCTGCTCGGCTCCAGCGATTTTCGCGAAGGAGTCGCCGCCTGGGGCGCCAAACGCGAGCCCAACTTCTCCGGCCGCTAGCCGCGTACGCCCTCAGAACAGGTAACGCTCACCGGAGTCGCACAAGATCGTGACCACGTTGCCGCCTTTGAGTTGGCCGGCAACCTCACAGGCTGCGTGCACGTTGGCGCCAGACGAAGGGCCCACGAGCAAGCCCTCTTCACGAGCGAGGCGACGCGCCATGCGTTCGGCGGCGACGTCCGTCACCTCGATCACATTGTCGATCACGCTGCGATCGAGGATCTCTGGCACGAAGCCCGCGCCCAAACCTTGGATGCCGTGCATGCCGGCGGGCTTGCCCGAGAGTACCGCGCTGGCAGCGGGCTCGACCGCGAACACTTTGACTGCACCGCCGAGCTTGTTCTTGAGCGTGCGCCCCACCCCCGTCACCGTGCCGCCCGTCCCGACGCCGGTCACGAACGCGCTCAGCGAGTTGCCTACTTGTTCCAGGATTTCCAGCGCCGTGCCGCTCTCGTGGCTCTTGGGATTGGCCGGGTTGTCGAATTGGCTGGGCATGAACGCGCCGGGGGTGTCCGAAAGCAGACGCAGGGCCTTGCTCACGGCTCCGGACATGCCATCACCCGCCGGAGTGAGAACGATCTCGGCCCCGTACGCGCGCAAGATGTAGCGCCGCTCGAGGCTCATGTCCTCCGGCATGACCAAGAGACAGCGATAACCGCGTACGGCGGCGATCATCGCCAGGCTGATGCCCGTGTTACCGCTCGTCGCTTCGATCAGAGTCGCGCCCGGCTTGAGCTCGCCGGATTTTTCGGCGCTCAGGATCATGGACAGCGCGGGACGATCTTTGACGCTGCCCGCGGGATTCAAAAACTCCGCCTTTGCCCAAACCGTGGCGCCGCCCGCCGGCGAGAGCCGGGCCAGGCGCACGAGTGGTGTTTTCTCGATCAGCCCGAGCACGTCGTCGGCGACGCGCAGGCCACTTGCGGTGAAGCGACTCGAGTGAACCAGACCGGCTTCCTTCTCAGAGCTCATTGAGCTTCGAAACTACCCCATTTCGGTCGGGGTTTGCGCGATAAACGCGGCCGCCCTGCCGGCGACCCCGAGCGGCATGTTCCCGTCGAAATAAGGGCTTTTGACGCGGGCCAGCGCGAGCAGCTTGCCGGTGAGCGGGCTCCGCACAACGCTCGTGAGTTCACCCACGGCTTCGGAGCTGTCCCCAGCGGTCACGGGACTGCCCACGCCCACCTGTGGAGCCTCGGCCTCGGCGTCGAGCGAGAGCGCCACCAGCCGGCGCTTCAGCTTGCCGCGCATGTCTTGCATGCACACGACTTCTTGGCCGAGATAGCAGCCCTTGTTCCAGGATACCGCGCGACGGTCGAGCGCCGCTTCGTGGGGGTTGTCGGCGTCGCCGAAATCGACTCCAAAACGACCGATGGCCTGGCTGATGCGCAGCGCCTCCCAATCCGCGTCCGTAGCGCGGCGCAGCGCAGGTGTGCGTTCCACGAAGCGCTCGAGCTCGAGCAGCTGATCGCGCTCGAAGACCAAAGTGGCGGCCGCGCCTTCGCTGTAGCGAATGCTGGCCGCGCTGCCCCCGCACAGCTTGACCGCGGCTTCGGCCTGGGCGGCGGCACTGAGCCCGTGAAAATCCGCCCACAGGTAGTCTGCGCTGACGTCGCTCAGCTCGGCGTCCTCCATGACCAGAAATTTGTCTAGCGAGGCGAGCAGCCGCTCGGCGACCCCAGGCGAGACCCCGACCAGCAGGCCCTCTTCGCTGGCGACGATTTCGACCTCGCTCTGAATTTTCCCCTGTTTGTTCAGCACCAGGCCAAACGCCCCGCGGCCGGGCTCGACCTTCAGCACGTCACACGTGACCAGACCGTTGAGCCAACTCTTGGCTTCGCTACCCGTGACCGACAGCGTGCCGCGGGCGGGCTGCAAGACGACGAGCACGGGGTCGGGGGGGCCTGCGGCGGTCATCAACCCAGCATTAGCCCGCGGCGTGAGCGAAGCAAGTCAGCGCACGGCCGCCCGTCACTCGACCGGAATGTCCTCGTCGACGGTCGGGTAGATCGGGCCGTCTTTCAGCGTCACCTCGATCTGAGATCCGTCCAGGCGCTGGACCGCGAACTTCACCCCGGTGGAGACGTTGGCATTGATCAGACTGCGCGCGGTCTCGGTATCCATGCCTTTGACCTCACGCCCCTGAATGCGAAGCAGTTGATCGCCGCGCATCAGCTTGGCGCGTCCCGCCGGCGATTCCTCGACGACACGCGTCACGTGAATGTCCTCGCTGCCGAGCTCGTAGTACAAACCAAGGCCAAATTTCGCGTGTGCCGGCTGGACCACGAGCTCGATCGTTGCGCCGCTATCACAGCGTAGGTCGAGGTTTTGTTCCTCGCTCGTCTCGGCCAACAGATCACCGACGGTCTGCACGCAAATCGGATGATTGTTGAGCGGATTCGAGTCCCAGAGCTCGATGCGCACGGGCACGCCAGTCGGGATGCGATAGTTGCCGAGCTTTTGATCCGGCCAGGTCGGCGCCAGAGTGTTGGCCTGCACGGGCGTGACCAAAATCTCCTTTTCTTCGATCAGGAGCTTGGCGAACGGATCGGGCGCCGAGCCGCCCACGGAGTCCCACTGCCGACCGTCGCGGGTGTGAGTCGGGATGTGCGCCCCTGCAAACTTCAGGAAGACGAGATCCGGGGGCGGCGGGGGCTCGAGACGACGTGTGCCCGCCGCACGCACAGGGGTGCTGAGCTCCGGATAAACCGCGCCGCATGCGGGCAGGCCCAGCCCCAGGATCCCAGCGAGCAAACCTCCTGCAAACCCACGAACCCGAAAGAGAAGCATGGCGCGGGAGGCTAGAGCACAAGCGCCGCCGAAACCAGTCTTCAACGTGAAAGCCCGCAGGCTTCGGCTATGCCGTCACGGTAACCCTGCCAAAGCTCGAGGGCCGTCTCCATGGCGGCAATCACGGCCGGCATACGTGCCTCGGGCACGTGGTCGAGCATCACCCGCCAGGCCGCGGCGCGGTGCTCACCCTCCACCGCGCGGTGCGCTTTGGTCAATTGGAGGTGAGAAAGTGGCAGGCCATAGTGGCGCACCAGGGGGTGGTCTTCGAGCGGCGGGCTCGGTCGACGCGGCGCGTTCGAATCGAGCTCGCCACGCTCGAACGCGGTGCCCTCGATGAAGAGCGTGGTGACCGCCGCGCCCGCCTCCCAGCCGCCCCCGAGC
>DASSMT010000090.1:0-11614 GCA_035688655.1 Polyangiaceae bacterium | reverse complement strand
CGGCTGCAGCAACTTCACGCAAGTCGCGACCACCAGCAGCACGAGCTTCAGCAACACCGGGCTCAGCGCCAGCACCAGCTACGGCTATCGCGTGCGCGCCACGGACGCCGCGGGCAACTTCAGCCTGTATTCGAATGCCGTGGTGGCCTTCACGCCGGCTCCGCCCGACACTCAGCCGCCCAGTGCGCCCGCCAATCTTTCGGCCACGACCGTTTCAGGCGCGCAGATCAACCTGAGCTGGAGCGCAGCGACGGACAACGTCGGCGTCACGAACTACCTCATCGAACGCTGCACCGGAACCAGCTGCGCGAACTTCTTGCAGATTGCGACTGGCGCCGGGACGACCTTCAGTGACACGGGACTGTCCGCAGGTGTCGGCTACAGCTACCGCGTGCGCGCCACGGACGCGGCCGGCAATCTGAGCGGCTACTCGAATACGGCGAGCGCAACCACCACGCCGCCCCCGGATACCCAGGCTCCGACTGCGCCGGCCAATGTTGCCGTGACGGTGGTTTCGAACAGCCAACTCAACCTGAGTTGGACCGCTTCGACCGACAACGTTGGGGTGACGGCTTACTTGGTCGAGCGTTGCCAAGGCGCCGGCTGCTCGAATTTCACACAGACGACAACGACCACGGGCACCAGCAGCTCGGACACGACGCTGCAAGCGGCCACGAGCTACAGCTATCGAGTGCGTGCTACCGATGCCGCGGGCAACCGGAGCTCGTACTCGGTCGTCGCGAGCGGTGTGACCTCCTCTGGCGCCCCCGCCAATCCCACCTTCGTGCAAGGCACGTACGCAGATCCGCAAGTGCCTTCGTCGCTCGTCACCGTGCGCTTCGCCGGCGCGCAAAGCGCGGGCGATCTCAACGTCGTGGCGGTCGGTTGGAACGACACCACTGCACAAGTGACGAACGTCTCCGACTCGAGCGGCAACGTGTACACGCTCGCAGTGGGTCCGACGGTGCGAGCTGGCTTTGGCTCACAGTCGATCTACTACGCCAAGAACATCGCCGCTGCGGCCGCAAACACGAACACCGTATCGGTCACGTTCAGCCCCGCCGCAGACTACCCGGATGTGCGGATCGCCCAATATCACGGCATCGATCCGGTGAACCCGCTCGATGTCGTGGCCGTCGGGCAAGGCGCCGGCTCGAACGCCGTGACCAGCGCCGTGACCACGACGAACAGCGTGGATCTCCTCGTAGGTGCCAACATGGTTTCGACCATCACCACGAGCGCGGGAACCGGGTTCACGTCCCGCATGATCAGCGATCCCGACAGCGACATCCTGGAAGACCGCGTGGTGACGGCTGCGGGATCCTACAGCGCCTCCTCTTCGCTGCTGTCGGGTTCCTGGATCATGCAGCTGGTCGCGTTTCGCGGCGCGGGTTCGCCGCCACCGCCGCCCGATACGACGCCACCCAGCGCGCCTTCCAGCCTGCTGGCGAGCGCAGCGTCGACAACGCAAATCAACCTGAGTTTTACTGCAGCAACCGACAACATTCAGGTGACGGGCTACCTGGTCGAGAGCTGCACGGGCGCCAGCTGCTCGAATTTCACGCAAATCGCGACGTCCACCACGACCTCGCTGAACGTCACGGGGCTGAGCATCGGCACGAGCTACAGCTACCGCGTGCGAGCGACCGACGCCGCCGGCAATCTCGGCCCCTACTCGAACACGGCGAGCGCCACCACTCTGGCGCCCGACACTCAGCCACCCAGTGCACCCGCGAACCTCGTCGCCAACGCGAGCTCGGCCTCGCAAGTCGACCTGAGTTGGAGCGCCGCGAGCGACAACGTCGCGGTCACGGGCTACTTGGTCGAGAGTTGTGCGGGCGCCGGTTGCGCGAATTTCACGCAGGTCGCCAGCACGACCGCGCTCACCTGGAGCAACGCCGGGCTGAGCTCCGGCCAGAGCTACAGCTACCGGGTACGAGCGACCGACGCGGCGGGCAACCTCGGCGCATACTCCGGCACGGCCAGCGCCACCACCCCCGCCCCCGACACTCAAGCGCCGAGCGCGCCGTCGACGTTGGCGGCGACTACGGTCTCCGGCACCCAAATCGCACTGACTTGGGGCGCTTCGACGGACGACGTGGCCGTCACCGGGTATCTCCTCGAGCGCTGCACGATCACCACCGGCTACAGCTGCAGCGCCTATGCACAAATCGCGACGACCACTGGTCTGAGCTACACCGATGGCGGGCTCACCCCAGGCGGCAAGTACCGCTATCGGGTGCGTGCCACGGATGGCGCCGGCAATTTGAGCGCCTATTCGAACACCTCGACCGCGACCACGACGGCTCCCGACGCGGTAGCGCCGAGCGCGCCCGCGAACCTGACCGCAACCTTGGTGTCGAACGGAGAGATCGATTTGAGTTGGGGCGCTGCGACCGACAACGTGGGCGTGACTGCCTACATGATCGAGCGCTGCCAGGGTCTGAACTGCACGAATTTTGCGTACACCACGGCAGCGATGACCACGACGTCATCGGACACCACCCTCAGCGCCGGAACGAGTTACAGCTATCGCGTCCAGGCGACCGACGCGGCTGGAAACCTGAGCGCATACTCCAACGTCGCTACCGCGGCCACGCCGGGTGTCGCAGCCAATCCGGCTTATGTGCAGGGCAACTATGCGGACCCGCAGGGCCCGAGCAGCATGGTCAGCGTCGCGTACACGCAGGCGCAACTCACGGGTGATTTGAACGTCGTGGCGATTGGCTGGAACGACACCAGCGCGACGATCAACAGCGTCTCCGATACCAAAGGCAACGTCTACACGCTGGCGGTCGGGCCCACGATCGTCGCGGGCATCGGCTCCCACGCGATCTACTATGCCAAGAACGTTGCCTCGGCGTCCGCCGGGAGTAACACGGTGTCCGTCGCGTTCACGCCGGCTGCCGCGTATCCGGATGTGCGGATCGCCGAGTATAGCGGGCTCGACAGCAGCAACCCGCTCGATGTCGTTGCCACGGGTCAGGGCAACAGCGCTCTGAGCTCCACCAGCAGCGTGCTCACCTCCAGCACCACCGATTTGTTGGTCGCTGCAAACTTGGTGACCACGACGACGTCGGGCCCCGGGGCTGGGTTCACCCAACGCATGATTACCGTGCCCAACGCGGACATCTTGGAAGACCGGGTCGTCAACAGCGCGGGTTCATATAACGCTACCGCGCCCGTCGCGTTGGGCGGCTGGATCATGCAAATGGTCGCGTTCCGCGCCGGTGCGCCCGTGCCCGTCGATACCACGCCGCCCTCGGTCGCGCTGACGTCGCCAGCCGCAGGCGCCACGCTTTCCGGAGTCGTCACTGTCAGCGTGACGGCAAACGACAATGAATCGGGCATACAGAGCGTTCAGCTCTTGGTCGATGGCAACCCGATTGGAGTCCCCAGCACGAGCAGCCCCTACTCATTTCTGCTCGACACCGCGACCTTCGGCAACGGTGCTCACACGTTGGGTGCCTCGGCGCTGAACGGCGCCCAGCTCGTCGGCTCGGCCACTTCGGTATCGGTCACCCTGTCCAACAGCAGTTCGGCCGATCCAGCCGTGGTGGGTCAGTGGTCGGGCGCGGTGCCCATGCCGCTGGTTTCGGTGCACCAGACGTTGCTCTCGAACGGCAAGATTTTGATGTCCGACGGTCAGATCTGGGGCCCTGACGCACGCGTTTGGGACTACACGACGGACACCTACACCGCGGTCCCCGCGCCCGTGAACATCTTCTGCGGCGCTCACGATCAAATGCCAGACGGCAGGATCTTGGTCGTCGGCGGGCACATCACGGCCCACATGGGGTTGACCGCAGCCAACATCTTCAATCCGAATACGCAGTCGTGGACAGTTGCACCCGACATGGCAACTCCGCGCTGGTATCCCACGGTGACCGGCCTCCCCGACGGCCGTCAGCTCGTCACTTCCGGTGAAAGCAACTGCGAAGCCTGCTTCGTCAACATTCAGGAGATCTTCAATCCGGCGACGAATAGCTGGACCCGGCTGACCTCGGCGCCGTTCACTTTCGCTTACTACCCACATGTCTTCGTGCTGCCGAACGGCCGAGTCATCGTCACTTCGACGACCGAGCACCCCATGGTCAGCCAGGTGCTCGACCTCAACGCGCTCACCTGGACGGCCATCGGCGGGCCGGAGGTGGACGGCGGTAGCGCTGCCATGTACTTGCCCGGCAAGTTCTTGAAGACCGGCACGTCCTGCGATCCCGACGCGCCGCTACGCAATACGGCAACCACGGCCTACGTGTTGGACGCAAATCAGTCCTCGCCGACTTGGCGCCAGGTCGCATCGATGCAGTATCCGCGCACCTTCCACGTCGAAACCATCCTGCCAGATGGCAATGTGCTCGTAACCGGTGGCGGCCCAACGACCGCAGCTCTGGATGTCGCAAACGGAATTCTACCCGCGGAAATGTGGTCGCCCACGAGCGAGACGTTCACCAGCATGGCGGCAATGCACGTACCGCGTCTGTACCACGCGACCGCACTGCTGCTCCCGGATGGGCGCGTCGTAGTTGGCGGCGGTGGCCGCTTCGACAATGCAACGCTTCCAACCGACCAGTTCACGGCGGAGTTTTACTCACCGCCGTACCTGTTCAAAGGCCCGCGACCGGTGATCAGTTCGGCGCCGTCGACGCTCCAATACGGTCAGTCCTTCAGCGTGCAGACCCCCGACGCCGCACGCATTGCATCTGTTTCGTTGATCCGATTCGGTAGCACGACTCACCAGATCAACATGGCGCAACGCTTCCTCCCGCTGACCTTCACGGCGAGCAGCAGCGCGTTGACCGTCACGGCACCCGCGAACTCGAACCTCGCGATCCCTGGCTACTACATGCTGTTCATCGTCGACACCAACGGGGTGCCGTCAGTCGCTGCGACCGTGCACTTCTGAAAGCGGACTACACGGACGTTCGGGCGGACCTGGCAGACTCGGTTCTGGTCCGCCGGTTTGCGGCGTAGCGCGACACGCGATGAGCGAGCGAGCGATTGAGCGGCTGCGCCTATTTTCCCGGTCTGTCGAAGCTCGACAACCAGGTCGGAACGGACCCCATATTGCGTGTAGCCCTGCAAGAATTTGTGATATCTGGAATCATGGTTCAGCGTCCCGAACCGCGCGTCAGCGTGGTTACGCCGTTCTACAACACCGTCGACTACATCGCTGAAGCGATCGACAGCGTGTTGGCACAAAGCCACGGCAATTTCGAATATTTGTTGGTCAACAACAAGAGCACCGATGGCTCCCGCGAGGTAGCGCAGAAATACGCGTCACAGGACTCGCGGATCAAGCTGTTCGACAACGACACCTTCGTCAGCCAGATCGACAACTACAACGGCGCGCTCCGGCACATCGGCGCGGACAGCAAATACGTCAAGGTGGTCCAG
The DNA here is from genome assembly GCA_035688655.1 of Polyangiaceae bacterium. Taxonomy (GTDB): domain Bacteria; phylum Myxococcota_A; class Polyangia; order Polyangiales; family Polyangiaceae; genus PMG-095. Next base: position 6,217 of record DASSMT010000090.1, on the reverse strand, counting down.
GCAGACGACCTGATATTTCCGGACTGCTTGCGTGACTTGGTAGAGGTGGCGGAGCGCGATCCACGGATTGGGTTGGTCAGCTCGTACTACCTCAACGGGATCGATCCACGCGGCAAAGGCCTCCCGCACGACACGTGGCATCTATCGGGAAACGAAACGTGCCGGCTGATGCTGACGAGTGAATGCTTCGTGCTCGGTACGCCCAGCGTCGTCTTGTATCGCGGCGACGTGGTGCGCGCGCGCAAAGCATTCTACCCGACGGGATATCCGAACTCGGACACCGCAGCGGCTTACGAGATATTGCGCGATCACGATTTTGGTTTCGTGCACCAGATCGAAAGTTTTTGCCGAACTCAGGATGAATCGATCACCTCCAAGCGAGCCAGCTACAACCCAGATCCGCTCGACTACTTGATCACGCTCGAGCAGCATGGTCGCCGCGTACTCAGTAGTGAAGAGTTCGAGCGCCTGAGCACGCGGAAATGGGATTACTATTATCGGTTTCTGGCGTTCAGCGCCCTGCGAAATCGCGAGCCAGAGTTCTGGAATTTTCATCGCGCTGGCCTGGCCACGATCGGGCGGACGCTCGAGCTACGGGAGACCGTGCCCAAGGTGCTGGGGGGCTTCGGCCGCCTGATCTCTCAGCCAACGTCCACGCTGGAACGAGTCAAGTCGCGACTCGCCGGGCGTCGCAAGTTGCCGCTGAGTTGAGCATCGCAGCCAGAATGGGAGAACAATGCCTCCGATCGTAAGCGTCGTCATCCCAACCTACAAAGCCGCGGAATGGCTCGAGCTGACTTTGGGCAGCGTGATCGGCCAAACCTACCCGCACGAGAATATCGAAGTTCTAGTCGTCGATGACAAATCACCCGACGACAGCGTCGACATTGCGCGACGATTCCTGGCTGAGCATCCGATCAATAGTCAGGTCATCGCCTGCGAGAAGAACGGCGGGGCTGCAGCCACGCGCAACATCGGTTGGCGTCGTGCCAGTGGGGCATGGATCCAATTCCTGGACCAAGACGACTTGCTCGAACCGCACAAGCTTCAACTGCAAGTAGAGTGCGCCCTGAACGCGCCGGAAGAGGTGGCCGTGATTTATTCTGCTTGGCAGCAGTTGGAGCTGCAGGCCGGGCAGTGGCGGCGTACCGGGGCAGTGAATCAAGCGTCCCTCGATGGCGATCAGATCGTGGCCATTCTGAACGATTTTTCGTTCGGCTACGTAGGCCCGACTCTGGTGCGGCGAGCGATGCTGGAAAAGCTCAACGGCTTCTTCGAAAAGCCGAACCTGGGCGAGGACATCGATTTGATGCTTCGGATTGCGATGGCGGGAGGACGATTTCGCGCGGCACGTTCGGAACAGCCCGCGTTCTTGTACCGTCAATCCCCGAACTCGCTGTGGCACAGCTACATCAAGAACCCGCAAGCGATGCGCAACTTGCTGCAGACCTTCAAGAACGTCGAGGACTTCTTGCGAGCTCGCAGCAGCACCGGAACGCCATCCATTGAAGCTCGAGACGCGCTGGCAAGGCGCTACACGCGCATGATCGACTTCTATCAGCAACACGATCCGCAGGCATTCGGTCAGATCATCACCTGGCTGCGAGGGCTCGGGCTCGCGTATCCACCGCAATCGTCTGCGCCGATACGAATCCTGTCACGCCTCGTTGGGTACGAGAACGCTCTTCGGCTACGCGCAGCAGCCCGTCGCCTGCGCGGCGCCGGTAACGAATGACCAGCTTGCTCGGAGCGCGCCCGAGCCGTGCGCTGGGCCTCTGAGGCCCGGCCAGTTCGTGCCCGAGCTTCGTCATGCAGCAGCGTTCGAGCCCGGCACTCAATAGGACTTCTGCATGGGACGAATGTTGATGTTGGTCAGCTCGGCCGTGCGCGGCAGGCCCAAAGACGCGAGCACCATGCTGGCGATGTCCTCAGGCTGCAGCAAGAGCTCCGGGTGATAGGCGCGGCCGTCGAGGGCGTACCGCTCGACCATCAATGCCGTCGCGGTTCGACCCGGGAACACGCTCAGCACACGAATCCCCGAGGCATTCACTTCGTCGCGCAGCGCGTCGGCCAGCGCCTTCAGCGCGTGTTTGGTCGCAGCGTACGCTCCAACCCCCGCGCTCGCGCTGAGCCCCGCGCTGGAGTTGATGAAGACGACTTGCCCCTGTGAGCTGACGAGCAGCGGCATGCACAGCTGAGTCAGAAGGTAGGGACCGCGCACGTTTGCCGCATACAGCTGATCCAGCTGTTCGATCGGACTATCCGCGATGGTCCCATACGAGATGCGGCCTGCGCAATGAACGAGCACGTCGAGTCGATTGCCGCCAAGCGAGAGTTCGCGTACCCGCTCCGCGAGCTCGGAATCTCGCGTCAGCTCCGTGCGATGGGTCGCAAGCGTGCCAGGCGCATCGCTAGCGCGTTGGCGCAAGTGCGCGAGGCGTTCGAGGTCGCGGCCCAGCGCGTGAACGGTGGCACCGCCTTCGAGCAGCGCGAGTACAATGGCGCCCCCGATGCCGCCGCTGGCGCCGGTCACCAGCGCTACCTGGTCTCGAAATGGAAGCGCGCGCTCGCTCACGTTGGCTCCGTCGTGCCCGTACGTGCGAGGCGGGAGCGAACGCGTGCCAGCGGCGGGAGTGCGAATGTCCGCGAGAGCCGCATCGTTCTGGCCACCAACACTACTTCCGCCGACCTGCCGCGCCGCCGTTGGCGAGCTCCGACCGCTTCCAAACTTCCCACGGGGCGTTCCCCGAATTGTACAGATCCGTCAACTCTTGCTGTTCTTTGAAGGTATCCATCGCCCAGAAGCCGTCGTGCGGAAACCCGAGCAAGCGTTTCTCTTTCATCAGGCGTTGGAACGGGTCGAGCACCAGCTCCTCACCGAAATTCATGTAGTCGAAGATCGTCTTGCGCAGCACGAAATACCCGGCATTCACGATGATGTTCGTGTCACGAACGGCTTGGATCTTGTTGACGTTCCGATCTGCGTCGAGCGAGACGACGTGAAAGCTCTGCGAGGGTGTGGCGCAGATGAAGCCGGCGACCTTGTCGGTCGCGGAGAACTCGGAAATCATCGTGTCGAGCGGCAGGTTGGTGAGACCGTCGCTGTAGTTTGCCAAGAACATCTCTTCCCCCTCCAGGTAGGGTTTGGCGAGCATCAGGCGCGTGCCGATGTTCGACTTGAGACCCGTATCCAAGAAGGTGATGTTCCAGTCGTGAATGTCTGGTTGGCTGTGATGTAGCTCCTTCTGCCCCTGCCTCATCGTGAAGTCGCTGTTCGCGTATTGGTCGTAGTTGAGGAAATACTCCCGGACCTTGTCCGCCTTGTACCCCAGACACAGGATGAAATCCTTGTGCCCGTAGTGTGCGTAGTAACGCATCACGTGCCACAAAATCGGCCGGTATCCGATGGGTACGAGCGGCTTTGGTATGCCCTCGGAGTATTCGCGCAGGCGGGTTCCTAGACCACCACAAAACAGAACGACCTTCATGGGCGATGTCTCCTCGAAATGTTAGGGGTTTGCGAGTGCATGGGGTTCGGGTTCTTCGCGCAGCAGCCGATGTTCGTGCAGCAAGCTCGCGGCCAGTTGGATCTCTCGGAAGCTCAAACCCGAACGCTCCGCGATGTCGAGTAACGAATGTTGGCCGTCGGACATGTTGAGCACCCACAACATGGCAAATTGCAAGCCCGGTAACCCAGTGCCGCCGACCGCCCGATACAGGCCGCGCTTACCGAGCTGCGGCTCGCCATATGGCTCGAGGTTGACGTAGCGCGCATTCTTTTGCAGACCGTCCACGATCTCGCGCAGCACCTGATACGATTCGCCGAGGCGCTCTTCGTCGATGAAATTCAGGTTGTCGAGTGACGTGTGATACTCGGGAAACTGCCCGTGCCTGCCCCGCATCAACGAGGCGATCGGCAGGCGAAAGCCGGGCGAATTGAACTGCCGCTCGTCGTACCCGTAAGGGAAGAAATCGATCAGCTGATGGGCATATCCAGATGCTCCAAGCACCTGTGCTGCCACGCGATCGACGTCGTGCTTTCCCAGAAAAGTCCGCTTGAAGGTGAACGGGTGACCGTCACCGAGACACGTCAACGTGAGACCATGCTTGATTTGCCCAGCCGTTGCCCGGTTGCGCGAAAGCCAGGTGATGGCGCCGATCGTACCCGGGGCGAACAGGAAACGAACCGAATGGCGGCCGCGCGGCTGTCGGGCTAGTTCGCGCGCCAGGAGCAGCGCCGAGACCACACCGGAGAGATTGTCGTTCGCCAACGAAGGATGACAAACGTGCGCGGAAATGAGTATTTCTTCGGGCGACTCGCCGGGGATCAGCAGCTCTCCGTAGGTCAAGCTGCCGGGCGCGAGCGTCGAGTCGATACACACTTCGTACTCACCGTGCGGCAAGGCATCGAGCTGCCGCTGGCTGAGGCAGAACCCCCACGTCTCCTCGTAATAGGCGGTTCGGTAGGGAATCGCGTCGGGCTGCTGGGGCAAAGAGTGAAGCCTCGGCCGCAACCCCTCGAGCCCGAAGCGCCCATGTATCGGCGTGCTGTAGTTGACCACGTGCAGGTTCGAAGCCCGAAAGTCGACGACGCGCTCGCCGGCCGCATTCTTGATCCAGGCATCGCGAATGTTCCATTCCTTGGGCACGACCCAATCCAGCACCTGCGTTCCGCTCGGGACCTCGGAGATCTGCAGCGGCATTTCGCGTCCGAGAATCGCCAGCGTCTCTCGGACGCCGTTGCCGGTGATGCTCCGGCAAATCGGATACAGCTCGCGAATCAACGCGATCATTTCCGACTTGGGAGGAGGCTGCGGGCCGGATTCAGCCATTGGCGCTGCTCGGGACGAAGTCCGGATAGTGAGCATCGCGCTCGGCAATGACGGTTGGCTCGCGCGGCCAAGCAATGGCAAAAAACGGATCGTTCCAGCGAAAGCCGAGGGCCGCATCGGCTTTGAAGAAGTCACCCATCTGGTACAGCACGTCCGTATCATCTTGAAGGGTGATGAAACCGTGGGCGAAGCCGGCGGGGACGAACAACGCGCTGCCTTCGCTGGCGAGCAGCTCGATCCCGAAGCTCTGATAGCGAGTGCCCGATTCTTCGCGTAAATCGACGATGACGTCGTAGATGCCTCCGGTAGCGGGACGAACGAGCTTGCTCTCCGTGTGTGGCTCCGCGCGGTAGTGCATTCCGCGCAATGTCCCCGCGCGCAGGTTGCGCGACAGATTGCTCTGCGGAAAGCGCGTGGGTAACCCATGCGCCGCGAATTCATGCTCGCAGAAAGTGCGAGCGAACGCGCCGCGCTCGTCAAGCCGCGCCTCGATCTCGATCACGTACGCCCCGGCCAGAGCTGTTTGCTTGAAGATCACTCCGATGAAGACCATTAGCCCAGTCGGGCTTCCGCATCCAGCGACCAGCGCGGCCGACGCTGCGCGCGGATCGACGGCAGCGACTTCTCGGGCAGTTCAATAGTACTTCGACCAGCAGTGCGATTGACCAACGGGCTCATGGCCGGCGCTCCAGGTCAGCTGCGTGGTTGGACCACCGCGCTTCAGCAGCCTTCGATTTCCTGTCGAGCGGGAACGGCGCTTGCCCTGGGCGTGCACCGAAGTATGCTGCCGACATGGTGGAACCCCTGTGCCGTTTCTGCGAAACACCCCTGCGAGATACGGTCGTCGACCTCGGGATGTCGCCGCTGTGTGAGAGTTACCTTGCAGCGGACCTGCTCGATCGCGCCGAGCACTTTTATCCGTTGCACGTCCGGGTCTGCAGGAACTGCTTTTTGGTTCAGGTCGGCGAGTACGTACGGGTAGAGGAAATCTTCACCGAATACGCCTACTTCTCGTCGTTCTCCAGCGCCTGGCTCAAACACGCCGAAGACTATGTTTCGATGATCAGCGAGCGACTCTCGCTGGACTCGAAGAGCTTCGTGGTCGAACTGGCGAGCAACGATGGCTACCTCCTTCAATATTTCGTGAAGCGTGGCGTGCCTTGCTTGGGCATCGAGCCCGCGGCGAACGTCGCCAAGGCCGCGGTGGAGCGAGGCGTCGAGACCCGCGTCGCCTTCTTCGGCAAAGAGTTGGGACGAAAGCTCGCCGCAGAGGGCCTGCAGGCAGATCTGCTGCTCGGCAACAATGTGCTGGCACAGGTCCCGGATGTGAATTCCTTCGTCGCGGGCATCCCGGAGGTGTTGAAGCAGACCGGAACGGTAACCTT
>DASSMT010000468.1:0-21996 GCA_035688655.1 Polyangiaceae bacterium | reverse complement strand
GCTGGAAGCGTCCGCGCCGGGCAAAGAACCTTCGACCCAAAATTTCGACACGCCGTCTACCCCGACCAGTGTCACCCTCACCGTGCCGGTGCTGAAGGACAGCGCCGGCGGCCCGGCCCCCATCGCTGGCGTCGCCGGCGCCGCGCCCGTCGCTGCGCCTCCGCCAGCGGGCACACCCGCGCCAGCGCCAGCTCCCGCGCCGAGCTCGGGCCCGAACATCGGCGCCATCGTCTCGGGCATTGCCACCGGTGCATTCGTGACCGGGGCGGTCGTCACCGGGGTGATGTATTCGAGCAAGCGCAGCGACTTCAACGATGATCCATCGAACGTCGACAAGCATGACTCGGCGCAGACGCTCGGGATCGTGAACGCGGTCCTGATCGGCGGCGCTGCCGTTTCAGCCGGAGTCTTGGTGTATTTCCTGGTCACGGGCAGCAAACACGAAAGTGCCAAGGCGAGCACCGCGCCGCTCCAGCTCACGCCCATCGTCTCACCCCAAGTCGCCGGCCTGATGCTGGGAGGCACGCTATGAAGACGACGGCCTGGGGCTGGCTCGTTTTATTGGCTCTTCCCGGCTGCCTGCTGGTGCAGCCGCTCGATGACGTGAGCAACGGCAGCGCCGGCAGCAGCGGCAAGACCTCGACCTCGAGCGCGGGCAGCGCGGGGAAAGCTTCGGGCGGGAGCGGTTCGGGCGTGGGCGGCGCGGGAAATCACGCGGGCGGGAGCGCGAACCCGGCGGGCGGCTCCAGCTCCATCCCGCCGGGTGGCGCGGCCAACGGCGGCGGCGCGGGTGAAGTAGACCTCTCACTGTTCACGGGCACCTGGACCGTCACCGGCGGCAAGAACACGACCAGCTGTGACGATAACCCCGCGAAGACCTCGGACGTGATGGCCGGCGGCACGGACACGTTCGCTCCCGGCACACTCTCGGATCTCGTCTTGAACCCCGGCACGGACTGCGAAATTTTGGCCGACGTGGTGGAGAGTCGCAAGGCTTCGCTCAACGACTTGACCCTGGATTGCATGACCACCGATTCGGGCCTCGACTACGACTTGTACATTCTGACTTACGATTTCGTGGTCTCGGCAGACGGGAAGACGGCCCAAGCCAACATGACCGCATCCATCCTGGTCAGCGACGGCGCGGGCGGCCTGTCGGTCTGTGACTCCGACACGACTTGGAACTACAAGCGCTGACCCGGCGCAGTTAGAGCACGTGCGCAGGGGACAGCACGCTGCGGGATGCGGCCGTGTGCGCGTTCGCGCGGCCCGAACCCGGGCGTTGACCAGCAGCCTGCTGTGCCTCGCGCAGCTGCACAATCAGCTCGAGCACCAGCTGTTCGCAATGGGTCACCGTGGGCAAGCGCGGGCGCAGTACCGCTGCACGTTCGTCGGCCTTGCGACCGCGCGTCCAGACCAGCTCCTTCGGCAGCGCTTCGACCACCCGCGAGCCCTCGCGCGCACGGACCAGCACGAACGGCGCCGCCACGGAACCGCCGGCGCTGCCGTATTCCACGCCGACTTCCACGCCCAGCAAGCCACGCAGCGCGCCCGGAACTTGCACCAAGAGGCGCAATTCATCCGCTTGCGCGCGCCCCTCCGGGATCCGTGCCCAAGCCACGACCTTCACACCCGGGGCGCGTCGCAGGCGAGTCGCGAGCGCCCAGAGCAGCGCGCGCGGTCGGATCGCCAAGTCCTCCGGCAGCTCTGCCACGCGCCCGGTGAAGAACAGCGGAAGCAGGCAAGCCGAGCCGAGCACGAGCAGCAACGCTTGATAGGGAGCGTGAGCAAACACGAACCACGCCGCGAGCCACGAGCCAGCGCACAAGGCGGCGAACAGCGCAAAGCCGGGCCAAGTGCCAGCATCCAGAAAACGCCCAGCGAGCAGGGCTCGTTCGCGCGAGAACGCTTCTCGATCCGAAAGCGCCAGCCATTGCCCCGGTCCACGCAGGACGAGCTTGGCCGGCCTTGCGTATTGGCAAGCCAAGGCCATGGCCGAAACCAGCAGCGCGGCGCCGAGCGTCGGCTGGTCGAACCAGGCGGCGCCGATCAGCGCAGCCGCGACCAGGGTGCCCGAAGCCGCCGCGCGCAGCCCAACCGGCAGGGGCACGAGCGCGCGCGGCAGCGCGGCACGCGCGGCGCACATGGCCGAAAAATAGCGGGATTTGCCAGCGACCGCGCAAGCGTATGCGAGTGCCGAGAGCGCCGCACCCAGCCACCAACCCAGGCGCTGGCGCGGCTGTGCGCCGCTGCCGAGCGACAGTGCATGGCCGCCATTGCTCTTCTCGAGTCGCGGCGCAGGTGTCGGGTTGGCAAAGGCATCGAACGCCTTGGCGCTCACGCGCACCCGCCAGAGCACGGGCTCGCCGCGTGAAACGTGCGGACGCACGACGTCGAGCTCGTCCTTGTCCGCGAGGCGATGCAGGTTGCTGATGAACACACCGCCGAGCGCGTCTCCATCTTGCAGGCGTCCGGCGCTGTCGTTCATGTCGGGCAGCACGGGCGGAGTCGGGCCCGCAGGCAAGCGAAACACGACGCGCGCCGAGTCGATGCCTTGCTCGAAGCGCGGCCCGATCCAGCGCACGATGACCTCGTTTCCTTCACGCCGAATCAAGTCGCGTGCCAGCAAATCGGTGCGGTATTGAAAGCGAAAAGAGTAGACGCCGGTGCGCAGGCCCTTTTCGCGATCGACCTCGATGCGCAGGCTGCCGTCGTCGCGCTTGTCGAGCAGAAGCGGCGTCTGAGGCAGCTGCACTTTGGAGTTCGGGAGCGACGACACGCTGGCGCCGGGCAGCGGCTCAGCGTCCAAATCGACGCCGCGCAGCTCGAACCCAGGCAAGGGACCACCGCGCACGGAGAGCGTGAGCTCCTCGGTGACAATCGCCTTGCCGGCGCGATCCACGTCCACCGTGGCGGTCTGCGAGCGCATCTCGCTCTCGACCCAGGCCTGGGCACGCCCCGAAACCAGCGCCAAACCTGCGACCGCACACAGTGTGGTCAGGTGTCGCCTGAAGTCGTACATCGTCGTCCCGGATTAATCCCAGGCGCGCTCGTCGGGCAAGTTTGGGCCCGGCGAAAGCTCCGCTCCGGCTCACGCGCTTATTGAAGCGGCTCGCGCGCCTGTCACGGGCTGGCCAGGGTCGAGCCGTGCTTTCCGGCCATCAACACCAGCACGGGGACCAAGGCACCCAGATCCTCGACCGCGGCGCGAGGCAGAGTGAAGGTGCTGCTGATCTCGGGACCGTTCGGGCTCACGTCGTAGCTGAACAAGACTGGCGTGTCGCCGTGATGGGGCAGCGCCGTGAACAGCTTCTGCGTTTCGGCGGAGCTCGCGCCCAGCGCGCTCAGCTGACTCGCGAAGCGATTGAGCGTGAGGAAACCGCCAGCAGCATGCGGCGTGCCCTTGAGCGCCTCCAAACCTGCTCGACTGCGCAGCACGGGCGCTTGCGGATCTTTCAGCGATTCGAGGCGCTGCAGCAACGCCTTCTCGTCCGGGCAAAGACCCACCCAGGTGCGCTCGCCGTCGAATGCGACGATCAACGTGAGCGGCACGGTCTTGGCGAGTGGCTTGCCCTTGGTCGCGGGCTCGAGCTTGAGCTGCTCCTTGGCGAACTTTTCGAAGAGTTGGCGCGAGATATCCAAGCGGTAAGCTTTTGCTCCGGGTTTGTAGCCGCGCACTTGCACGCCGTGCGAGCTCACCTTCGGCAGCAGCGTGGCGTCCAACTTGGCGCGCGTCTTCAGCAGGCGCGCAAGATCGCGGCTGCCCAAGGTCGCCGAAAGCGCATCCAGGAGCGCGAACAGGTTCTTCGGGTCACCTTCGAGCGCGCCCACTTGCCAGCCGAACACGCGATAATCAGCCGCCAGCAGCGGATCGCTCGGTGTCTGAGCGAGCTCGCCTTGAGCACGCACCTGCTTGGTGCTCTGGTCGAACAATAACTCCAGCGATTTGGCTGCCTGATTGCGCAGCGCCGCCGGCATCTTCTCCGATTCGAGGTAGCCGTCCGCGAGCTCGGCCAGAGTCTTGCCGATGGGCCTGAGTCGCCCGGGCTTCCAGCCAACACTGTATGCCGCCTGCGTGCTGTCCGCCGGCATTTGCCAAAACAAATCCGGCGCGGGTGCCAGCATCGGAACGGTCTCGGAGCTGGCCTGCACCAGCCAAGACTTTTGAGCGACGAATTTCAGGTCGATGCGCGCGTCGATCAGGTTCTTGCTGGCATCCAACGCACCGTCGACGCGCACCCGGTCCAAATCATGGACGACTGCCGTGGCCTCGTCGATCAAGCTGTAGGCCACGTCGGAGAGCGCGCGGTCGAAGCGCGGATTGTCGACTTGAACCTCTCGCAACAAGAAGCCAGCGAGCAGGCGCGCCGAGCCGAGCTCTGCCTGGTACTTCTTTTTGATCGGCTCGAGCCGAATCTCCAGCTGAAAATCCACGTTTGGCAGCGGCTCGTTGGGCAAACCGCGAGTCGCGTAGTTGAACAGCCCGTCGACATCGTGCGGGCGATGACCGCACACCAAGCGCGCTGGCGCGCTTCCCAGCGCGACGCCCGCAGCACAGGCGATCTGATCGGAGTCACCGACGCGATAGACACCGGGTCGAAGTCGACGCACCGATTGTCCCTTGCTGCGCGCGAAGTCGAGCGCGGCCTCGAGTGAGGTCAGGCCGAGCGAGACCACCGCGAGCGGCTCGGGGACCTTGCCCTCACCGGCCGGATCGAGCGCGACCGCCGCCTCGAGCGGAGCGTCCCAGGCGATCACGCTTTGGAGCCCCTTCAATTCCGACGGCAGAACGTCTTGCACTTTGTACGGGAAGTTGGCCCAGGCGGCGACGGTCTCGATGGCGGTCTCCGGCTTCTTGAAACGCGACAAGGCGATCAGCTCCTCGGGAGCGCCCACGGGGGCCAAGTCTGGCGCCTCTTCTTTGGCGTTCGCGATCGGTGCGGCACTGACCACCGGCGCGGCCGGCGGCGCTGCCGGCGGAGACGCACCGCAGCCGAGCAGCACGACGGGCACAGCGCCGAGCCACACCTGGAACGAACCCCAAAGCGAACCCAAGTTCGAGCGTTCCTTCAACATTGGAACGACTCTACACGCCCCCCCGCAAGACACAAAACGACAGAACGCGCGCCCAACTCGGCATTTGCCGAATCAGACGCGCGTTCCTCCTTCCGTCGGCGCGGCTGCGCCAACGGGCCAGGGTCAGGCGAAAACGTCAGTTCGTTTCTTCGAACTCGGCGTCGATCACGTCACCCTTCTTGGAGTCCTCCTTCGCGCCCGCGCTCGCCGGCCCGGCACCACTGCCACCGGGGGCTGCACCGCCACCGGGCGGCCCGCCGGCGCCTTCGTACATCTTGGAGGCCAAGTTGTGCGCTTCCTTCTCGAGCCGCGCCAAGACGTCCGTCACCTTCTCGTCGTCTTGTTTCTCGACCGCAGCGCGACCTTCCTTGATCAAGGCTTCGATCGAGCCAATATCCACGCCACCGAGCTTGTCCTTGTTGTCCGCGATCTGCTTCTCGAGCTGGTAACACATGTTGTCGAGCTTGTTGCGGCGTTCGATCTCTTCACGCCGGCGCTTGTCCTCGGCTTCGTGCGCCGCCGCGTCCTTCACCATACGCTCGATGTCTTCTTTGTTGATGCCGCTCGACGCGGTGATCGTGATGCGCTGGTCCTTGCCGGTGGCCAAGTCCTTGGCGCCGACGGAAAGGATGCCGTTGGCGTCGATGTCGAACGTGACCTCCACCTTCGGCACGCCGCGCGGCGCGGTCGGCAGACCTTCCAAGTGGAACTTGCCCAGGGTGCGGTTGTAGCGAGCTTCAGCGCGCTCACCCTGAAGAACGTGGATTTCCACCGACGTTTGGTTATCGGCCGCGGTCGAGTAGATCTCCTTCTTCTGGGTCGGGATGGTGGTGTTGCGCGAGATCATGACGGTCATCACGCCGCCGAGGGTTTCGACACCCAGGGACAGCGGAGTGACATCCAAGAGCACGACGTCTTGCACGTCGCCGGAGAGCACACCGCCTTGCACGGCGGCGCCGATCGCCACCACCTCGTCCGGATTCACGCCCTTGTGGGCTTCCTTGCCGAAGTACTTGGTGACGACTTCCTGAACGAGCGGGATGCGCGTCGAACCACCGACGAGCACGACCTCGTTGATGTCGCTCACCTTCTTCTTCGCGTCTTCGAGCGCGCGCTTGAGCGGCTCGAGCGTGCGATCGACCAGCGGCCGAATCATCTGCTCGAGCTTGGCGCGAGTGAGCTGCTTCTGCAGATGCTTCGGGCCACTCGCGTCCGCGGTGAGGAAGGGCAGGTTGATGGTCGTCTCTTGCTTGTTCGACAGCTCGATCTTGGCCTGCTCCGCCGCGTCCTTCAGACGCTGAATCACCATCTTGTCGTGCGAGACGTCGATGCCGGTGTCCTTGCGGAACTCGGCGACTAGCCAGTCCATCAGCATGTGGTCGACGTCGTCGCCACCCAGGTTGGTGTCGCCGTTGGTCGCGATCACCTGCACCACGTTGTCGCCCACCTCCAGGATCGAGATATCGAAGGTGCCACCGCCGAAATCGTAGACGGCGATGATTTCGTTGGCCTTCTTGTCCAAGCCGTAAGCGAGGGCCGCAGCGGTCGGCTCGTTGATGATGCGCTTCACGTCCAGACCGGCGATCTTGCCGGCGTCCTTGGTGGCCTGGCGCTGGGCATCGTTGAAATACGCGGGCACCGTGATGACGGCCTCGGTGACCTTCTCACCCAGGTAGTCCTCGGCTGCCTTCTTCAGCTTCTGCAGGACCTTGGCCGAAACCTCGGGCGGCGCCATCTGCTTCCCCCGCGCTTCGATCCAGGCGTCGCCGTTCGGACCCTTGACGATCTTGAACGGGAAGCGCTTGGCGTCCTTTTCACTCTCTTCGAAGCGACGCCCGATGAAGCGCTTGGCGGAGTAGACCGTGTTCTCCGGGTTGGTCACGGCCTGACGCTTGGCGATCGTACCGACCAGGACCTCGCCCTTGTCGTCCCAAGCGATGACGGAGGGCGTGAGCCGCGCTCCCTCTTCGTTCACGATGACTTTGGCTTCCTTGCCTTCCATGACGGCGACGACGCTGTTGGTCGTACCGAGGTCGATGCCGATGATCTTACCCATGATGCTGGTTCTCCTGCTGTCGCCCCCGACCGATGCGAGGGAAACGATTCATTGCGATGTCCTGTGTTGCGGCCGCCCAGGCCTTTGCTCGGCCGGCTCCCGCGAAGTCGTCGCGCGGCGAGAGAGTTGTCCGAGAAATGCTCCCGAGGCCGCGAACGCGAGCAACATAACCACCGACCCCCAGCGGTCAACGGGGCAATTCGGGGCGCCGTCACAAAAGCCGCCCGCAAAAGTCTGCCAGAACCGAGGCTCGGAGCTGTTTTTTGGTTGACACTGACAGCGCAAAAGCTACTTTCCGCGTCCCTGTTGGGGCGGTAGCTCAGCTGGGAGAGCGCTGCGTTCGCAATGCAGAGGTCAGGGGTTCGATCCCCCTCCGCTCCACCCTTCAGGCACTCGAGAAAACCAGCCGCGCCTCCCTCGAAGAGAGGCGCGGCAGTTCGTCCCCTCGGACCATCCGCACCGGCGCCGGGCCCCTTTCCGGAGCGACCCAAATTGAGGCAGTGTCGTTGCCTCACTTCGACACCCCTGTACTCGGCAATGGCCGGAGGTACGGGAAGGATCCGACGTGCGCGGCCCGGCAGGAGCGGGATCGTTTTGCTCGCCGTCCCGCCCGCGCTCAATCGAGGTCCGCGCAGCAGCGCGTGCCCGTCGAGTAGTCGAAGTAGCTTTCGGCATGGGACGAGACTTGCGCGTCGCAGCCCTTGGTGGTCGAGCGCGCGTAGAACCCGCCCAAGAACATTTTCTCTTCGACCCACTCGTCGAGGTTGCCCACCATGTCGTAGATCTTCTCGCCCGACCATTCGCTCTTGCAATTCAGGGTCGTGCCCGTCAGCCTGAGCAGCGGATCGTCCCCCTCTTCGACCAAGTTGAGGCGCGGATCCAACAGCCCGAGCGAGGAAGAAGCGTGCAGCACGTGGCTCGGGTGAATCGCGCGGAACACGTTGCAGCGCCCGGCGCGAAAGCTGTCCCCGTACGGAAACTGAGTGGCCTTCTGCCCGCGGCAAGCGGTCACCCATTCGTCCTTGGTGCACAGCCGCTTGTGCGCATTTTCACAGGCTCGCTTGGCCAGGTGATAGGACAAGTAGGCTTGGGGTAGTACCTCAGGCTCCGATACTGCACGCGGCTCGAACGGGTGCTGGCGCTGAAAACTGGTCAACTCGGGCAGCGGGAAGGCTTGAGCCGCGGTTGCGCCGAGCAGGCGCTGCTCGCACAGCCACGTGTCGCGCACGCTCGCTGCGAGCTTCGGGCTCGGCGGATAGAACGGCGACAGCGCTTCGCCCGTCGCAGCGTCGACCGTCCTGATCTCCCAGCGGTCGATGCAAAACGATTGAACCCGAGCCATCTCGGGACTGCAGCGCCGAGCCGCCGCTGGACGCTCGGGGCCTTGCGCCCGCAGCGTACCGAAGCGGAGCGCCGCCAACAGAAAGCAGAAAACACCGAGCATGCGCCGCATTGCCTTGGAAATACCAACATTTTTGCCCCTCGCTGACGAGCCGAATCGCCCCGGAGCGATTGTTTTTTCTTGCCTTCGGCTGAGTTTTTGCGGGGCACGCCCGTTGCAGGATGCCGATGGCGGACCGATCGTATGCAGGAGATGGCGAGCCACCACGAGCTCCAGCGCGCGCAGCTGGTCGAGCGTATCCGCGCTTCGACACAGATCGAGGACTCGCGCGTCCTGAACGCTTTTGCGCGGGTTCCGCGGCATCTGTTTCTGCCGGAAGCGCAGAACGCCGTCGCGTACGAAGATCGTGCGCTACCGCTGGCCGAGGGGCAGACCGTGAGCCAGCCGAGCATGATCGCGATCATGCTCTCCGAGCTTCAGTGCGAACCGAACCAGCGTGCGCTCGAAGTCGGCGCCGGGTCGGGTTACGCGGCAGCAGTGCTCGGGCAACTGGTGCGCGAGGTGTACGCCGTCGAACTCTTGCCAGCCCTGGCCGCGCTGGCGAGCGCGAACCTCTCGCGCAGCGGCGCGAGCAACGTGCACGTGAGCCTGGGCGACGGCAGCTTCGGCCTGGCCGCGCACGCGCCCTACGATCGAATCCTGGTTTCAGCCGCCCCGGGCGAAGTTCCCGGCGCGCTGCTCGAGCAACTCGCCCCCGGCGGCAAGATCGCGATTCCGGTCGGCGACAGCAATACTCAGACCCTGCTCTTGGGCGAGAAAACCAGCGCTGGCGAGCTGCACTGGCGGCGCTCCGTACCCTGCATCTTCGTGCCGCTCGTCACGTCCGCTCAGGCCGAGCCGACCGTGCGCGTGTTGAACGACATCGGGCTGGCACCGACGCGCTGATAGGCGCGTGACCAGAGCTCCAAAGGCGGCGTATCGAACACGATCTCGGGGCTGACATCGGTGGGCAGCCAAGCGCCGACCTTGATCTCGTTCTCCAGTTGCCAAGGCGCCCAGCCAGCATAACCCATTAGTGTGATGAGACCGCGCGGGACCTGAGAACGCGCGATCGCTTCGAGCACCGCCCGCGAAGCACTGGCACAAATACCGGGTGCCACTTGCATCTGACCCTCGAGCTCGGGCGCGAGCGTTGCGCTCGGATAGATCAACCACACTTGCTCCTGCGAGACTGGGCCGCCGACACGAACTACGCCGGGCAGATCCGGCGGAGTCGACGCGATGCCGGCGCGCACCAGCAGCTCCGAGAACGACATCGATTGTTTACCGTTGAGCACCCAGCCGAACGCGCCATCGGGGCCGTGCGCGGAGAGCAGAACCACCGAGCGTTCGAAGTTCGGGTCCGAGAGCGGTGGGGCCGAAAGCAGTAAGCCCGGAGCCAATACGGAGGTCATCTTATACAACGCTAACGTGCCCGGCGGCGGGCGTCGATCACAGCGACCGACCCGCGTCCCCGAACGGGTTCTTCGCCTACAATGTGTAACGGTAAGCGCTCAGCCCGAGGGCCAGAAGCCGGGCTGCCCGCGACGAGAGCCGGCATTTCTGGCGGTTTTCGTAGGTACCTCGCCGCAAAACGCGCGCAAAAGGGGCAAACCGCGGGAGTATGCAGCGAGGTAAGGCAACCGCGAGCCGAAAGAATGCTGCGTGTCACCGCCGAGGGCTTGCTGATAGAGTGGTCACCGATCGATGCGCGTCACCTTTTATGGCGTTCGGGGTTCGGTTCCGTCACCCGGGCCGCAGACTGCTCGCTATGGAGGGAATACCTCCTGCGTCGAGGTGCGGCTTGCCGACGGCTCGGTGCTCGCGCTCGATGCGGGTACGGGCCTGCGCAAAATGGGCGCCAACCTCTTGCGCGAGGGACGCCCCTCGCCGGTGCATCTGCTGCTCTCGCACACGCATTGGGACCACGTGCTCGGCTTGCCGTTCTTCGGCCCACTCTGGGCGAAGGAAAATCACATCTTCGTCTACCCCCTGGCCAATGACGCGCAGGAGCGGTTCCAGCGCAACATCTTCGACGACATCCATTTTCCGGTCAGCGTCGACGATATCCCGGCGCGCATGGAGTTCGTGAAGCCGGAGACTCAGACTTGGCGCATCGGCTCAGCGACGGTGAGCCGCATCATGCTGAACCATCCCGGCGGAGCTCAAGGTTTCCGCATCGACGACGACGGCGGGACCTCTCTCGCGTACATCACCGACAACGAACTCCGCGCCGGCAAAGCCTTGGTTACCGTCGAGGAACTAGCGCGCTTCGCGGACGACGTGGACGTGTTGATTCACGACTCGCAGTATCTGATGGCGGACATGCCGCACAAACACGGCTGGGGTCATTCGGTCGTGGATGACGTCTTGAACCTGGGCGTGTTGGCGGAGCCCAAGCGCCTGGTATTGTTTCACCACGATCCGGATCGCACCGACGACGCGCTCGACGCGATCGGCGAACGCTCGCAGCGATGGATCCGCGAACATGCCAAGGGCACCGAGGTCGTGGTCGCCAGCGAAAGCCTGACGCTCGAGGTCGACGGTAAGTAGTTCGGTTCACGTTGGCGGTGGGACGTCGCGCGCAGCGGAAAGGCTCGTTTTCCGAAATCCGAACTAGGGCAGGTCGCGGATTTTACGCTACTGATTGCCGCATGCAAAGTCTCCGAACCCCCTTGCTTGCGATCGCGTTCCTGACTCTCTCGGCCTGCGGCGGAGCACCCGCGGAGCCCGTCACGCCAGCCGCTCCGCCTGCCGCGCCTGCCACGGCGGCACCCGCTGCAGAGACGCCCAAGCCAGCGGAACCTGCCGCGCCCGGCGAAACGCCCGCGCCCGCAACGGAGCACGACGTTTGGAAAGACGACATGACCAAAGACCAACAGGTCGCGTTCATGAAGAAGAACGTCTTGCCCGAAATGGCACCGGTGTTCAAAGCGTACGACGCCAAGCGCTACGCCGAGTTCGGTTGTAAGACCTGTCACGGTCCGAAGTTTCAACTGCCGAAAGACTATCTGCCCAAGCTCACCTTCAAAGACGGCAAGCTCGCCTCTCCTGCGGACGAGCCGCAGCTCGCCAAGTTCATGGCCGAACAGGTCGTGCCGCACATGGCCGCAGCCATGGGTCTGAAACCGTTCGACATGGCGACGCACACGGGCTTCGGTTGCGGCGGCTGCCACAGCGTGCAGGTGAAGTGAGCCCGAGCGCAGCGCCGTGAGCGGTGCCGCGCTCGCGCGGGGAAACCCCAGAATGCAGCCGCATTTCGCGGCGCGAGCACTCGGAGCGGCGTGGCCGAGCTGCTCGGCGCCGCGGGCCCGGGTTGAGCTCAACTGGACACGCGAATCAGCGCGAACCCATCGTAGCCCTTGCTGCCCACGGTCTGCACGGTGGTCGCGCTCACCGATGGCGTGTTCGACACGATTTCATTGAAGCGACGCACCCCCTGCACGTTGGCATCGGAGCTCGCGGCGTCGACCACCGCGCCCTTGCGCACCACGTTGTCGACCACGATCACACTTCCCGGGCGGGTCAGCTTCAACGACGCGAGGAAGTATTCGGGGATACTCGGCTTGTCGGCGTCGATGAACACGAAGTCGAATGGCGCGACGCCCTCGGCCACGAGCGCCGCCAAAGAATCGATTGCTTTGCCGACACGGAGCTCGACCTGCGTCAGCAAGCCGGCCCGTTCGAGGTTGGAGCGCGCGACCTGGGCGTGCTTCGGGTCGAGCTCCAGCGTGACCAAGCGCCCGTTTTTCGGCAGCGCGCGAGCGAGCCAAATCGTGCTGTAGCCAGCCAAGGTTCCGATTTCGAGAATGCGCGACGCGCCCTGGAGCTGCGCGAGCAAGGACAAGAACTTGCCTTGGTTGGGGGCCACGTTGATGGCGGGCAGCCCCGCCGCCTGACCAGCCGCGAGCGCCGCCTCCAGCAGCGCATCGCTCGTGTGCATCAGCTGATTGACGTATTCATCGACCCGCGTCCATTGTTCTAAAGTCATGCGTTCACTGATCTGGGGCGGGTGAATTCCAGAAGCAAGTCCGGGTTACATCGGCGGAATGCGACTCGGCGTTCTGGGGACCGGCGGCGGGGCAACGCGTGGAAGCCCGAAGGTGGCCTCGTGCTTGCAAGAGCCTGGCGAGATGAACGCTGGGCTTGCGTGCGCGTGTGTACTCTCGACCTTCATTCTGGCCGGTAGGGCGCACGCACAGACTCCGCCGCCGCCAGCGCCTCCGCAGCCATTTCGGGCCCATGTCATCATTTACAGTGCCCCGTCCACGGAGCTCGAGCTCGTGACGGCCGGGCAGCGTCCGGGTTCGACAGTCATCCGCTGCGTTGAGAATTGTGAGTTCTGGGCGTTGCCCGGAGAGTACACTCTGTATGCGAAGAACAACGGAGACGAGGAGCCTCAGCGTTTCCCGTTCAGAATCATCGACTCGAACCATTACAAGCTCGATGTCGGCAACACGAAGGCGAGGACCGCAGGGCTGGCGCTCGGGCTGGCAGGCCCGGTCTCAATCGTCGCCGGGATCGCGCTCTCCTTCGCCGCGCTTGACGGAGCTTACTGTGAGTACGATTGCAAGGGGACTAGCATCAGCCCCGCCCCAGGCGTGATTCTGCTGCTCACAGGCTTGATCACTACGCCCGTTGGCTGGGTGATGTACGCGGCCAACCCCAGCCGTCTGCGGCAAATCGACCAAGGCGGGCATGGGCCGACTGAACCCCAACAGCAGGTCCGAGTGGGTATGGTCGGGCTTGGACTCGGCGGTCTGGGCCTGGGCGCGGCGGGCACGTTTTGATTTTCTGGCCGGGCGTCGTATTCGAGGAGCAAGCGCCAACTTCACGTGCCACGAAGGCTCTTGATTCGACTGGCTCGACTGGCTCGCTCATTGCAAATCCAAGCGACGATGAATTTCAAACTGGCCTGTGTGTGTGCCCTTTCGACCTTCTCGACCTTCGTTTTTCCCGGCAAAGCGCACGCCCAAGCTCCGGCGGCCCAAGCTCCGGCGGCCCAAGCCCCCGCGGCCCAAGCTCCCGCGGCCCAAGCTCCCGCGGCCCAAGCCGCGGCGGTCCAAGCTCCCGCCTATGCTTATCTGCAGCAATACCTGGCCCACGTCAGCGTTCAGGCCCCGCCGGGCACGGAGCTCGAGGTCGTTCCCACAGGCGATCGGGAGGCTTCGCCAGTGATCGCCCGTTGCAAGGAGTACTGTGATTTTTGGGCGTTGCCGGGAAAGTACACCCTGTATGCGCACGTTCACGGTGAAGACGAGCCCAAGCGCATGTCGTTGCGCATCAAGCAATCGAGCCGCTTCACGTTCGACCCCGGGGACGAAGAAGGACGGACCACGGGTTTGGCCGTGGCGAGCGTGGGGACCGTCGCGGCGTTGGCCGGAATGGGCATGATGTTCGCCGCATTCACCACCGATAGTAGCGAGGACCCGCACGGTAACGGTGACCTCGCAATCGCCGGCTTGGTCACGCTCTGCGCAGGCGCAGTGCTCACGCCCGTCGGTTGGGGCATGTACGCGCACAATCGACCCCACCTGCGCCTGATCGACAACGGCGGCTATGGAACACTCGAAAGCCAGCGGCAAGTCCGTTTGGGCGTCGTCGGCATGGGACTCGGGGGCTTCGGTCTGGGCGGTGTGGCCACGTTTTGATTTCAGCCGCGGGCCTCGTGCTGCAGAAGCCAGCGCTTGCGCTCGAGGCCGCCAGCGTAACCCGTGAGTGAAGCGTTCGCCCCGATCACACGGTGGCAAGGCACGATGATCGCGGTCGGGTTCGCGCCGTTTGCGTGACCCACGGCTCGCACCGCGCTCGGACGGCCGATCGCCCGAGCGAGCGCACCATAGCTGGATGTCTTCCCGCTCGGGATCTTGCGCAGCGCAGTCCAGACTTGGTTTTGAAAAGGCGTCCCGCTGGTCGCCACCCGAAGCTCCGCGAGCGCCTCGAGCTCACCGGCGAAGTACGCGAGCAACGCGCGCTTCGCGAGTGAATCGACGTCCGCCACTCGGCGCGTGAGGGTGACGTCGCCATAGTATCGCGCGAGCAATCGTTGGCTGCGCTCGCCGCGATCTTCCCAATCGAGCGCGTGCACCCAATCTCGCTCGTCGGTGACGAGCAGCATCTGCCCAGTCGGCGTGTCGAAGCGTTCGGTTCGAAATGTGTGCTTGGCCATGAGTTCCTCGCGTTTCGTCCTCTCGGCTCATTATCGTGACCAGTCGCCCGCACGCTGGCGGATTACGGACATGAACCGCGCGCGGCCGCAATCAACGAGCAGGTCCGAAAATCGCTAGAATGCCCCGGGAGCGTGTGTCACAAATTTCGCATGGACCTCGATCACGACGCCTGTTACCGCGCGCTTTTACAGCGCGACTCGCGTTTCGATGGGCGTTTCTTCACCGCCGTGAAGACCACGGGCATTTATTGCCGTCCAGTTTGCCCGGCGCGCACGCCGCTTTCCAAGAACGTGATCTTTTACCCAACCGCGGCGGCCGCGCAGGAAGCCGGCTACCGGCCGTGCTTGCGCTGCCGACCCGAGACCGCGCCGGACATGGCTGCTTGGCGTGGCACTTCGGCCACCGTGTCTCGCGCGCTATCCCTGATCGAGCACGGCGCGCTCGATCGAGGCGACGTCGCCAGCTTGGCCGAACGGCTCGGCTTGGGCGAGCGTCAGCTGCGGCGACTCTTTCGCGAGCATCTGGGCGCCTCGCCGATTGGCGTCGCGCAATCGCGTCGCGTACTGCTCGCCAAACAACTGATCCACGAGACTCGCCTGCCGATGGTGGAGATCGCGTTTGCTTCCGGCTTCGGCAGCGTGCGTCGTTTCAACGAAGCGTTCCTCACGCTGTTTCAGCGATCGCCCGCGGAGCTGCGGCGCTTGGGCGGTGAGCAAGTGGCCATCAGAGTCGCAGGCGAGCTCAGCCTGCTTTTACGTTACCAGCCGCCCTACGAGTGGCAAAAGATGCTGGAATTTCTGGAACAGCGCGCGATCCCGGGCATGGAAAGCGTGCGCGACGGTCGCTATTGTCGGACGGTCTTTCTGGACGGCATTCAGGGCTCGCTCTCGATCGAGCCCGCGCCGGGGAACGCCCTCCGCGCGGGGATTCGTGTTTCGAAGCTATCGATCGTGCCGAGCGTCATCGCGCGCCTGCGTCGGGTCTTCGATCTGGCCGCCGATCCGGTGGCCATCGCTCTCCACCTGTCGCAAGATCCGCTGCTCGCTCCGTTGGTGCAAAAGTATCCAGGTTTGCGTGTGCCCGGCGCCTGGGATGGCTTCGAGCTGGCAATCCGCGCCGTGCTCGGGCAGCAGATCACGGTCGGCGCCGCGGTACGCCTGACTACGCGCCTGGTCCAGAGCTACGGCCCACGGCTCGCGGTGCCCGTCGCCGGCCTGAGCCACGGTTTTCCGAGCCCCGAAGTGCTCGCGGGCGCGGACTTGGCGACGCTCGGCCTGCCCAAGAGCCGTGCCGCGACGCTCGCCGCGCTTTCGGTCGCTTACTTGCAAAATCCCGAGATTTTCGGCAGCAACTGTGAGCTCAGCCAGGCCGTGCAGCGGCTGCGGGCAATCCGCGGTGTGGGCGAATGGACCGCGCAGTACATCGCCCTCCGACAACTGCGGGAGCCCGACGCCTTCCCCGCAGCCGATGCCGGCGTGCTGCGCGCGCTGCGCGACGAACGCGGTCTGCGTCCGAGAACCGACGAAGTGTTGGCCCGCGCCGAACGCTGGCGCCCCTTTCGTGCATACGCCGCGCAACACTTGTGGGCCGCGTGAGTCGCGCTACACGTGTTTGGCCACGGGCGGCGGCAGGTGCACTACGCGCGCCCATTGGGCGGCGGCGGAGCGACGGAAATTCCGCCGGCGGCGCGGCGCGCGTTCTTTTGCTCGTACATGGCGGCGTCAGCCTGCTCGAGTAGTTCGCTCAAGCTGAGCACCGAGCCTGGCAAGAGCCAAGCCGCGCCCACGCTCATCGAGAGGCGGAAGCTGCGGGCCTGTTCGATCGTACGCTGCTCGCCCAATTTGCGCAGCCGATTGCGCAGCGGCTCGAGCTCAGTGTCTCTGAAATCACTGGCGAATGCCACGAATTCATCACCGCCCAAGCGCGCCACTACATCGGACGAGCGCAACGCGCTACGCAGCACCTCGGCGGCGTCGCACAGGGCCTGATCGCCCACGTCGTGGCCGAGCTCGTCGTTGATGCGCTTCATCCCGTTCAAATCGATGAAGATCAGCGCAGCGAAACGCGCTTCGTTCAGTGCTCGGGAGTGCGCGAGCTCGGCAGCCTCCATGAACCCGCGCCGATTGTACAGCCCCGTGAGCTCGTCGCGCAGCGACATGGTCTTGAGCTCGTTGGCATAGGCGTTCAGCCGACGCTCCGAGGCGAGTCGAGCGGTCACATCGCGCCCGACCGTGTGCACGTCGCGCGGCGCGCCCTGCGCGTCACGCCGAACGGCCCAGTGCACCTCGAACCATAGAAATTCTCCCGACTTGTGACGCAAGCGATAGGTCGACACCCCTTCGCGCCGGGTTCGTTGGCGAATCTCGGCCATGATCTCGGCGGCGATCCCGAGCTCGTCCGGGTGCATCAGCGAGCGCGGTGGCTGCGCCAGGTATTCCTCGACGCTGTAGCCCAGCAGCCGCTCGACGGAAGAGTTCACGTAGACGATGGCGCCATTCAAGTCGAGTAGACGCACGAGGTCACTGCTTTGCTCAGTGAGCATCCGGTAATGCTCTTCACTCGCGGCGAGCTCCTCCGCAGTGTGCTTCAGCTGCTCTACGTCGCGCTGAACCGTGATCAAGCTGAAGAGTGCGACCAGCACCATGGCCACGGACCCGATGCCGATGCCCCAGATGGCCGTGACTTCCGACGCGTGCGCCTCGCGCTTGCGCACCTGGAGCAGCGCCGCTTCGTGCTCCGACATCGCGCGACACACGGCTCGGATGCGGTCCATGATCAACTTGCCGCGTCCCGCGCGCACGAGCGCGAGCGCTCGCGGCTCATCCGTTCGTCGCAACTGGAGGACTGCGTCGATGTGGGCGAGTTTGTCGTCGATCAGCTGACGCAGGGAGGTCAGTCGGCCGAGCTGCGCCGAGTCGCCCTGCATGACCTCGCTCAACTGCGCGATGCGCCGTGGGATCTCGGTGCGCGCCGTCTGGTAGGGTTCGAGGAACTGAGGGTCGCCGGTCAGCGTGTAGCCGCGCTGCCCCGTCTCGGCGTCTTTCAGCAGCGACAAGGTCGCGTCGATTGCCGACTGCACCGCCAGCGTGTGCTCGACCGCGCGCACGGCGGCTAGATAGCGACGACCAGAGACATAGGACAACAGCGCGACGAGCGTGACCAACGCAAAGGTCACGCTCCATCCGAAGCGCTTGAACTTCAAGATGTCCGCCATATCGAGTCCGGAGGCGCGCGGCGCTCGCGCCGTCAGGGTAGATCAGCTCACCCGACGCGTGGAGCGGGATCCAGTACCGTGCCTGGCCGGAAGGCGCGACTCGTGAGGAATCCTGCGCGAAATTCGAGGTGCGATGCTGGACCGCGGGCGCCCCCATCCAGACTTGCCCGGGTCGCACCCTTGGCACGGCCGTTGCTCACTCATGGCCGTGGCTCAGAGCAGCGGCGCGACCTGATTGGCCGCGCGTCTGGGGACCCATTCAACCGGGGAGTGTCCGTGAACGTTCTCGTCGCCTACGCCGGCCTGCCAGCCTCCGCGGAAATTGCGCAACAGATCGCGGATCGCCTGCGGAAATCCGGGCACACCGCAGCGGTGCGGCCGATCGAGCAAGTCGCTCGGCTCGAACCATACCAGGCCGTCGTGCTCGGCAGCACGCTGCGCGACGAGGCTTGGCCGCCAGAAGCCTGCGAGTTCTCTAGCAAGTTCGCGAGCAGCTTGGCCAAAGTTCCGCTTTGGCTCTTCACTGCCTGCACGCTCGCCGAGACTGAGCACGATTCTGATTCCGGGCTCACTCGCCGTCCGCTTGGCGAGCGCGCCACTCTCGGCAACGCAGGCACTGTCAGCCAGTTTCGCGAGCACCGCACCTTTTTTTGGGGCCCGCTCGCGCGCGGACGGCGGGGCGCGCTGTTCGAGCTGCTGTTGCAAGTCTGCGGTGGTTCAGCCGAAGACCCACGCGAGTATCGCGATGTCAATGACTGGACCGCCAAAATCGCGCGCGAATTGCACACCATCGATAACGTCCGAGAGCGACGAAGGCTGCATCTTTCCGTCCGAGGTCGCCCCGGCTGAGATTTGCGCAATGCCTGCGCCTGCGCGCAATCTTTGCGTTTTTGCGTGGCTGCACTCGGACTTCGCGGCACTCCGTTGCGCGGTGGTAGGACTCGGAGTAGCAGTCGAGAGCTCACGCACCCCGGGCATCAGATGAGTGATTCTACCGTCTCGCACACGGCAGCGCCTGAACCGAGTGCCTGGCAAGATCGCTATCGAGACAAAGTTCGCAGTGCGGCCGAGGCGGTGCGCGCGATCCGCGCCGGTAGAACGATCCTGATCGGCTCCGGCGCTGCGGAACCCCTGAGCTTGGTCGCCGCTTTGGTGGAACACGGCGATCACCTGGCCGACAACGAGCTGGTACACCTGCTGACGCTCGGCCCTGCACCCTACGTGCGGCCGGAGTTCGCGGGTCGCTTTCGTCACTTGGCGTTCTTCATCGGCCCGAACGTGCGCGCGGCGGTTCAAGAAGGCCGCGCCGACTTCATGCCGGTTTTTCTGTCGGAGCTGCCAAGGCTGATCCATTCCCGACGCGTGCCGATCGACGTCGCCTTGATTCAAGTCTCCCCGCCAGACTCGCGTGGCTATGTGAGTCTCGGCGTGTCGGTCGACATCGTTCGCGCTGCAGTCGCCTCGGCGAGTCTGGTCATTGCCGAGGTGAACCCGCGCATGCCGCGCACCCACGGTGACTCTTTCTTGCCAGTGAGCGAGATCGCTCTGCTCGTGCCGGTGGATGCACCGGTTTTGGAGTTGCCGGTGGAGCCGGCGACCCCCGTGTCGCTGGCCATCGCGCAGCACGTCGCCGGGTTGGTCCCCAACGGGGCCACGCTCCAGACCGGCATCGGTCCGATCCCGTCCGCGGTGCTGGGCGCGCTGGCCAACCATCGCGATCTCGGGGTTCATACCGAGATGCTGTCCGACGCGGTGATCGAGTTGGTCGAGCGCGGGGTCATCAACGGCAAAAAGAAGACGCTATTGCCGGGGAAAATCGTGACCTCGTTCGTGATGGGCACGCGCCGGCTGTACGACTGGGTGGACAACAACCCGGTGATCGAGCTGCGGCCGAGCGAATTCACCAATGACCCGATGACGATCGCCCGCAACGAGCGGATGGTCGCGATCAATTCTGCCTTGGCCGTGGACCTGACGGGCCAGGTGGCGGCCGACACCATCGAGGGCCAATTCTTCTCGGGCATCGGCGGTCAGGTCGACTTCATCCGGGGCGCGGCTCGCAGCGCGGGAGGAAAGCCGGTGATCGCCCTGCCCTCGACCACCCGCAACGGCCAAGTGAGCCGAATCCAAGCCACGTTCGAAGCGGGGGCGGGCGTCGTGACCAGCCGCGGCGACGTTCACTACGTGGTCACCGAGTATGGCGTGGCCGCGCTCTGGGGCAAGAGCGTGCGCGAGCGCTCGATGTCGCTGATCGACATTGCCCACCCCGACCATCGCTGTGAGCTGTTGAACCAAGCCAAGGCCAAGAAATACGTCTTTCCGGATCAACGCGAGCCGAAGTATTTTTCGCGCGCGCGCGCCGAGACCGTCAGCCTGCCTCGCGGGGACGTGATCCTGATTCGCCCGCTGCGCGTGACGGATGAGCGACGAGTTCAAGATCTGTTTTATCGGCTGTCCGAAGACAGCATTTACCAGCGATTTCTCGCGCACAAGCGCAGCCACTCACGCCAGGAGATCTCCATGCTCGCCGACTTCGACGACCGGGAAAATGCGGCGCTGGTGGCCACCTCCAACCAAGACGTGGAAGAGTTGCTGGCGGTCGCGCGCTACGACACCGAGCCTGGCACCGGCCTGGCCGAAGTCGCGCTGGTGGTGCGGGACGAATGGCAGGGCCGCGGCGTCGGCACGGCCTTGTTCGCGCGCCTCATTCAGCTCGGTCGGGCGCAAGGCTTACGGGGCTTCACGGCCCAAGTGCTGTCCGCCAACGGCCGCATGCTCAGGCTGTTTCGGGGCAGCGGTCTGCCCATCGTAGAACGCTTCGAATCCGGCGTGCACGATCTGAATATGAGCTTGCAAGAGTGAGCGATTGTCGAGCGCGCCTCACGTCAACTGTGGGCGCAGCTTCCGGGCCTTGAAGTGGCGAGCAATGCTGGCCGCCAGTTCCCCCGAGCCCCAGGTGACGACGAGCAGCGCGAACACCACGAGTAACTCACGCGCCGAGAGCGTTACCAAGCCGAGGACCGCGCGCACGGGCGGAACGCCCACGCACACGAGACCGAGCGCGACTCCGATCAACACCGAGGCATGCAGCCAAGGGTTGGGCGCCGGCTGCACCGCGAGCTTGCGCGCCGGATACGCGCTCAGCAGCTTGGCCACGGACTCGTACAAGAACACGGCCGTGCCAGTCGCCGAAAGGCTGCTGCCGAGGAGCGGCATGAGCAAGAGCAGGCCGAGGCCCAGCGCGCCCTTGATGCAACCGTCGAGTAGCACGAAGCGCAGGGTCTTGCGGTCGAGCAAGGCGCGATTGCGAGCACGCGGCGGGCTTTGCATGGTGCCGCGACAGCGATCCAGGGACAGCGCGAGCGCCGTCGGTCCGTCGCCCAAGAAGTTGATCCACAGGATTTGCAGCGCGGTCAGCGGCAGCATCAACGCGCCGTGTGAACCGCGCAAGCCCAAGATCATCGAGCCTACCGCACCCCCCAACACGAGCACGGCCAGCGCCACGTTGCTCGAAAAGGTGAAGCGCACGAAGCTCAGCAGGTTCTCGTAGATCATGCGGCCCTCCTCGACAGCCGCGACGATCGTCGCAAAGTCGTCGTCCAGCAGCACCAGATCCGAGACTTCACGCGCCACTTCGCTGCCGCGTTCGCCCATCGCGACCGCCACGTCCGCCTGCTTCAACGCCAGCGCATCGTTCAATCCGTCTCCGGTCATCGCCACGACCTCGCCGCGTGCCTGCAGCGCGGCCACGATGCGCCGCTTGTGCTCGGGCAACAGGCGCGAAAAGACGCGCACGTCGGCCAACGCCGAACCCAGCTCGCCGTCGCTCATGCGCTCGATGTCGGAGCCGGTCAGCGCGCGTGGCGAAGCGATGCCGAGGCGCGCGGCGATCGTCAGCGCCGTCGCCGGGTGATCACCGGTCAGCATCATGACGCTGATTCCGGCGGCGTGCGCGTCTGCTACTGCCCCGGCGGCCGCCGGGCGAGGCGGATCCCACAGCGTGACGAAGCCCAAAAATCGCAGCCCGGTCTCGCCATCACCCTCGGTGCAGCCGAGCCCCAGCACTTTGAAGCCGCGCTCGGCGGCCTCTTGACCGAGG
>DASSMT010000440.1:0-17608 GCA_035688655.1 Polyangiaceae bacterium | reverse complement strand
CCGATGTCCGCTTCCACGAAGCCATCGAGCTCGTATTTCGGCGGTTGAGTGTCGACGCCGAACACGTAGTGCCCTTTCTGCTTCAGCAAGTGCCCGAGCTCCACTTGGCCGCAGCCGAGATCGAGCACGTGGCGCGGC
Organism: Polyangiaceae bacterium; assembly: GCA_035688655.1. GTDB lineage: Bacteria > Myxococcota_A > Polyangia > Polyangiales > Polyangiaceae > PMG-095. Next base: position 17,470 of record DASSMT010000440.1, on the reverse strand, counting down.
GGCGGCCCCACCAGCTCGAGCAGTTGCGAGTGGGAGGACAGGCTGCTGCGCTTGAGCGTGTAGGCCGGGGGGACCTCGTACTCCGCGTGGTGGCGCAGGCCGAGCTCGTGCAGCTCGAAATCCAGCACCGACTTCACCACGTCTTTGGCGTACTTCATGCCGTTCACGTGGCAGATTTCGTCGCCGTAGAAGGTCGGGATCGGCCGCTCGACGATGCGCAAGCCGGCGGCGTGAAACTGAATGATGATCTGCGTGTCGAAGTGAAACTCGTGCGTGTTCTTGTCGAATGGGATCTGTTTGAGCGCGTGCACCGAGTAGAGCCGATAGCCCGAGTGAAACTCGCTCAACGCGGTTCCGAGCATGGCATTCTCGAAATGCGTCAGCACTTTGTTGCCCACGTACTTGTACAGCGGCATCCCACCGCTACGCGCCGAACCCGGCGTCATCATCCGCGAGCCGAACACCGCGTCGGCCTCGCCGGCCTCGAGCGGCGCGAGCAGGTCGGGCAGCGCCTCCGGCGCGTACTGACCATCACCGTGAAGCAGCGCCACGATGTCGAAGCCTTGTTCGATCGCGTACTTGTAGCCGCGAATTTGGTTTCCGCCGTAACCCTGATTCTTCTCGTTGCGGAAGACTCTGAGCTTGGTCTTGCCGTGTAGGGCCTTGTAGCCCATGCCGACGAGGAAGGTGTCGTCCTTGCTCTCGTCGTCGAACACGAACACTTCTTCCACCTTCTCCCAAACCGACTCGGGAATGCGGTCGAGCACCTTACGCAGCGTGCTGGCGGCGTTGTAGGTGACGATGAAGATCGCGATCCGCTTCTTTGGCACCGGTACCCGCGACGATTGCGGTGCTTGAAGGTCGGAAGGGAAGGATGGCGCGCTAGTCATGTTGATTTACCCCGGGGACGCACTCGGCCTGATTTTGCCTCGCGTCAATCACAGCATTGCACAATCGTCGCGGCCGACAACCGCGGCTGGGACCGCCAAAATCGCCCGCTAAAGCCGCGCGAAATTGCGGGTACGAGCGGAGCGCTTCCCGGCTCCTGTCGGCAAAGGCCGTGGTTTACCTGCTTTCCGCAAGCCGCCGCGCCAGAGCCAGCAGCATCGCCAAACCCGAAGCCGCTCGTGCGTCGGCTTGACGGGCTAAAAATGATCTGCTTCGGTCCGCTTGTGTCAAGCGACGATGTGGGCCAAACAGTGGCGGAGACTCGGGAATCGAGCGCCGAGTCGAGCAAATTGCCCGCGCCGCGCCGCGGCGCACTGGCCCGATTCTGGCAGTGGTTTTGGCGGCAAGACGCCATGCGCGCGTTCGAGCGCACGACCCCGCCCGAGCGCCTCGTATTGATACATCGCGCGCGCGTGGCAGCCGACGTGGCTCGGCGCGCGCAAGAGTCGGCCGAGCCGTTCATCGCCAGCATCGACGCGGTGCTCTGCGATCTGTACCGACAATCGTTGTACTGGTCGCTGCGAGCGCTCGGAAACGGTGAGTGGTCCTCGATCGACCCGATATTTTTGCGTCGTGCCGTGCCCGACCCAGTGCTCGCTGCCCGCGTGGAGCGCACCACCAGTGAGGCGACGTTCGAGACTCTGGCCGCGCTGCCCGACGACGAACGCAGAGTGCTCTTGGCCGCGCTGCGCAGCACGGCCCAGATCCTGATTGCCGAGCTGGAATTCGACCGCCGAGCGGTGGAGGCCGTCTGGGCGCAGCGCATCCTACGTCTCGGGCTGGTGTGCGTTTTGCTCGGGGTCGTCGGGGTGCTGGTCTCGCGGCTGATGGAAAACGCCGAACAGAAGCGCGATCTCTTGCACGGCGTGGCTTGGCGGACGAGCTCGACGAACGACGGCGTCGCGCAGTGCAGATCTCCGGAGCAGGAATGTTCCGCAAGTACGGACTACTTCTTTCACACTCAGGAAGAGCAGTCACCGTGGATCGAATTCGATCTCGGTTCGGTACAGAGCATCTCCGGCGTGCGAGCCGACAACCGCAAGGATTGCTGCCAAGAGCGCGCGGCGCCGATCGTCGTCGAGATCAGCAGCGATCAGCAACACTGGCGCAGGGTCGCCCGGCGCGACTCCGTGTTTACTTCCTGGCTCGCTAAATTCAGTCCGGTGCAAGCGCGCTTCGTGCGGCTGCGCCTCGAGTCGCGTAACTTCTTCCACCTGCAGCACGTGCGCGTGCTGCGCTGAGGCTCGCTGCGGGCTCGAGTCAGCGGGCTCGGGTCAGCGTTCGCCGCAGTCAGGCTCGGCAGGCTCGGCAGCTGCCGAATCGCCGCGGCCATTTGGCGAGCAAACTTCCTGGCACCGCCTCCGATTCGTTATAAAGTGCAACCAAAATGGGCCGACCGGAACTGTCTTTAATCATCCCGATCTACAACGAGGAGTTGGTCATTCCGGAGTTACATCGCCGGCTCGGCGAGGTGATGGCCGATTTGGGGCAAGTCGTGCGGAGCTGGGAGGTCGTGTTCATCGACGATGGCTCCAAAGACAAGTCGCTCAGCATGCTGCGCGAGATCAGCGCGGTCGAGCGGCGTTACAAGGTGTTGTCATTCTCGCGCAACTTCGGCCATCAGCTGGCGATCACCGCGGGCATCGATCGAGCCGAGGGCGATGCCGTGGTCATCATCGACGCCGATCTGCAAGACCCACCCGAAGTGATCAAGCAAATGATCGCGAAATGGCGAGAAGGGTTCGACGTGGTGTACGGCGTGCGCCGCACGCGCGCGGGTGAGACCCTGTTCAAGAAGGCGACGGCCGCGGCCTTTTACCGCATCTTGCGGGTCATGCTCGGCGGTCTGCCGATCCCGGTGGATGCCGGGGATTTTCGCTTAGTGGGGCGCCCGGTGGTGCTCACGCTGCGCTCGCTGAAAGAGAAACACCGCTTCGTCCGGGGCATGGTCACCTGGGTCGGCTTCAAGCAATTCGCGCTGCTCTACGACCGCGAAGCGCGCTTTGCCGGCGAAACGAAGTACCCGTTTTCGAAGATGCTGCGCTTCGCGATTGACGCGATCACTTCGTTTTCGATCATACCGCTGCGCTTCGCCACTTGGCTGGGCGTGCTCTCGGGTTTGGTCGCCGGCGTCTTTGCGCTGTTCGTGCTGTACGCCAAGCTGTTCCTCAACGACACCGTACAAGGCTGGACGACGATCATGATTGCGGTCGCGCTCGGTTCGTCCGCGCAGCTGATCATGATCGGCGTGCTCGGCGAGTACATCGGCCGCATCTATGAGGAGATCAAGCGACGCCCCTTGTACGTGACGGCGGAGCAAATCAATTTCGAAGACGGCAACTCACGCCCGAACGAGGTCGGAAGCTGAACTTCGAGGCGGTATCGGGGGCAGGCGCAGAGCAGCTAGTCGGGGTTGCCACGCGCCGTCGCGGGGCGTCCTTTCTATGGCGACGGCTGGCCGCGATCCCGTCGTCCCAAGTCGCGTTCGTCGTTTGCGGTGTGCTCGCGCTGGCAGGCGTTTGGCTTCATCGCTACCCGCTCGGTGTCGATTTACCCCAGCACGCCAACCTGTTCCGGCTCTGGGCCGACCTGTACGGCGGCCCGTTCGAGTACCGCACGACCTATCGCGTCGACTATTTCACGCCGTACTTGGTGCCGTACGCGGTCGCACTGCCGCTGACCAAGTTGTTCGGCGCGCTGGTCGCGACCAAGCTGCTGCTCTCCTTCTTGGTGATCGCGACCCCGCTGGCGATGAGTCGCTGGCTGCGCGCGATCGGCGCGGCGCCCGCGTTCGGCTTGGTCGGCTACGTCATTGCTTTCGACTATTGGTACATCTGGGGCTTCATGTCGTGCGCCGTGGCGACGCCGCTGATGTTCGCGTACCTGGCGTCGTTCGAAGCGCAGGGTGACGCGCCCAAGCTCAAAGCCATCCTGCGCACCAGCCTGCTGGCCGTGCTGCTGTTTTTCTCGCACGGCATCACCTTCGGTGTGTCACTCGCGGTCGCCGGGTTGAGCTGGCTGGTTCGCGGGCGCTGGTTTGCGCGCTACCGCGCGGCGTTACACGTCGTTCCGCTGGGCGTGCTGGCGGTGTTCTGGGTTTTCCTGCGCCAAGAACAAACCACCTCGCAGCACATCGCGGAGTGGTTCGACAAGCAGCGCGCGATCGGCCTATTTTCGAATGCGTTCACGGCTTTCCCCGACGAATTCTGGGCGCAGGTCGGCGCGGCCGGGGTGCTCGCGTTCTTGCTGCTCGCGCGGCCCAAGCTGGCGCGCTTTCCGGCGCGCTGGCTACCGTTCGGCTTTGCCTTGCTCGGCTTCGTGGCGCTGCCGGATTGGATCGCCTCGACCTGGCTCGTCGGCTCGCGCTTTTCCGTGTTCGTGCACGCTTTTGCGCCCGCGCTGCTCGTGCCCCGCGTGGGCGACGTGCTCGCGCGACGCTGGCTCTTGATCCTGAGCGCGCTGGTGGCTGCTTTTCTGATCGTGTTCAACGTGCGGCTCTATCGCTTCAATCGCGAGCTCGACGGCTTTCGCGAAATCGCCGCGGCCATCCCGCGTGGCGCCGACGTACAAACGCTGGTCCCCGAGACGAACAACAAGAGCGAGGAGTTCGGCGCCAGCGTGCTCGGGCAGATTCCGGCTTGGCTGACGGCTGAAAATGGCGGCCTGATCGCCAACGACTCGGCCGTTGCCGGTTATTTCCAGATCCCGATCCGACGCAACGATGTGCCGCTATTTCAAGACTATCCGTATGTCATCGCACACGGGAACTACCGGCATTTACGCGGCCAGTTGAATCATTTGACGAGCACCCCGCGTGGCCCCGCGCGGCTGGTGAAAGAGTCCGGAGGCTGGCTGTTGCTCAAGCGCCCGGCGATCGAGAATGCGGACTTCGAGGTCGTGCGTTTCGGTCAATCCTGGGGCTCGCTGCACTTGGATCAATCGGTTTTGGGCAACAAGCTCAAGGTGGCCGGGGTCGAATACGCAAGCGGGCTCGGCACACACGCGCAGTCAGTGGTGCGCATTCGCTTCAAACGGCGGGTGGCCGCATTTTCCGGCTCTTGTGGCGTCGACGACGAGGTGGGGCCGCAGGGTCACGCGGGCTTTCGCGTGCGCGACAGCGGCGGCAAAGTGCTGTTCGACTCTGGCGAGCTGTTTGAAAATGGCCAGCCCCATCCGTTCTCGGTAGCCGTCGACGGGTCGAACGAGCTCGTCTTGGAGGCCTACACGCCCGGCCACAACGGTCACGCGCACGCTGACTGGCTCAGCCTGAGCGCGCGCTGAGCGGTCGCCGCTCGGCGCGTCTCACGTCGGCGGCTCGGGACGGAAGTACATGATCAGGTTCCCGCGCGTCACCAGGTGCTGAAACTCGCTCGTCACCGTACCGTGCGGACAATGGTCGCCGACCACCAAGAATTCAGCCTGAGCGCGCGCGCGCGCCAAGTCTTCTCCCTGACCGGCCAGCTTGGTCACGGGCTCAGCTTTCAGCTTGCTCGGCGTCTGAGTCTGCGCGTCGTTCAGCTCGACGACGCGGTATAGGCCGGCTGCTGCGTCGAACGCGCCACACGGTTGCACCAAGGCCAAGCGCTGCGAGCTGCGCTCGTCGCTCGGCCGCGCCTCGGGCATCCGGCGCAGCTCGACTTCGCTCATCGGGAGGCCATAGCGCTTGAAGAACGAGAAATAGACCAAGTCGGAGCCGATGGTGTCTTCACCCGTGCTGTGCCCTTGTGCGAACAGGTGGGTGACACCGAGCTCTTTCAAGCGGTCGAAGACTCGTGCGTTGCTGCCGATCTCGACGAAGCTGATGCGCGTCTGGTAACCCTGGGCGTCGGACAAGCTGTTGTGTCGAAGACCGGTGCGGATGCGCTCGTCGTGAACCATCAAGGTCGCGTTGGGCGGCAGCGCGCGCCCGACGCGCACCATGGTCGGCCAGCGGCGCGTTTGAATGTTGCGCCATTCTTCGATGGTCGGAGCCGAAATGGCCTCGCGGATGGCGTCGAACGGCGCAAGCCTCATCGCCCAGCGCACGCCCCACACGAACTGGAGCGCGCAGGCGGCGAGCGTGATCAGCCGTGGCAGGACACCCTGCGCGCACAGCTCGCGGATGGTCGCGCCGGTCACGGCGCACATCCAAGGCACGAGCGCGAGCAAGTATCGATCTTGGTGATGGATGCGAAACCAGACGCAAACGCCCATCAGCACCGCCACGTGCCAAGCCAAGGCGCGACGAGCACGGCGCAGAAACAGCAGCGGCGCCAGCGTCATCGAGAACAGGCTGCCGAAGATCGCGTGTCCGGGGTTGTAGTTCGAGTATTCGTGCGGCTCGAACGAAAACGTGAACATCGCGCGCAGCGTTTGCACGACTCCCGGCCAGCCTGGAGATGGGCGCCACAGCTCCTTCATGAAACCGAGATAGAACTGGCGCGTCAGCGAGGTGAACGCGCCCGGCCCGGACAGCTGCGGAAATAGCGGATCCCCGTAGTAGATCAGATTTTTGAACCAATGCGGCGCGGTCACCAACAGGAAGGCCCCCGCCGCAGCGCCGAGCGCACGCAGCACCGCTCGGCGCTCGCTCGCGGGCCCGAGCAACCGCTCCAGGGCGCGGAGCGTCATCACCAGCGTTGGAAAAGCCAGCAGCGACACGGCCGAATACTTGGTCAGCGCGACCCCGCCGAGCGCGATCGCCCAAGCGCTGAGCTCGCGTGCTTCGAAGCGGCGATAGGCGCGGATGGTCGTCAGCAACAAGGCCGGGGCGAAGGCGGCGGCGGCGTAGTCTGCTTCGATGCGCGGTGGGTACAGATAGACGGCCGGGAACAGCGCGATCGTCGCCCAAGCCCAATTGGCTCGACCCCGGCCCGGCGTCAGCGCGCGAACGCACGGCACGATACTGAAAACGGCCAACGCGACGAGCGCGACTTCGACCATCGCGGCGCTGGTGAAGCTCAGCGCCGGTTCGTGCGCGGCCGTCAGCGCCCAGGCATAAAGAACGCTCGCGAGCTGCGGAAAGGTGCCGAGGTACCAGCCGTCCGCGAGTGGGCGGATCGCATGACGCGCCGAGTAGATCTCGGCAATGGGCAAGTGATACCAAGCGGCGTCGTAGCCGATACTCGCGGTCGTGAGCGCGTGTCCCGCGAGCACGAACAGCGTGAAACCGCCGAGCCAATACACTGCGACCGGTCGCGCTGCCGGGCGCCCTTTGCCGGCGAATACTTTGGCCAGGCGCGAAAGCCGCCCGCGCAGTGCCCAGGCCTCGCGCGCGCCGGCGAAGAGCAAGAGCCCGGGCAGGAGCAAACAGGCTGCGCGATTGAGCCGCCCGAGCATGCCGAACAGCCACACTAAGCCGTGGAAAGCCAAGACTCCGAACGAGAAGGCGAGCGCCAAGCGTTCGTCCAAGCGCAGGCGTCCCGGGAGCAAACGCTTCACGATCGATAGACCGATCACGCCGCTCGACGACACGAACAGCGCGACCAAGCCGAGCGCGAGCGCGTATTGGCTGAGCGGTGAATCGAGCAGCGGCTGATCGCGATCGAAGATCCAATACAGACCCGACAGCATTGCGAGTGCAGCACAACCCGCTACCGCTCGCACCATCTGCTGCGCAGTTGGCTTGTTCAGGATCGCGTTCCGCCCACCCTCCGGTGCTACCATGTTGAGGCCGTATATATCGGGGATTTCCAGCGTCCGCCAGCCGCTTCGCACGCTCTCGTATGCGGCCCATCCGCGGTGGACAGCAGTGAGATCCGGAGGTATTGAGCGTCGGTGGTTGGTTTGAACCGATGATGTCCTTCGACTTGGTGCGTAGGTGTTCCGTGGGGCGGGAGCTCAAGACCAAGACCATCCGCCGCGCGTTCGCGATTGATCGTTCCTCGCTGCGCCAAGTGCTCTGGTCGCTGCCCGTGATCGGGGTGATCTCGGTTTACTACTGGTTCATGGCCAGCTCGGGCACGTTCCACGACAACAAGAACTACACCGCCTATTACGACATGTTGGCGGAGGGATTTCGGCACGGCCACCTGTACATCGTCACTCAGCCGTCAGCGCAACTGCTGGCCAAGACCGATCCGTTCGCCTTCGAGAACATCAGGCTGTGGCTGTGGGACGTGAGCTTGTACAAGGGCCACTACTACATGTATTGGGGCCCCGTGCCGGCGCTATTCATGCTGGCCTACAAGGTGGTCACGGGCACACAGGAGCAAATGACCGATCAATGGCTGACCGCCATTTTCATGCTCGGCCGGTTTTGGGCTGGCGCCGGGCTGATCCTCAGCTTCGTGTCCCGTTTGAAACACCGGCAACCGACCTGGGTAGTGTGTCTCGCGATCGCCGTGTTCGGTCTCGGCAATCCCTCTCCCTTCATCGTGGCGCGCCCGTGCGTCTACGAGGCGTGCCTCATCGGCGGTGGCTGCTTCGTGTTCTGCGGGATGTTTTTTGCCTTTTGGGGCCTGGAGGCTGCCGGGCACCGCAAGCTGTTCTTTTTGGCCGCAGGGCTTTCCTGGTCACTCGCGATCGGCTGCCGAGTCACGAACCTGCTCTGCGTGCCAATCCTGATGCTGATTAGCGCCGGCTTCGCTTGGTACCGATCGAATCGCTCGCGCTCTGCGTTCATTGCCGAGTGTTTGATCATGGGCGTGCCCGTCACGCTCACCGTGCTCGCCCTCGGTTGGTACAATTACGCTCGCTTCGATTCCCCCACCGATTTCGGCGTGAGCTACCAGCTCACCATGCAACCTTTCTTCGGCTACCCCGCGTACATATGGCCGAACGTGTATTCGTACTTGTTTGGGCCACTCAAGTGGTCGTGTCATTTCCCGTTCGCGAAAATCACGGGCTATCGCGCGCTATCGTCACTCGTAAACTGGCCGCAGGGTTACCTGACCTTCGAGCGGGTGGCCGGGATCATGATCACGACGACTTGGGCCTGGTTTTCTTTGTTCGGTATATGGCGCGTGATCGACTACTTGCTCACGCGACGCAGGCGGCCACATGCCTCGAACGCGGCCGCCGAGTTGACTGCGACGGAAGTGTGGTTTTTGACCTGCTCGGTCGCCACGATGGCGGCGGTCGTGCCCGCCTTGACACTCTGGGAAGCATCGATGCGTTACGTGGAAGACGCCGCTGGAGGATTGTTGTTGCTGGCGACGCTGGGCGTATTTTGGCTGTTGCGGCGCACGTATCTGGATCGCCGGAACGCGCTCGGCTTGGCGGTTCGCGGGCTGGTCGTCGTGCTCGGCGCGCAGACTTGCATCATCGGCGCACTGAACGGTTTTTCTTCCTACGACGACTCGTTCAAGTACGTGAATCCGATCCTCTTCGAGAAGATCGAGTCCGCCTTGTCCGTCTGCCCGAAGAGTAAGACGGAGGAGCAATGACCGCGCGCATTCTTCCCAACGTTCCGGGGTTCGTGCAGCGCGCGCGGATCCTGTGGCAAAATCCGCTGGTCGAGTTTTTTTCGATGCGCCGGCGCTTGGCGGCGGCACGTGAGGTCGGCTTCGGTCCGAGCACTCCCGGCTTCGCCGAGAGCCAGCTCGCGTTCTCGATCTTGCGCGACGCCCACCAGATCGGCAACTCGCCCATGGGCCACGAGGCCGCGTTGATCTTGTACCGCGCAGCGACGCGTTTGATGATCGACGCCGAGCTCCGTCGCAACGGCGCCCTCGCCGATTCGCCCGAAGCAGAGCTTTGGGATCAGGCGCGCCAGCTCGGCATCGTCCGCGAACCGCTATCGCTGGAGCGCGCGCTCTCGGCGCAACAAGGCGAGGCCTATCTCGCCGAGCTCGCGCCGGCAGAGCGCGGAAAGATGCTCGAAGAACTGCGCGCGGTCGCACAAGGGCTCGCCGACCGCTCCTTCGATGACGCAACCCGGTTGGCGCGCACGCTTTGGACTCGTCGCTTCCGCATTGGAGGCCTTGCACTGTTGTTGATCGGGCCGCTCACTTGGTTTGGTTGGGGGGTGGTGAATCCGCGAAACTTGGCGCTCCACCAACCGGTGGAAGTGAGCGACCGAGAACCAACCTACGGCGTCGACCCGAGCCAGGTCGTCGACGGTGACGAGCTGAATCTCGGATTTCACACGGGCAACAAGAAGAGCGCGTGGGTCAGCGTCGATCTCGGCGAAGTGAGGCGGGTCAAACGCGTCGTGGTCTACAATCGTATCGATTGTTGCCAAGAGCGTGCTGTTCCCTTGGAGGTGGAGCTCAGCAATGACGGACGCGAGTTCACCTCCGTCGCGACGCGCGAGCATCGCTTTCAAGAGTGGAACGTCAGCCTACCATCGGGCTCTCGCGCCCGCTTCGTTCGTCTGCATCACAAAGCGCCCGGCGCCTTCCACTTGGCCGAGATCAAAGTGTTCTGAGGCTATTCAGCGCAAGATGCGCACGTGTTGCAAGTGCAACGCATTGCGCTGTTCGAGCCGAAAACGCACCCAGCGCGCTTGCACCGGCGCAAAGTGCGCAGACCAGGACGTGAACGCCGCGTCCCTGCGCGCAACACGCTGCCAGTGGTGCTGATCGGAGCTCACTTCGATCACCATCGGCGTGGCGCGCTCCGAGCAACAATCCTTGCGGTTATCGACGCGCGCGCCGGAGATTTGCTGAGCCGAGCCTAGATCGAACTCGATCCACGGCGCTTGTTCTTCCTCGGTGTGAAAGAAAAACTCGGGGCTCTCGTTGCATTCCTGCTGCGGTGAGCGGCAGCCAGTCGCGCCCGGGTACACCGAGCTCGCGCGCCAATTGGCACCCGCGGCGAGATCACGGCGCTGCTCGGCGCCGTCCAAGAACTTCATCGTGACCAGCGCGATCGTGCCGAGCAGGCCGAGCACCAACCCGAGGCGCAAGAAGCGCTGGGTCCACAGTGCTTCGACCGCGCGTTTGTCCGTCTCGAGCTCGCTGATCAGTGAAGTTGCCACTTTGCGCAAAGCGACGACCAGCGCCGCTGACTCGCGCTCCGGCAGCTCTTCGAAGCTCTCGAAGCTGCCGCTCTGAATGGCGCTTTCGATTTTGCGTCGCGTCTCCGCATCCGGGACCGCCTTCAGCAGCAACTCGGCGGGAACCGGCGCCGGAACGACCGGCGCCTGCGCCGGCTCCGGAGCGCCGTGCAGGGCGCGCAGTGAGCACTGGATCGATTGCCGATACAGATCACACAAGATGGCATCGACGCGATATTCGAACGGCTCCGGTGATTCCTCCACGCGGCGCCCGACCTCTGCGGTGGCGCGCGCGCTTTGGAGCAACCGGGCGCGTTCGGCCGGGATGGCTCGCTGCAGCTCACGCATGCTGTCTTCACGCCAGAACCATTGCCAGAGTCCAGCCAGCCCGCCCCGGCGATTGACTTGGTTCGGCTTCGGTACCGAAACTTCGGCCGCGTTCGCTGCGTTCTCGTCCACCGCCGCTCGAGCTACGTCATCGCTTGACACGAGTCGGAACGAACCAGATAGACGGGTTCTCGTCAAGCTGTGTAGGCGTCTCGAAGTAGCGATCGTTTTGGGGTTGGGGCCCCGAAACCTGAGGGTGGGGCCCCGCTCGATTCACTCGAGCGGGGCGGGAGCTGTGCTCCCGATGAGCAGATGCTAGGGCTCGCGCCGCGGAGCGGCGCCCGGCGAAGCCGGAGTCCCAGAAGTAACGATCGTTACTTCTGGGACAGAGCACTAGTGCAGGCGCCTCAAGACTCTTTGATTGTCGCTCTTATCGTAACCGCGCTTGGCCAGGACGAAGGAGCCCTCCGTGGCCACGACCCCGAAGTCGCCCTCCAGCGCGCTTTTCGCGTAGCGACGCTCGTCGTCTCGCGCCGGCTCTTGGTAGAGCAGGTACTCCGCATCGAACACTCCGATACGCAAAGTGTACGAGTCAGGGCGGTTCGAGACCTGCGGCACGATGTTCTCCGAGCTGACGATCTTGGCCATGGGCGGTACTTTGGCGATCAGCTTGTGCACCTGCTCGTAGCGGCGGGCGTTGGCTTCGCTGCGGCCGAACTCGTACGGACCGAAGCCGCCGCGCGCGGTGTGTTGCTGGAACATCGCGCCGTATTGATAGCTGCACACCAGGCTCAGGCAGCACAGGGTGATGAGCCAAGCGCGCTGCCTCAGGAACCCTTCTGTGTCACCGGGGAAGCGGGGCTCGCGCAGGCGCTCCAAGTTGCTGACCACCGCGATGAACAGAAAGGCCGTCCAGTGCGCGGTGTATTGAAAGGAGATTTGCACGAGCGGCAGGTACTTGGTGCCGAGCAGGGTGAAGAAGAAGCCCGGGATGGACAGCAAGTAGCCGATCGGTCGACGCCAGGGGAAAAAGCACAGCGGCGCGCCGAGCTGCACGAGATACAGAAACTTCTCGGGCTCGAGCAGGCTGGTCAGCGTAAAGACGGGGTTGCCGATCACCGTCATGAGCACGCCCGCGTACCCGTGGCTGCCGCGTCCGACGAGGCCTTGCCACTGGTTCAAGAACGACTGATCGCCGTGCAAAAACGGCGGCATCAGCACCAGCTTCACGAACAGAAAATACGCGCCGGCGACGGCCGTGATGATGGCGCCAGGCCGTGCTTGGCGAGCGAAGATCAAATACAAGCCGAGGATCGCCGTATCGGCCGCGATGTCTTCACGCACCGAGCACGCCAAGAGCATGCTCACCATGGCCCATTGGATACGGCCCGAATCGACCAGGTACAGCGTCGACCAGATGAAGAACACGCCGAGCGGCGGGTAGTGAAAGTCGTACAGATTCGCGCCGTGAACGGGCGGGTACAAGACATAGGCGAGAGCAATCAGACTCGCTGGCCAGCGCCCGACGTGCCTCGCGGCAAACAAGTACAGCGGATAGGCCGCCAGCGCGACCATCACGGCCTGGAACACGAGCAGCGCCTCGGCGTGCTGGTACAACGCGTAAAACGGCCCGATGAAGTAAGCAAACAGCGTGGCGTGATAGCCGAAGTGCGAGCCCACGGGGCCGAACAGCGGCGACATCTTCATGAACGCGCCGCCGTGAATCAGGTTCCACAAAAGGTTGTCCTCGAGCCCCATGTCGAAGCTGGAGGTGAGCAGGCTTCGGTGATGAAGCACGGTTTGGTACGAGAAAAACAGCGCATACGCGGCCGCGCCCAGCGAGACCAAGGTGAGCGGCGCCCAGCTGGCGGCGCGCTCGAGCAGCGCGGCCATGGCGCGTCGAAACGGCGATTCGACACCCGCCCGCGCCTTCTCTGCTGCGCGCAGGGAAGCCCGCACGCTGGCAGGGAAGGCAATTCCGCCCGCAGACACGAACACACCCAGCGTGAGCTCGCGCGAGACCCAGATCTGCCAGCGAAATAGGAACGGCAAGAGCCCGACGAAGAGCAGCGGTGAGAGCCGAATCGCGGCCAACTCCAGCCGCTGTGCGGCGTTACTTCGTGCGCGCGCCAAGAACGCGAAACCCGCCAGCACGGCGCTCGCGCCGAGACCGAGCATGGTCGCGAGCAGCAGGTTCCGGTCCGCTCCCGGAAGGTCGTTCTGTTGCGAGTACTCGACGACGGCGGTGCTGAGCGCGCCCCAACCGCACAGACCGATCGACGCGCCGACTCCGAACAACAACACGAGCGTCTTCACCGCGCTCGGCAGCGGCATCATTTTGTCGAGCAACGAACGCACGCCCGAGCTCGAGAACTGCTGCTGATTGTTCGGGGTCGCGCTGAGCGCGTTGACCGACGAGTCGGTGGAAGCCGGCATCATGTGGCGCTACGGTTAGCAGACTTTCGCGGGTGCTAGAAGCGCCGAAAGCCCGGTTTTTGCGCGTCGATAGTGGCTATTTCGCGCCCATTCACGCATCCGCTGGGTTTGCGCCGACGGTGACGTATTGCGCGCCGAGTGGCAACCAAGTCAGGCTCGGTTCGAGCGGTCGCAGCGCGGCGAGCGCGTGCGGAAAGAACGTGATGTATTCGAGGTTCACCGCTTCGAAGCCCGCAGCCTTCGCCAGGCGCTTGGCTTCCCACGGCCAAAGCAACACCGCGTCATGATCGAACGGGCACGTGGCGACCGCGCGCCGAGTGACGGGGTTGAACGGATTGTGCTCGAAGATGAACACGCGGCCGCGTGGCGACAGCTTGCGACGCAGTGTTTGCATCAGAGCAAGTCGCTCGGCGACCGGCACGTGGTGCAGCACGCACGAGAGCACTGCGCATTCGAAGTGCTGCTCGGGAATGGCCGCGATATCGGCGTGCAGCACCGCGCTCGGAGCGCGGCGTTGGGCTACCTCCAGACTCTTCGTCGAGGGATCGAAGCCGTGCACGTTCTCGAAGGCGGGGAACAAGCGCTCGACGAGATTTCCGATGCCACAGCCATAATCCAAGATCGGGTCGCTGGGTTTGACGCCGAGGCGCTGCAGCACGCCCACCTTGTAGTCGGCGAAGTACACGGTCGACTCACCGCTGGCGGCGACGCTGGCCGCGTGCATCGCCTCGTAGTCGGTTGCGTACTGATCGAACTGGGGCTTGGAATTTTCGGTCATGCGCGCTTCGGAACATAGCAGGCGCTCGACCGATTCAAGCTCCAGCTGCGCGAAAACTCGGGCTCGGACCGCGATTCGGTCCGCGGCCCGCGCGGACGTACTTTTCTACTCTGGTTGGCGCTGTCGACCTTATTGAGTTCGCTGGCCCCGCAGGTAATCGTGCAGGGCGAGGGCATAGGGGCGCGGTGCGATGCCGAGCGCGGCTTCGAGCTTTGCAGTCGCGAGTACCGAATAGGCCGGGCGTTTCGCCGGTCGCGGGAACTCCGAGCTGGGAATGGCGAGCACCGACGACGCGCGCAGCTCGAAACCGAGCTCACGCGCTTGTCTCAGGATTTCCTCGGCAAAGCCGTGCCAGCTGGTCGCGCCCGCATTGGCGAAATGATAAACGCCGGACTCCGCCGCAGGCCGCCCGCCGAGGCCGGCGAGGGCCAGGGCGGCGTGCGCCAAATCACGGGTGTAGGTGGGGCGACCCACCTGATCCATCACTACTTTCAACACGTCACGGCTGCTCATCAGCGAGAGCATCGTGGCGACGAAGTTCGGGCCGCCTTCCCCGAACAACCAGGAGGTGCGCACGATCTGCACGCGGCGTTCACGCGCGTCAGCCGAATCGCCCGAGCTCGCCAGGAGCAGTCGCTCGCCGAGCAACTTGCCGCGACCATAAGCGCCGGTCGGCGCGCACGGCGCATCTTCGGCGTAGGGCTCGCTCGCGTTGCCCGCGAACACGTAGTCGGTCGAGAAATGCAGCACGTTCATGCCCAGCTCGCGCGCGACGAGCCCTAGATTTTCGGGGCCGGTGGCGTTGACGCGCGTGGCGGCTGCTTCGTCGGTCTCGGCGTCGTCTACGCGCGTGTAGGCAGCGCAGTTCACGAGGTGAGTCGGGCGGTGTTGCGTGGCGAAGGCCATCACGGCAGCGCGATCGGCGATGTCGACTTCGCGATCGCTGCCCACGGCCTCGACTTTGAAGGTGTCGAGCGTGCGCAGCACCGCCTGCGCCAGCATGCCTTGCGAGCCGATGACCCAGGCCTTCACCGTTGCACTCTCGCCCGAAATTTGGCGAATGACTCCGCTTGCTGATCGCGCGCGGAGAGCAAGGGCGAAGTCACGGGCCAGCGGACATTCAAGTCCGGGTCGGCGTAGTCCAAACCGCACTCGGTCGTGGGGTCGTACGGCGAGCTGACCTTGTACTGCACCTCTGCGAAATCACTGAGCACGCAGAAGCCGTGTGCAAAGCCGACGGGCACGAACAACTGCTCGCGCTTTTCGTCATCGAGCTCGACCGCTTGCCAGCGACCAAAAGTGCTCGAGTCTGGCCGGATGTCGACGACTACGTCCCAGATCCGTCCGAGCGAGACGCGCACCAATTTCGCTTGGCCCGGGCTCGATTGGTAGTGCAGGCCGCGCAGTGTTCCCTTCACCGAGCGAGAATGATTGTCCTGTTCGAAGGTGACGCCAATGCCCGCTTCTCGGTAGCGTGGCGCGTTGTAGGTCTCCAGAAAGAAACCGCGCTCATCGCCGAACACGGTGGGTTGAATCAGCTTCAGCCCCGGCAATTCAAGATTGATGACCCGCACTATCTCGTTTTCCCTGACGATTTGTCCGTTTTCGAGGGGGCCTAGCCGCCTCGATCCTACGCCACGCTAGCATCGGGAAACTGGCTTCGCCAACCGGAAGGCACCTGAAACGCCAGAGCTTCGCGAGGCGGCTGACTCGGGGCGGGCCGAGTGCAGGCGAGACTGCACACCCGAGTGGGTAGGATGATCAGCGCGCGGGCTGCACGCCGGTTCGCGCGGCGTCGTTCTGAAAGCGCCCGCGCTGCCAGACATAGCGGACGCCGTCCCAATGCCAGTAGCCGCGCACCCAGGTGGCTCCGGGTTTGTCCTTGTCGGGCGGCGCGTCGCCGTCGGCCGGCGCTATTTGGGGGACGAGCGGACCGCCAGTGACTGGCGCGGCGAGTGGCCCCTGCGCGGATTCAGTGAGCGAAGGCCGACTGCTACGGCCGATGACACAGCCCGAAATCGTGGCCAGCCACAGACCGTACAGGGCGACGCGGATCACGCGGGTCACGCTCGGAACGCTGACCCAGCGCGCGCGCCGGATCCATCGAAATGCGTGGACCGATGCGCGCGACGACCTTCAGCGGCCGTCGGCGCCCCCATCGGCGCGATTGCCGGCGTCTCGGGTCACGGCGACGCGCTCGGCGAGGCGGTGATAGACTCGCAGACCATCATGCGTCGCCGCGCCGAGATCTATGTGCTGGCCGTGCTCGCGTTCGCGCTCCCCGCGCACGCGGACGGCCCGGTGCTGCACGAGTACATCACGCCCGATGCGGCGGAGGATTTGCGGATGGGCGCGACCACCGCCGACGGCTCCATGCCCGCCGCGATCGACACCAGAAGCGGTGTGCTGGCGGCGCCCAGCGAGCGGCGCACGAACCCTTCGGCGAGTCAGGTGGCGTACGGCGGCAGCGCGACGCCGGACAGCATCGATGCCAGTTATCGCATCGACCGCGATACGTCGCGACCCGACGCGGTGCGCTACGACGATCCTTTCATTCCGGCGGTGACTCCGTTCAAGCGCCTGTACGCGTACGACGGCCTCGACGAAGGGTTCGAATTGGTCGTGCACGACAAGCAGCTTCGTCCACTGACCATCGGTGGTGAGGCGCGGCCGGACGACGACCAATTCTACGGCGACATGTACGTCGACATCGTGCCGGGCGTGCCCGTGCGCATCCCCAGCGTGGGGCCGGGGACTCGCGTGCTCGTGGCGCGCGCGGAGCCCGCGCTCCGCTTCGAGCTTTCGCGAGACGGCGCAGACAATTGGTTCATCGTCGGTGATAGCCGCAAGCGCGTGCGTCTGGTGCTGGAGCTGGCCATTGCCCGCCGCGCGTTTGGCTCGGAGTTCAGCGAGGTCTCTTGGTTGGAGCTCTCGCGCAGCGTGCCCGTGTTGCCCCCAGCGGCGCGCTCATCGGCCGCCGAGGTCTTGCGCGCGATTGGGGTTTCGCAAGCGCAGCAGCCCGCCGAAGCCGTGCGCACCCTGGTCAACTATTTTCGAACCTT
>DASSMT010000402.1:0-9121 GCA_035688655.1 Polyangiaceae bacterium | reverse complement strand
GCGCCTTGGCGGTGCGCGCTGCTTCGATCTCCGAGGCTGGCCATTCGGCTCCGAGTTCCACGACGATGAGCAGGCCCTCGGACGAGTTAATTTTTTTCATATAAGGTCCTGGTCTATAGCCGTTTTACCGAAGAAATCTCGCAAAGTTTCCTCAAGATGGCCAACTTTCGGGTAGCTTTGGGGCATCTCCGCCGCTTTTGTCTCATCTGAACCTACCCACCCCCCCTCCGTTTCACCACGAAACCGGCGTTTTTGGGGAAATTTGGCGCGCTACTGTCTGGCGCTCCTGACGGTCGCACTGGGCGCCGCGGCGTTCGCCGTGTTGTTCCGCCATGCGATCGCCTGGGTCTTCGTGAGCGGCTACGGCGCGCCCGACGTGTTGAGCGCGTTCCAACGCTTGCCCTGGTACGCACGCATGGCAGCGCCGATGCTCGGCGCGGCCCTGGCCGGGTTCTTGGGCGCGCTCGGCGCGAAATTGAAGGGGGGCCACGGCGTCGGTGACGTGATGGAGGCGGTCGCGCTCGGCAAAGGACAGATTTCCCTGCGGCTCACCTTGTTGAAGGCCTTCGGCTCTTGGCTCGCGATCGTGTCTGGAGGTTCGATCGGACGCGAAGGACCGCTGATTCAGTTCGGGGGCGGATTCGGCGCCACGATCGGGCGCGTGTTCAAGCTGCGCGAGCGGCAAATTCGCGCTTTGATCGCGGCGGGTGCGGGAGCTGGCTTCGCGGCCGCGTACAACACACCCATCGCCGCCGTGCTGTTCGTGGTCGAGGTGGTCACGGGCGTGATCGCGCTCGACCTGGTGCTGCCCGTAATCATCGCCGTGCCGATCGCGACGGCGTTGACGCGACTCGCGATCGGCGGTGGACCAATTTACGGACAGCGCACGTTCACCATGAATTCCAATGCCGAACTGGCGTTGTATGCCGCCCTCGGGCTGCTCGCGGGCGTCACGGGACCGCTGTTCATGGTGTTGCTCGCGCGCGGGGAGGCGCTCTTTGCCCAGCTGCCGGTACCGCGTGCGGCGCGGGCCGCGCTCGGCGGCGGCGTGGTCGGAGCCATCGCGATCGCGCTGCCACAGGTCACCGGCAATGGCTACGAGGCGATCAACTTGATCTTGGGCCAACAGCTCGGGCTCGGGCTGTTGGTGCTGTTGCTGTTCGCCAAAGCCGTGGCCACGACGGCGTCGGTTTCATCGGGCAGTCCGGGTGGCGTATTCACGCCCTCGCTGTTGCTCGGTGCGGCGTTGGGGGGCATCGTCGGGCACTTGGTGGCGCGCTTCGGCCCAGCCAGTGGCACGGGCGCGGTCGCCGCCTATGCCCTGGTCGGGATGGCCGCGTTGATCGCCGCGACCACCCACGCGCCATTGATGGCCACGGTGCTCGTGTTCGAGCTCTCCGGTGACTACGCGATCGTGCTGCCGCTGCTCACGGCGTGCGCGATCGCCACGCTGCTCTCTAGGCGAGTGCACCGTGAGTCGATCTACACCGAAGAGCTGCGCCGGCGCGGCAGTCAGTGGGAGGTCAAGGTCGTGGCCACGCCGCCGATGAGTCAGATGTGAATCGCGCGCCCTGACACGGCCAGCGCCGACTCTTTCACGATTTCGGCCAGCGTCGGGTGGGCGTGTGAAGTGCGTGCGATGTCCTCCGAAGTGGCTCCGAACTCGATGGCTGCCACGGCTTCGGCGATCAAATCGCCGGCGTGAGCGCCGATGATGTGCACGCCCAAGACGCGATCCGTCTCTTCGTGCGCCAAGATCTTCACGCGCCCCTCGGTCGCGCCGAGCGCACGTGCGCGCCCGTTGGCCGTGAACGGGAACACGCCCTTCTTGTACGGAACGTTGAGCGACTTGAGCTCGTCTTCGGTCTTGCCTACCGAAGCGATCTCTGGGTGCGTGTAGACCACACCTGGGATCGCGTCGTAGTTCACGTGGCCATAGCCGGTGACGATGTGCTCGACGCAGGCGATGCCCTCTTCTTCCGCCTTGTGCGCCAGCATCGGGCCGCGCACGACGTCACCGATGGCATAGAAACCGGCGACGTAGGTACGGAAGTGATCGTCGATCGGGATGCGCCCGCGCGGGTCGAGCTCGATTCCGACCGTGTCGAGGCCGAGGCCGGTCGTGTTCGGCACGCGACCGACCGAGACCAAGACTCGATCGCACTCGATGTCCGGCTGGCCCTCGACGCTCACGAACACGCGGTCGCCTTCGCGGCGCGCGCCAGTGACCTTGGAGCCGAGGCGAAACTCGATGCCTTGCTTGTGGAAGATGCGCTCGGCTTCTTCCGCGATGTCCGAGTCCATGCCGGGCAAGATGCGCTCGAGGTATTCGAGCACGGTGACCTTGGCGCCGAGCCGGTTCCACACCGAGCCCAGCTCGAGGCCGATATAACCCGCGCCGATCACCACCAGGTGCTTCGGGACTTCGGGATAAGACAGGGCTTCCGTGCTGGTGCCGATGCGATCGCCGTCGAGGCTGACGCCGCGCAGGGGAGCGACACTGCTGCCCGTGGCGATCAGCACGTGCTTGGCTTCGAGCTCGGCCGCATCTTGGCCTTCGACGACGACGCGGCCGCGGCCCGTGATGCGTCCATGACCGCGGTAGCGGGTCACCTTGTTCTTCTTGAACAAATAGGCGACGCCATTGGTGTTCTGCGACACGACCTTGGTCTTGCGCTCGAGCATGCGCGCGAGGTCGAGCTCGACCCCCGCGACTTTGATGCCGAAATCGGCCAGATCATGGCCGGCCGCGTGGTAGCGCTCGCTGGCCTCGAGCAACGCCTTGCTGGGAATGCAGCCCACGCGCACACAAGTGCCACCCAGGGCTTCTTCGGCCTCGATACAGGCCACGTCCAGGCCGAGCTGCGCCGCGCGGATCGCAGCAACGTAGCCGCCCGGGCCGGCCCCGATCACGATCAAATCATGTTTTTTCACGTTACACCTCGAGCAAGATGCGCGCGGGTTCTTCCATGCACTGCTTGATGCGCTTCAAGAACGTAACCGCTTCACGGCCGTCCACCAGGCGGTGATCGTAGGTCAGCGCGATGTACATCATGGGACGAATCACGACCTGACCTTTGACGGCCATCGGTCGGTCCTGAATCGCATGCAGACCGAGAATGCCACTTTGCGGTGGATTGACGATCGGCGTCGACATCATCGACCCGTAGATGCCACCGTTGCTGATGGTGAACGTGCCGCCCTGAAGCTCGCTCAATTCGAGCTTGTTGTCTTTGGCGCGCTTGCCGAAATCCGCAATCGCCAGCTCGACCTCGGCGAAGCCCAAGCGCTCCGCGTTGCGGATGATCGGCACCGCCAGACCCTTGCCGCCACCGACTGCCACGCCGATGTCGTAGAAGTTCTTGTACACGATGTCGTTGCCGCGAATTTCCGCGTTCACCGACGGGATCAGCTTGAGCGCCTCGATTGTCGCCTTCACGAAGAAGGACATGAAGCCGAGCTTGATCCCGTACTTTTCCTGAAAGGCCTCTTGATGGGTCTTCCTGAGCTCCATCACGGCGCCCATGTCGACCTCGTTGAAGGTCGTGAGCAGTGCGGCCGTTTGTTGAGATTGTACGAGACGCTCCGCGATCCGCTTGCGGAACGGGCTCATGGCCACCACTTCTTCGTGGCGATCTTGAGCGACCGGCGGCGCCTTGGCAGCCGGCTTCTCCTTCAAGCGATCGACGTCCTCTTTCAGCACGCGACCGCCGGGGCCGGACCCCTCCACGTCGTCCGGAGTGAGGCCGCGTTCCTTCAGCGCCCGCCGTGCGGACGGCATGACGCGAGCAAAGCCCTGCGGAGGAATGGTCGGGCGCGTGTTCTTCGCGCGCTCTTCTGCCACTGGCTCGGCCTTGCGCGCTTCGGCCTTGGGGGCCTCCGCCTTCGGGGGCTCGCTCGCCTTGGGCTTGGCCGCGCCACCCGCGCCCTCCTCGATGTAGGCGACCACGTCGCCCACGCTGGCCGTTTGGCCTTTTTTGACTTTGATCTGGGACAGCACGCCGTCGTTCGGCGCGGTCAGATCGACCGTGACCTTGTCGGTCTCGATCTTGGCGATGACTTCGTCGCGCGCGACGCTATCGCCCTCGCCCTTCAGCCACTCACCCATTTGCACTTCGGTGATCGATTCACCAACGGTCGGCACTTTTAATTCAATTGCCATGCTTTGCAGCGCTTCCTGTTATCGAACCGGGCAACGACCCTTTTCAGACGGGCGCGCCCGTGGGCCAGGGACTTATCGTCCCGAGGCCCCGATCGGTCAACTCGTACGACGAATGTTGGGATTTACGCGGCCGACGTGAGCCACGCTTCAGGCGAAGGCGCCCTCCAGCAGTTCCTGCTGTTCGAGCTTGTGGCAGTTGTGGGAACCGGTGGCCGGACTCGCCGACTCGGCACGACACACGCCGCTGAAAGGGAAGCGCCCGAAGAGCATTGCTCCGAAGCGCGCGCGGAAGTGTCGCCAGGCCCCCATGTTCTCGGGCTCGTCCTGCACCCAGACGATGGGCGTGCCGTCGTCGCAGTGCTCGATGGCCGCGCGGATGTGGCGATCGGGCAGCGGATACAACTGTTCCACACGCACGATGGCAATGTCGTCGCGAGCGAGCTCTTGCCGGCGCTTCTCCAAGTCGTAGTAGACCTTGCCGGTGCACAGCAGCACCTTGGTCGGTTTACTGACGCGGTTGTCCGGTAGCACGCGGTGGAAGCGACCGGCAGAGAAGTCCTCGAGCGGGCTCACGCACATGGGGTGACGCAGCAGGCTCTTGGGCGTGAACATGATCAGCGGCTTGCGCCACGGCCGCAGCACCTGCCGGCGGAGCACGTGGAAGTGTTGCGCCGGGGTGCTCGGTTGCACGATCTGAATGTTCTCTTCTGCCGCGGCAGTCAAGAAGCGCTCGAGGCGCGCGCTGGAGTGCTCCGGCCCCTGCCCTTCATAGCCGTGCGGTAGCATCACCACCAAACCGCTGAGCCGCTTCCACTTGTCCTCGGCGCTGACCAAGAACTGATCGATGATCACCTGAGCACAATTCACGAAGTCACCGAATTGCGCCTCCCAAACCACGAGTCCGTCCGGCCAATCCAGGCTGTAGCCGTACTCGAAGCCCATCACCCCTGCCTCGCTGAGTGCAGAGTTGTAAATCTCGATCGGCGCTTGGTCCGGGCTCAGATGGCAGAGCGGCATGTAGGTGTGGCCGTCCTCCACGTCGTGCAGGACCGCGTGACGCTGAGTGAAGGTGCCGCGCGGTGAATCCTGACCGGTGAAACGAACCCGCGAGCCCTCGGTCACGAGCGAAGCGAACGCCAGCAGCTCCGCAGTGCCCCAATCGAGCGGCTGCTCGCCATTGCCCATCGCGACCCGACGCTGCAGCAAGCGCTCGATCTGCTTGTGTGGATGGAAATCCGCGGGCAGCTGGGTCTGACGGATGATCAGATCCTGGGCCCGGGACAGCGAGATGCCCGAATCGACCTCCGGAACGTTGGCCTCCGGACCGCCCATGTAGCCTTTCCAATAGCCGCCGAGCCAGTCCTGCGTCTTCACGTAGTCTTTGCGCCGCGCC
Organism: Polyangiaceae bacterium; assembly: GCA_035688655.1. Classification (GTDB taxonomy): domain Bacteria; phylum Myxococcota_A; class Polyangia; order Polyangiales; family Polyangiaceae; genus PMG-095. The sequence continues at coordinate 3,566 of DASSMT010000402.1, read as the reverse complement.
TCGCCGAGCTCGGTCTCGAGGTGTTCGCGGCGCTCGACCGCGATCCGGTCCGCCTCTGCCTGGGTCATCCCGCCGAGCTTCAACAAATGCTCGAGGTAACCGTCGCGAACGCTCTTACGCTGCGCGATCGCCGCGTACATCAAGGGCTGAGTGAATGCGGGCTCGTCGCTCTCGTTGTGACCGTGCCGACGATAAGCGTACATGTCGATCACCACGTCGCGCAAGAACGTGTCACGGAAATCCATGGCCAGACGCACGACCTGCGCGACGGCCTCGGGGTCCTCACCGTTGACGTGGAAGATCGGGATCTGGAGCATCTTCGCCACGTCCGTCGCGTAGGTCGTGGAGCGACCTTGCGAGGGCGGCGTGGTGAAGCCGATCTGGTTGTTGATCACCACGTGCAGCGTGCCGCCCGTGGTGTACGCGTCCAGTTGGCTCAAATTCAGGGTTTCCTGAATGATGCCTTCACCAGCGAACGCGGCGTCGCCGTGGATCAAGACGCCCAGCTTGCGCGCGTGGGTCTTGTCACCCACGCGGTCTTGCTTGGCGCGGGCGCGGCCGAGCACCACCGGGTCGACGTACTCCAGATGGCTCGGGTTGAAGCACAGCGACAGGTGCACCTTCTTGCCGCTCTCGGTCACGAAATCCGAGCTGTGGCCGAGGTGGTACTTCACGTCGCCGCTGCCGAAATAGAGCTCCGGATCGGCGTCCTCGACCTCACGGAAGATCTCGCGCGGGCTCTTGCCCATGATGTTGGCCAGCACGTTGAGCCGGCCGCGGTGAGCCATGCCCAGGATGATCTCGTCCACGCCGTGCTCAGCGGCTCGGTCGATGGCCAGCGTCAATAGCGGGATCAAGCTTTCCGAGCCACTGAGCGAGAACGTCTTCACGGTCGAGAACTTGCGGCGCAAGAAGTCTTCGAACGTGGTCGCGTCGGTCAGCTTGGTGAAGATACGGATCTGCTCGGAGCGCTGCAGCTCGAGGCGGTTCTCCGAACCCTCCATCCGCTCTTGCAACCAATTTTTGACCTTCAGGTCGTCGATGTGCATGAACTGCACGCCGATCGAGCGACAGTAGGTGTTGCGCAGGCGGGTGAGCATCTCGCGCAAGGTCAGCGCTTGAGCGCCGAAGATGGTGCGGCTCGAGAATTTGCGATCGAGATCGTCGCCGCGCAGACCGTGGAACTCCGGATCGAGCTCTTCTTGCGGCAGGCGCGGCAAACCCAAGGGATCGATCTTGGCGATCATGTGTCCGCGCACGCGGTAGGCGCGGATCAGTGCGTCGACGCGATCTTGGCGAACGGCGACATCGGGCACGCCATTGTTCCAGCCCGCGGGGGCCGCGTAACCATTGCCATTGGCCTTACCGTTGACGGCAGTCTGCGCGTGGCCGTTGCTCGCGGGCGGCGCGTTGAACAGACTGGCAGCTCGGAAGCTGGGACCAAGCTTGGGAGCGCGAGTGAAGTCGGCGTCCGGGGGCAGCTCGGCAAAATATTGTTGCCACTCCGGCGAGACCAGATTGGGGTCTTTCAGATAATCGGCGTAAAGGCCTTCGGCGAACGCGAGGCTCAGTGTGTTGACGGAGCCCTCGGAGAGATCGTTTTCCATGGCGGTTCTATGTAGGGCGAACCCAGGTGTTTTCGCCGGGTCGTCCATGCGCTTTCAGCCGCGCTCGGTCAAGTAATTCAGCGGGAAAGCGCCTCCTTCTGAAGCAAAATAAGCATCCTCGCAGCGACCGACCAGGCGAAAGATTCGTTTCTGGGTTGATTTATTCAAGCTTCCCGTGTGTTTCCAAATTATTTCATACGTGGGAATACGCGGAATGAAGCGTGGGTAAATGACGGGCGCGTAACCGCGAGAATGGAGGGCAGTGGAAGGCAACGCTGGTCAGCGTTTGCGCGACTTCTTGTTCTCCTTCGCGTCCACGGATCCGAACCGCAGGTAGCCACTGCTCAGGAACGTGAATAGCTGCTGGGTGAGTACGTCCGCGCTCTCCTCGGCAAAGCCGAGCGTCACGGCCTGGTACAGAAGTTCCTTCAGCGCGCCGATGGTCAAGTAGGCGAGGACGCGCGGTTCGCCATCGGCCACGATGCCCAACCCTTGGCCCTCCTTCAAGCTATCTGTCAGGAGTTGCACGACCGTGTCGTAGAAGATCTGCAGCTTTCGATCGAAGGCCGGATCGACACCCACCGCGTCGGTGAACAAGATCTTGGTCATGGCGCGCTCGGCCAGACAGGTGGCGATGATGGCGCGGATGTTTTCACGCACTTGCTCGACCACCGAGCGAGACGCATCGTCCGTGACGATGCGCACGATCGCCATCGACAGCTGCCCGGCAAAGCGGTCGACCAGGTTCGAGAACACCGCGCGCTTGTCCTCGAAGTACAAGTAGAACGTGCCGCGCGCCACCCCCGCTTGGGCAACGATGTCGTCGATCGTCGTCTGGTGGTAGCCACGCTTGGCGAACGCTTCGCGCGCCACGGCCAGAATTTGTTGGCGTCGCTCGTTCTTCGGTAGTGCTCCGAACTTCTTCTTGGCACGCGCGGTCGCCATGGTGAGCGAGTGTAGTCCGAGAGCCGTCCAAGGAGGCACAGACTTCGTTATGCGGGCCGAAAAGGCTCAAGTCGCTGAACCGCAGGCCGTTGTGCATCGTCATGCGAGCAACGCGAGTTCTAGTCAATGTCGGGGCGTGTCTATTGGGCGCACTGGTGTGTGCAACCGCTTCCAACGCATTGGCCGAGTCGGCGCCACCACACAAGCCGACCGTGGTCTCGGGCAGCGTCACCAACACGGGTGGACTTTTGACCAGCTCGGCAGCTGGCGCGGTGATCGAATTGCCGAGTCGGGCTCGTCTGCGGGTGGCTCCTCACTCGACCGTCCGAGTCTTCCCGCTTCCGCAGCTTTTGGCTTTGAAGCCGGGCGCGCGCACCTGGACCTGGAGTTTTGCACTGCAAAACGGGCGCGTGGACGTCGAGCTGCCCAAGACTGGGCGTGACGCCGTGCTCGCCAGCATGGGCAAGCTGAGCGCAGTGGTTACCGCTGGGCATGCGGCATTCCGAATCGAGGACGGCGAGACCACCACCGCCAACATCGACGGCGAGGTGCGCAGCCTGCTCAACGATCATTGGCAGACCATCCCGCTCGGCTGGACCTCGACTTTGAGCAAAGAGGATCCGAATGCCCTCGCCAAGCCGGGCCTGCCCGCGCCAGCCCTGAGCAACACGCAGCGCATGTGGGTGTCGTCCAACCCATCGGTCGCTCTACGCGGCTTGAGCTGGGCGCCCGTACCCGGCGCTCGACGCTATGAGCTGCGCCTCCGGCGCTTGCCGGACGGCAAGGTGCTGGATCAGCGCGTGAGCGACAAGCCGGAAATCGCTGCGGGCCTCGCGCCGGTGGAACCCGGAAAATACAGCGTCGCACTGCGCTCGATCGATGGGCGCGGCATGGAGGGCGCCTGGAGCGCGGAGTCCGAGCTGCGCGTGATCGGCGTGGTCTTGCCGCGCGGGGCCTACAGTACCGAGGATGCGATCTTCCTCGGCGTCGGGCAGCAAGTTCAGTTCACCAACA
>DASSMT010000335.1:0-19972 GCA_035688655.1 Polyangiaceae bacterium | reverse complement strand
GCCTGGCGGGGCGGCACGACTATCAATTGGAAGACGTTCCGCTGCGCTTGCCGGGTTTGTCGCGCGCGCTGGATGGCTTTACCATCGTCCAGCTGTCCGACATTCACATCGGTCAGTTCGTCGGCGATGCAGAGCTCGCCGCTGCCGAAGCATTGGTGCGGCGCGCGCGGCCGGACTTGATCGTGCTCACGGGTGACCTCTTGGATCACGATGTGCGCTACGCGCAGCAACTCGGCCGCTTCGCGCGCAAGCTCGGGGGGCTAGCGCGCGAAGGCGTGGTCGCAATCTCGGGCAACCATGACTTTTACGCGGGGATCCAGGAAACGATGTCGGCGCTCGAAGCGGGGGGTGCCGACGTCATGCGCAACCGCGGTCGGATCATCGGCGGGCGGGCAGGCTTCGCGTTGCTCGGCGTCGACGACGTGTGGGGACGCCGCTTCGGCATGGGTCCGAACCTGAAGCGCGCGGTCGCCACGCTGCCGCCGATCGCCGGCTCTGTCGCGGCGGCGCAGGAGCTGCCGCGAGTGCTGCTCTGTCACAATCCTTCGTTCTTCGAAGCTGCCGCGCCCCAGGTGGGGCTGCAGCTTTCCGGACACACCCACGGGGGTCAAATCAACTTGGTCGTCCGCCCCGCGGATTGGCTGCTGAAGAATGGCTGGGTCGCGGGGCTCTACCGCGAACGCGGGTCTCAGCTGTACGTGAACCGCGGCTTCGGCACTGCAGGTCCGCCCGCCCGCATCGGCTCGCCGCCCGAAGTCACTCGCATCATCCTGACGACGTGACTGCGGGGCGCCTTAGCCGCTAAAGCTTCGCGATCCAGTCGCCGATCTCCGGCAAGGGCAAGGTCATGGTCGTGGCTCCCGCGCGCACGGCGCTGCCGGGCATGCCGTAGACTACGGCGGTGAGCTCGCTCTCGGCGATGACGATGCCGCCAGCGTCGAGGATGGCGCGGGCACCTTGCACGCCGTCGTCGCCCATGCCGGTGAGGATGACGCCGATCGCGCGTTTGCCCACCGCTTCGGCAACGCTGGAGAGCAGGCGATCGGCGCTCGGCACGTAGCGATCGCGCTCGTCCGGCGGGCGCACGCGCAGGCGCAGCGGGCCTTTGGGCGGCATTTCGAGCTCCATGCACTGGCGCCCGGGACAGACGAAGGCCGTGCCCTCGCCCAATTGGTCCAGATCCTGGGCTTCTGCAACGCGCAACGCGCTGCGGCGATCCAAGCGCTCCGCAAACGTGCGCGTGAACTTGTCCGGCATGTGCTGGGCGATCACCACCGCGAATTTCGAATTTTCCGGCAGGCGCGAGAAGATCTCCATCAGCGCGCTGGGCCCGCCGGTGGAAGAGGCAATCGCCACTACCTGGCGCGGAGCGATCAGAATCGGAGCGGGGCGTGCCTCGGGCGCGGCGGGCTGCTGCGGCAAGTCCGGCAGGCGGCGAGCGGCGACCGGCGCCAAGCGCACCGCGCGTGCCAAGGTCACTTTGCGCAGCAGCTCGTCGCGGATGGCGGCCAGATCCGGGTCTGCATAGCGATCCGGCTTGGCTACGAAATCGAGCGCACCGAGCTCGAGCGCTTTGAACACGTTCTCCTTCTGGCTGTAGCTCGAGACCACGATCACCGGGGTCGGCATCTTGGTCATCAGAATGCGCAGCAAGGTGAAGCCGTCCATGCGCGGCATCTCCAAATCCAGAGTGATCACGTCTGGCCGGAGCATGCTGACGAGACGCAGCGCCTCTTCTCCATCGGCGGCTTTGCCCACGACCTCGACGTCGGGACTCGTCGACAGGATTTCGGTGATGCTGCGGCGATTGAAGACCGAATCGTCGACGATCAACACTCGCAGCGGAGGATGTGACTGAGTGTTCATTTTCGTCCTCCGTTATCCCAGCGCTCGGTAGTCAACGGTTTTCTGTATACGAGGTCTTCGCGCAAGTGTACCAGCTCGAAGGCCGTAGATAGATTCAAGAGCGACTCGGAGTGGCCCAAGAGCAAGTATCCGCCGGGCAGAAGCCGCTCGAGCAGGGTATCGATGACTTTGCGCCGCGAGCGCAAGTCGAAGTAAATCAGCACGTTTCGGCAGAACACGGCGTCCACGCGACCGACCATGCTGGCGCGCCCCGCGTCCAGCAGGTTCAGCTGGCCGAAGTGACACAGCCGCTTCACGTGGTCGACGATGTGCATGCCGTCGGGCTCATCCCGGAAATAGCGGGCCATCATCGACTCCGAGGTCACCCGGAAAGAAGTCGCCTGGTACACACCCCGGCGCGCGGTCGCCACGTTGCTCTTGCAGATGTCACTGCCGATGATGCGCACTTCCCAGTCGTCGAACAAGCCCGACTCACGTACGAGCATGGCCAGGGTGTACACCTCCTCGCCCGTCGAACAGCCCGCGCTCCAGATGCACACGCGCTTGGAATCGGCGTTTCTCGCGTGAATCCTCGGCAAAAGCTCGTTGGCAAAGGAGCGCAGCTGATACTCCTGTCGAAAGAAATAGGTTTCTTTCGTGGTCAGCCGCTCGATCGCTTCGTCCAGCTCCGCCGGGCCGCGCACGTTGAAGCGAATGTACTTGTAGTAGTCGTTGAAGCTGCGCAGGCTGAGCGCCTCCACACGCTCCGCTAGACGGCGATCGAACAAGAACATCGCATCGCCATCGAAGCTCAACCCGGCATGGTCGTAGATCACGTCCCGAAGCAGCAAGAACTCTTCGGACGTCAGCCGCGGTCGGGGCTCGCCGGAGCTGCGGAAGCTCATCGTGGCCTGAGACTCCCCGCGCGGTGCGGCGGCGGCGTGTGGCGCACTCCGTAGCCGGTCTCCAGCGCGCGACTGATCGCTTCTAGGACCAAGGGGTTGTCTTCGGTCGCATGCCGGGCGCGTAAGAGCGCGCTCGCCGACTCACCCCCCAATCGGCCCAGCATGTCCGCAGACAAACGGCGCACATCCCAGGCGTCGTGATCGAGGCAGGCCCCGAAGTGCGCGAGCACCCGCGGATCGATACTGTCGCCGAGCGCCAACATGGAGGCTTTGACGACCTCCGGTTCAGCGTGTGAAAGCGCTTCGATCAGCGCCTCGACCCGACGCGCGTCAGGCATCTTGGCCAACGCTTCGATCGCGGCGACCGCCACCATCGGTGATGCGTTTCGGACCAGTGGCCTCAGCACGGTCAGCACGCGCGGATCACCGGCTTCGGCCAAGGCACCGAGGGCGGCCGCGACCAGCTCTTCATCGTCGGACTTTTCGACCAGCTCCAGCAGCTTTCCCAGGCCGGACAGCACGCCGTCGGCGCTGCGCAGTCGGCTGAGCGCGAGCACGGCCGCATAGCGCACGCCCGGCTCTTCATCCGTCAACGCGAAGGCCGCCGCGTGCGCTCCCAGCTCGCTTCCGGCGTTGCCCAGACCGGTCAGCGCGGCTCGCCGCACCGCCTTGATCGAGCTCGACAGGAGCAGCGACAAATACGCGACGTCATCGGCGACGCTGCCTCGGATGGGCGCGGGCAGGACGGTATGAATCACCGCGGCCGCGTGCGCTTCCACGCCCTCGGTCGGGGCCTTCTGCGCCAGCGAGCGCGCAGCCTCAGGGTAGCGCTGAGCCAGCGCGGCCAAGGCCGTTTCCGCCGCGCTCTGCGTGTCTTCTTTGGCCAGCCAGGCGCTGACCGTGGTCAGACAACTGTCATCACCCAAGAGGGTGATTGCGCCGAGCCCCGCGCGCACCACCACCGGCGGCGCCGACGGCAGCCAGGTGAGGATCTGGGCGATGGCAATCGGCGCGGCGCTGGCATCGGCGAGCCCGGTCACGATCTCGATGCAGGCAGCGCGTGTGTCCGGATCGGCCTTTGCTGCTCGCCCCAGCAGCGCCGGGACCGCCCTCGGTCCGAGCAAGCTGAGCGATTCGTCTGCTTCAGCCAGCAGGCGGACGTCGGCCAGGGCCTCGGCGGCGATCGGCGCTATCGCTTCGATGCCGAGCGCGCCCGCGACGATCAGCGCGGCCTTGCGCGAGGAGAGGTCCTCGTTTTCGGGAGCCGCTAGCGAAAGCAAGCGCTGCGCGACTGCCGCCGACGGCGGTTCGGCGCGCACGAGCAGCGGATTTTGCGCCGAGATCCGTGAAAATTCCACCAACGCCGAGAGCACCACGCTGATGCCCCCGCCCCGCGCGCGCTCCAGGCTCGACAGCAGAGCGGGCAAGGCCTCGGGCAGCGCGGAGCGACCCGCTGCTGCCAGGGCCGAACGCTCGAGCACGGGATCTTGCAGCATGCCCTCGATGGTCTGCCAGGGCAGCAGCGAGCCCAGTCGATTGATGCCGTCCAGCGCCGACAGGCGCACGAACTCCTGTTCACCCGGGCGCTTCAAGGAGGCGACCAAGAGCTCGAAGGCTTCCGAGCTGGCCCCCATACCAACGGTGGCGATCGCGTCGAGCGTCGCCGCGCGCACGTTCGCATCTTCGTCGACCAGCAGTGGGCGCAAGGCTTCGAGCGCAGAGGGATGTTGCGTGCGGGCCAGCGCTTCGGCCGCGAGCTTCTTGCCATCCGCGTCGAGCGATGGAGCCTTTTCGGCCAAGGCCTGCACCGCGTGTTCGGAGAAAGCACCCAAAGCCTCGACCGCCGCGTTGCGCAGCCCCACGTTGTCACCGGGCTCGAGCGCTCGGATCAAGCTGCGCAGCAGTCCGGGGGAAGGTGCCAAGGAGCGCACCACTTCGACGGCTTGCTTGCGCACGCGCCAATCACTGTCGCCCAGGGCGCGCAGCAGATAGCGCGCAGGACCGTCGCTCTCGGGCGTCAGCTCCTCGGCGTGCGGATCGCGCAACGTGTCGCGCAGGAAATCGACCGCGCGACGACGCGACTCCGGATCGTCGGAGGCAAAGGCGGCTTCGAGCTCCTGTGCGCGGGTCATCGCATGGCCCTCATTGATGCACGCAGGCTGCTTTCCGGGATCTGACGCGTCAGCACGTCGAACTGACCGACGTCGAGCACGAAGGTCAAGGCGCGGTCATGCGTGGTGACGCCGGCGATGCCGCGCAGGTCGTCGCCTGCGCCGAGCGTCGGGGGAGCCTTGATTTCGGCGCCACCCTTGCCGAACACCTCGGTCACGCGGTCCACGGCCAAGCCGACCCCTCTCCCTTCCACCTCGATCAGGATCCACTTGCCTCTGCGTGCGTCGGCCTGCGCCGTCAGCCCGAAGCGCACGCGCAGATCGATGATCGGCAGGATCTCGCCGCGATGATCGGCGACGCCAGCGACGGCAGGGGGCGCGTGCGGCAGCGCGGCGAGCGGCACGGGGTTCACGATCTCGCGCACCGAGGCGATCGGCACCGCGTAGTTGATGTCCCCGACGATGAAGCCCACCAGGCTCTTTTGAGGGTCCGGTCGCTCCTGCTTGCCGAGCGCACCGGCCTGTGTTCCTCGAAATTCTTTGAACATGGCTTTAGCTGGACACGACCGAGGGTAAATCGAGCAAGATCAAGAACTCACCCGCTGGACGACCGATGCCCAGCACGAACTCGGAAACGTCACCGCCGAGCGCGGATGCCGCGGGCTCGATCTCACTCGCCGCAAGGCGGACCACGTGCCTCACCTCGTCGACCAAGAGCCCGATTACTTCACCGGAGTCGGCCGCGCCGAGCAGGATCCGCCCGCGGCGCGTGAGCGGTCGCTCTTCGACGTGCAGGGTGCGGCGCAGATCCAGCACCGTGACCAGCAGGCCGCGCACGCTGCACACGCCGACCACGTTGTGCGGCGCGCGCGGAACGGTGGTGATCGGCGGCGGACTCAGGATCTCTTTGATGCGCGTCAGCTCTACTCCGTACAGCTCACCCGCGAGCGCGAACATCAAGAACTCACGCACCGGACCGCGATCGCCGATGCGGCGCGCCAAGCGGGAGGCCGTGGATTGCGTGAGGTTAGCCACGAGCACGCTCCAACGCTCGCGGCGCGTCCGCACCCGCCAGCACTTCTTCGATCAGCCCGGCGGCATCGAGCACCAAGCCGACGCGCTGATCGCCGAGCTCGGTCGCGCCCGCGAAGCCCCGTACCCCGGACAGCGATTTGCCGAGCGGTTTGATCACGATGTCCTCTTGGCCATACAGAAAATCCACCACCAGACCGAGCCGGCGCTGGCCGAGCGCGGCGACCACCACGAAGCGACGGCGAGACCCCGACTCGTACGCGGGCTCCAGCGCCATCAGCCGCTCGAGCCGGCACAGCGGCAGCGTCTGGCCACGCAGCGTGATCACCTCACGCCCGTCCACGAGCCGCACCGCCGATTCTTCGAAGGCGATCGCCTCCGAGACCGAGGACAGCGGGATGGCGAGCGTGTGCTTGCCGGCTTGAATCAAGAGGGCGCTGACGATCGCGAGCGTGATCGGCAGCGTGATCGTCATCTTCGTGCCGATGCCGGTCTCGCTGTGGACGTCGATCACACCGCCCAACTTGGAGATGTTGGTCTTCACGATGTCCATGCCGACGCCGCGCCCGCTCACGTCGTCCGCGGACTCGCGGGTCGATAGCCCAGGCAGGAAGATCAGCGCCAGAATTTCGTCCCGGCTCAACTCTTCGGCTTCGGAGCGAGACAGCTTGCCGAGCGCAATGGCTTTCTCGGTCAGCTTGGACAAGTCGATGCCGCGGCCGTCGTCTTCGACCTCGATCATCACGTGATTGCCCTTCTGAAAGGCGTTCAGCGCGATGGTACCCGCGAGCGGCTTGCCGACCTCGACCCTGCCCTGACCCGGTTCGATGCCGTGATCGATGGCATTGCGGATCATGTGCATCAGCGGATCACTCAGCTCTTCGACGATCAGTTTGTCGATTTCGGTCTCGGCGCCGGTGATGACCAAGCGGATTTCTTTGCCTACTTCGCGGCTGATTTGCCGGACCACGCGCGCCAAGCGATCGAAGACCTGGCCCAAGGGGACCATGCGTACTTCGAGGATGCCGTCCTGCATTTCGCCCAGGCGACGGTCGAAGTTGCGGTGCAGGCGCTGCAGCTCGGCTGCCAGCTTTCGCTGTCCCTCACCGCGCAGCTTCTCGGCGACGCGCCCGAAGGCGCTGCGCACGATGGCCAGCTCACCCACGATGTTCATCAGATGGTCGAGCTTGCGGATGTCGACGCGGACGGTCTGGGTCAGCGAACGGAGCGAAGCGGCCTGCTCCAGCCCGGCGCGCTCCAGATCCGGCTGCATGCCGACGGAGTCGATTCGACCGAGGGCAACCGGCTTGCGTGGCGGTTGCGTCGCCGGGTGCGAGCGCCGCGCGCGCCGCGGAATTTCTTCGATCACGACGTTGTCGGCTCCGAGCGAGCCGATCAAAGTCGCCAGATCGTCGCGCGATGCCATCAGCAGATCGAGCTCGATCGTGTCGGCGCTGGTCGCCTCGCCCGTCGGCAAGTAGGTGATGATCTCGCCGTGCCGTTTGGCACGTTCCTTCATCTCCTCCAGCACCTTGTCGATGGTCGCTAAATCGAACTGCACGCGCAGCCGATACAGCAGCATTTGCTGCTCGATGTTGGCGCGCAGGCGGTGTTCTTCGTACTCGGTGAGCACGGCCAACAGACCAGGATCGAGCTCGTAGTCTGCGACCGGGCTCTGGCGTTGGTTTGCGCCCGCGCCGATGCGCTCGAGCTCGACGAACAGCTGATCGACGTCGAGCTCTTCGTCCGAATCCGACTTCTCAGCCTGCAAAATGCGGGTGTACGCCTCGACGGCACCGAACAGCACGTCCAGCACTTCTTGGCCGAGGCTGATGCGGCCGAGCCGGAGATCGTCGAGCACGTCTTCCAGCCGATGCGAGAGGGCTCCGAGCCGCACCGCGCCGAACAAACCAGCGAGCCCCTTCAGCGTGTGAACCGCGCGGAAAGCCTCGTTGATCAGCGAAGGGTCGTTGATGCCAGCCTTGATCGTCGAGTCGAGGCTGAGCAAATTTCGAGACAAGGTCTCGATGATTTCTTGCGCCTCGGAGAAGAACTCCTCGCGCGCTTTGTCCGAGAGCTCAGCCATGCGGCTTGGCCTGGACGATGCCGCTCGGCAACAAGCGCCAGACTTCCGTCTGCAATGCTTCCTGTGAGAACGGCTTGATCAGGTAGCCATTCGCTCCCAGCGACAAGCCGCGCGCGCGGTCGCGCTCGGACGACTGGGTCGAGATGATCAACACCGGGGTAGCCTTGTGCGCCTCGCTCTTGCGAATGAAGGAAATCAGCTCGAGGCCATTGATGTCGGGCATGTTGATGTCCGTAATCACGAGGTCGTACGGCCCGCGCGGTAGGAGCCGCAAGGCTTCGAAACCGCTGGAGGCCTCCACCACGTCCACACCAGCCGAACTACGAGCGTCCGACTCGAGCGCGTTCCGGACGAAGGAGCGCATGCTTGCCGAGTCTTCCACTACCAAGATGCGCAGCATTCGGGGGATTTCCTCGGCACATGGTAGCAGCCTTGCGGCTCGAACGGGACCCCGCCATCCTCGGGTCCGTGACGCTTTTTACGTGGTTCCGAGCCGCCGCTCCTTTAGGCGGGCATGCCGGCCCAGCACTCCGCGCCCGGCCTGGCAAAACGCATGAATCGCCGCGCCAAACCTGCCTTTTCGGCTCCGGTCGTGGAGCCTGGATCCAGGCGACCTACATGGCGGAAACCGCGTGAATCGCCGGCCGCGGGTAGCAGTGATCGGCGCGGGCGCGTGTGGGCTGACCACCCTCAAAGCGCTGACGGACGCGCACTTGTCGGTCCAGTGCTTCGAGATGAGCGACCGCGTCGGCGGGAACTGGGTGTTCAAGAACAAGAACGGCCAGAGCAGCGCGTATCGCTCGTTACACATCAACACTTCGCGCGAGCGCATGCAATTTCGCGACTTCCCGATGCCCAAGCACTACCCCGACTATCCGCGGCATGACCTGATTGCCCGCTACTTTCAGGACTACGCCGATGCTTTCGGGCTCGCGCGCCAAATCCGCTTCGAGACCAAGGTGGAACGCGCCGAACCGCGCGCCCAAGGCGGGTTTCGACTTTCACTGTCCCCAGGTGCTGTCGAAGAGTTCGACGCCTTGGTCGTGGCCAACGGGCACCATTGGGATCCTGCGTGGCCCGACCCGGCCATCCCGGGCGAATTTTCGGGGTTGGAGCTGCACTCGCACGAGTACCTGGACCCGGACGAGCCGTACGCTTTGCGCGGCAAGCGCGTGCTGGTCGTGGGCATGGGCAATTCGGCCATGGATATCGCGAGTGAGCTCGGCCACCCGGGCGCCGCCGAGCAAGTCTGGCTCTCGGCGCGGCGCGGCGCGTGGGTGTTGCCCAAGTATGCTTTCGGCAAACCGATCGATCAGAACTCGATCGTGCCGTCGTTCGTACCAGCGAGCGTGCGCCGCGCGCTGGCCGAGCTCTGGTTTCGGCTGGCCGTCGGACGGCTCGAGGATTTTGGGCTGCCCAAACCCGACCACCACCTGGATCAGGCACATCCCACGATTTCGGCCGATATTCTGACGCGGCTCGGTTCGGGAGACGTGCGCGCCAAGCCGGCGCTGGTCAGGCGCGAGGGCTCGCGAGTGCACTTCGCGGACGGCAGCACGGAAGCGGTGGACGCGATCATCTACGCGACTGGCTACAAGGTGAGCTTTCCGTTTTTCTCGAGCGACGTGGTAGCGGCCAAGGGCAATGATTTACCGCTGTTTCTGCGGATATTTCCGTTGGATCGCCAGGATCTCTTTTTCGTCGGCCTGGCCCAGCCGGTGGGCGCGGTGATGCCGATCGCGGAGGCGCAGGCCAAATTGATCGCCGAACAACTGACGGGCAGATACGAGCTGCCAGATGTGGCCGAGCGCAAACGCCGCACCGAACGCGACCGCGCTCGGATGTTCGCGCGCTATGTCCCCTCCCCACGTCACACGATGCAGATCGACTACGACGATTATCTGAAGACGCTCGCCCAGGAGACCGAAGTCGGAAAGGCGCGCGCTCGCCACCGGGACGCGCGCGCCCCGGGCGCGTCGACGAGCGGGGAACACGCGTCATGAACGAGCGTGTCTTTCAGCCCGAACAGGATGGCATTTCGGACGACGAGTGGCAGGGCCTGCTCGCGCGCGCGAGCAGCGAGGGCCAACGATTTTTCACTGAAAATCAGCTGTACCTCGCCTACGCCCGAAACAAGGTCGTGGTCAGCCGTCGGATCGCCCGGCGAGGCGTGCTCGGGTTGTGCATCGTGGTGCTGGGGATCGCCACTTGGGTGTACGCGCTGAAAGTCGATGCCGGGCTGATCCTGGTCTTGGGCATCGCGCTGACTCTCGGCGGGGTCGGCCTGGTGGGCACGGGCGTCATCACTCGCAGTGAGCCCGCGTCGCGCGAGCCGATCGTTCGCTGGCTCGCGAAATGGACGGCCGCGCGCGGGGCGCCGCGGCTGATCAGCGAACCGACCCTGGGCCAGGCGGGCCTCGAGTACGTCCCAGCCGAAGTCGCGTGCTTGTTGATCGTGGAACGCGACCTGTTGGTCGATTTGCTCCTGAAGAACGACGCGCACCGCACGCTTTCCGCGTTAATTGTCGCAGAAAGCGGCTACCCGGCCGCGCTGGCCGCGGAGGCGCGGCGGCTGCTCGAAACCCGCGAGGATCTGCCGGTGATTGCCGTGCACGACGCGACCTTCAGGGGCATCGCCATGCCGGTGCGCCTGCACGAAAGCGCGACCTATCCGCTCGGCCAGCGACGAGTCCTGGACGCCGGGCTCTTCCCTGCCGACGTCACCTGGCTTGCGGAGTTGGCGCCGGCCATCCCCGCCGCGCACACGAGCCGCGTGCCGCTCGATTCGTTGTCGTTCGAGGCGCTGCTCCTGGGCTTGCGCGGCGTCGCGCAGGGCGCGCTGTCGCTCTATTCCGCGATCGACGCTGCCCGTTCGAACGAGGTTTGAAGAGTCGAGTGCCGGCTGGCTCCGCGAGCCGGCGGCGAGCAGAGCCGACTCACGCTTTGAGTTTACGTCGAGCGCGTACGCCGGCCGCCAAGCCCTCGAGCACCGGCACCGTTTCGTCGAAGCCGAGGCAGGCATCGGTGATGCTTTGACCGCGCGTGAGCGACTTTCCGGGCGCCACGTCTTGCCGGCCCTCGACCAAGTTGCTCTCGATCATCACGCCGAAGATGGCCTGACTGCCCGCGCTCAATTGCGCTGACAGTGATTGTCCGACCAAGACCTGGTTCTTGTGATTCTTCTGGCTGTTCGCGTGACTGCAATCGACCATCAGCGCCGGCCGCAACCCGGCTTTGCTCAGCGCCGCCCCCGCCTCGGCGATCGCCTCGGCTCCGTAGTTCGGCCCCGAGCGACCCCCGCGCAAGATCAGATGACAATGCTGGTTGCCGCGCGTCGAGACGATGGCAGCCAAGCCCTGCTTGGTGACCGATAGGAAGTGGTGCGGCGCGGCCGAAGAGCGCACGGCGTCGACCGCGATTTGAACGTCGCCGCTCGTGCCGTTCTTGTAACCCACGGGCATGCTCAGGCCGCTGGCCAGCTCACGGTGGACTTGACTCTCGGTGGTGCGCGCGCCAATCGCGCCCCAAGACACGAGATCGGCTACGAATTGCGGTGAGATCGGGTCCAGGAACTCGGTCGCGGTGGGCATGCCGAGCTGCACCACGTCGAGCAAGAACTTGCGCGCGACGCGCAGGCCGAGGTTGATCGAAAACGAACCGTCGAGCTTGGGATCGTTGATCAGGCCCTTCCAACCGACGGTGGTGCGCGGCTTCTCGAAATACGTGCGCATCACGATCTTGAGATCGGCGCGCAGCGCATCGGCCACCACCTTGAGGCGCTTGGCGTATTCGATGCCGGCTTCGGGATCGTGAATCGAGCACGGGCCGACCACGATCACCAAGCGATCGTCTTCACCGGTCACGATCCGCGCGACTTCCGCGCGGGCTTCGGCGATCAGCCGCGTGTCGTCTTCGGACACCGGCAGTTCTTCCATCAAGATGGCGGGTGGGATCAGTGGCCTGAGGCTCTCGATGCGAACGTCGTCGGTCGTGTAGAACATGAATCTTCGTGGGCAATGGCGGCCGCTCGGGCCGGGCTCGGCCGGGACTGTGCCATCTCAGGCGCGGACCGCAAAGTAGCCCACCTTGGCTAGACCCGTAGCGCTCGGGTCGGCCTCGAAATCAGCCAGGGCGCGGCCCAAGAGCTGTAACGAACGGTGACCGGGGAAATACGCGGGGGCTGGAAAAACGCGCAGCGAACCGCGCTGCACGGTCTTCTCGATGGCTCCCGTGTCGAACAGCAAGGTGTTGTGCACCCAGCCCAGGCCGCTTTGCACGTCGCTCAGGGACACGCTCGGGTGCCCACCCCAGGGTGCGGTGGCGAGCGCATAGCCGGCTGCGGGCCAATGGTTGAGCGCGATCGTGCCATAGCGAAGCTCGGCGATCGCGTCCTCCAAGGCTTTCGACAGCGCAGGGTCCCGCTCCGTCTCGGGCGTGACGTACAGCATGGCATTCAAGGTGCCCCACAGCCGTTCGTTGGCGAACTCGGTGGCGCTCGCCAGGAACTCGACGGGGTCGGCGCTGCCCACGCTGACCTCACTCAGGATGCTACAGAAGGGCTCCACACTGAATTGCGGAGCCGAAGCGCGAGCGTCGAGCTCGGTGATCAGGGTCCAGGGCAACTGTCCGGGCCCCGCGTCGCCGATGCGCGTGACGTGCGCCGCGCCTTGGGTCAAGGAGGCGTAGCGCGCCTCCGCGCCCGGGTAGTAGGCGTTGCGCGGCGCCACCTTCTGCAGCTCGGCCTGCAAACGCTCCAGCAGTGCCTCACGCTGAGCGAAGCCTTTGGGAGTGATCAGCATCTTGGCCGCGTTGCAGTTGAACGACGCATTTTGCACGACCATTCCGCACAGACCGCGTGCCATCGTGGTCAGCTCGGCGTCGCTGTACTTGCCGGGGACGAGCAGCACCGGACTGATGTTGCCGAGCTCGCTGCTGACCGGCTTTGCGAACAGCGGAGTCCCTCGCCGCTTGCGCTCGTTTCGCTCGGCACCCGCCGGTCCCCACACGATCCGATCGTGAGTCTCGAGCGAACCCGTGATGTGCAGCTCGTCAATCGCCGGGTGTGCCACCAAATGCGCGCCGACCTCTGGCCCACCATAGACGATGCGCAAAAAGCCGCGCGTGATCAGCGGCGCCATGGCAAGCTCGAAAATCGGGCCCAAGTAGGCGTTGACCGGGCTCATCTTGAGCACGCACACCGCGCCTTCGACGAACGACTTGTAGATGACGTCGAGCACCGGGATGGAACCGACGTTGCCCGCACCGAGCACCAACGCAACGCACCCTTCTGGCTCCCGACGCTTATAGAAACCAGCCTGGACCTGGGCGAGCTCCGTGACGTCGACGTGTGGTGCGAGCCAAGTCTTGGCGCGGAACGGCGCGTACAACAGACCGTCGTACCACTCATGTGGTGTCATCTCGACGGCCGCCCGGCCCTGCGTAGTGAAAGAAACCCGCGCGCTCTCGACCAGCGGAGCTCCGCTGCGCCGGACTTGCTCGAGCGAATTCGCCAGCTGCTTCAAATTGCGAATGATGGGCACGATCGCGGCGACCCACTCCTCACCCTCGAGGGGTGAGCCGAGCGGAACACCCTTGGCCGCGCAGGCCGCGGAAACCAGACGCGGCCCGAGCTCCCGAAACCGGCTGCTCATCTCGCGCAGCCAGGCCACTTTGTCGGCGAGCGGAGCGCGCGCAAACGACGTGGCGTGCTCCTTCACAACGCTGAGCGCCTGCTCCAGCTCCGGAAAACCAGTCTCGGTCGGCAGCTGGGGAAAGTCGCCCGTAGTCCCGCTACTCGCTGCGGATGCGCCCATTTTCAATGGCATAGCCCCGGCGTGGCAGCGCCACCAGTCGATAACCGTCGGAGCGGAAATTCAGGGCCAGGTGCTATGCGGCGGGATGTGGGAAAGGCACCCCTCGGCGAGCGGGCGAAAGCCGCACTCGAACCACGGCCGACAAGCCTGTACCATCGCCAGCAGCGTCGGCTTTGCCGAGACCCGCCCTGAACATGTCGAACTCACCCACGTTGCCGCCAGTAGCGGAACCACAGCGAAAGCCGACCCCACTGCCCGCTCCGCACGCCCTGGCCAACCAAGGCGACGCGCGGCTGCAAGCGGCGCTCGCCGCGAGCGCGCGGGCCGAAGCCAGTCTGAACGGCTTGTTCCGCGCCATTCAGCAGCTGGGCAACGGCCTCGGGGGTGCGCGCGAAGCCAACGAATCACTCACGCTCGAGCTCGAGGGCCTGCGTGATCTGCTCGGTGTCGCCGGAGAAAGGCAGCACATCTTCGAGCGCAAGATCGCCGAGCTGGAGCACGTGCTCGATCGAACGCGGCTGGAGCATGCCCAGGAGCGCGGCTACTTGATCGATCAGCAGGACCTGTTCTTGGTCAAGTTGCTCGACGAACAAGAGCTCGAATTGAAACAGCGCGATCTTGCGCTCGAGGCGCTGCGCAGGCGGCTCGCGCAGCTCGAGCACCGCGACCAGCTCGGGCATGCGCCGACCCTGGTGCAAGGGAGCGAGCCCGAAGTGCCCCCTTCACCGCTCAAGCTCGTGGAGCCACCTCCGCCTGCCACGTCGAGCGCCTCGGAGCTGGAGCAGGCCGAGCGCGCCGAGCTCGAACGAACCGCGCAGAAGCTGGCCGAAGACCGCGAGCGCGCGCGAGAGACCGTCGCTCGCCTGCAGGCACAGCGTGACGAGGCTCAAATCGCCGTCGCGCGCATCGGCAAAGAGCTCGACGAAGCGCTGCAGGAGATCCATCGCTTGCGGAGTGAGCTCGGAGGGCCGCGCATCCCGCTCTCGACGCGCCCGCCGAGCAGCGAGCTGCGTCGGGAATCCAGCCCCGGGCGGGCAGCGGCGAGCACGTCGAGTGACTCGCAACCTGGGCAACCGATCAACAGCGTCCTCAGCCCGCCGCCGGGAAATGGCTTCAGCGCGCCCATCCCTTCTCGGCTCTCGCCACCGCCGGCGCGCTTGTCGCCGCCCCCCGCTGCGCGCCATTCACCCCCACCCGAGGAGTTACGGCGGGCGTTGACCAGCAGCAGCTCGTCCTCGCAGTCCTCGCAGCCCTCGCAGCCCTCGCAGTCCTCGCAGTCCTCGCAGTCCTCGCAGTCCACGGTCGAGAGCCGTTCGTCGCCGCTCAAGCAAAAGCCAGACCCCAGCACTCGCCCATTGGTCGGTTACTCTCTCGGCTCGGGGAGCGTGGCGCCGGAGAGCTTGGAGGGCGCGACGCATTTGTCACCCAGTCCCCCGAGCAGCGGCAAGCGCTGAACCCGCTCGCGCAGCGGCGGGAACGACGGGAACATTCGAGCTGCGATGCAGGATCGCGAGCGCCCCCTTCCCGGAGCGTCATGGGCTGCTTTTTTCGTTCGAACCGAGCCCCACCGGGGCACGAGAGTGCTACTAGGGCCGTCGCATGAACGCCGAGACGCCACTCAGCTCGAACAGTGAGCGCTCGCCCGCGTCCGAAGGGATCGCGCGCAGCGTGCTGGTGCGCGTGTTGCTCCTGAGCGGCGCGGCCGCTTCGTCGCTGTGGCTGACCAAGCTTGCGTTGTTTGCCGCTGTCGGCACGTTGCTCGGGTTCGCGTCGCTGCCGGCAGAGCCACGGCGCCAAGTGCTCCGGCTCAAGGTTCTGCTGGGGCTGGCCGGTGTCTGCGCGATGGTCGGGACATTTCGCTTTCTCGTGCTCGAGGCGGTGCCGGGCATGGTCGAAGGTGGAACCACTGCCGCCGAGCAGCGTGCCGTGTCGCGCCTGCGCGAGATCTTGTTTGCCGAAGATGCCTGGCGCAAAAACGCTTACTACGATCCCGATGGCGATCACGTCGGCTCGGCTGGTTTGCTCGGTGAGCTGACTGCAGAGTTCGGCGTGCGCGCGGGCCCCCGCGTCGAACCTCCCGTGCTCGAGGGCTATCCCAAACTGGTCGAAACGCGGCTCGGACCAGCGGCGGAGGTGGGCGGCTATCTGCTGCTCGTGTGTCTGCCCAAGCGCGGAGGCGGCTATGGTGCGAAGCCCACGGATGCCGTCGACGACGAAGCCGCCGAGCGCCACTTCTACGCCTATGCCTGGCCCGCCGAGCGCGGCCAGGGACTCACGACCGCGTATTTCCTGGATGAACACGAGCGAATCTTGCGCGCAGACAGCCAAGAGACCGAACCGCGTAGGCTCATCGGAGTCGATGCGCCGCCGAGCTGCGACGACGTTTCGGCGCCCGCCACCGCGGGTGATTGGCGTGTGTGGCGCCACAAAAAGCCGCGCGCGAGCCTGCCCTTCGACAAGTGAACGAGTGCGATGGATGACCAGTACAAGAGTGAGCTGAATCGCGACGTGAAGCCGGCGCTGCCGGGCGAGTTCGCGCCGCTCGAAATCGGAGCGATGCGCGTGTGGCCTCCGGTCGTGCTCGCACCGATGGCGGGCGTCACGAACTATCCGTTCCGCGCGTTGTGCCGTCGCTTCGGCGCGGGCCTATACGTGAGCGAAATGATCACCGCGCGACCGCTGGTGGAAGGCAACCAAAAGACGCTGCGCATCGCCGATTTCGGCCCGGAGGAGAGTCCGCGCAGCTTGCAGCTGTACGGGGTCGACCCGTACTACGTCGGTGAAGCCACCAAGCGCCTGGTCGGTGAGGGGCGCGTCGATCACATCGACATGAATTTCGGCTGCCCCGTGCGCAAGGTCACGAGCAAAGGCGGTGGCGCGGCGATCCCGGTAAAGCCCAAGCTGCTCGCGGCGATCGTGCGCGCCTGCGTGCAAAACGCGGGCACGGTGCCGGTCACGATCAAGTTTCGCATGGGCATCCATGATCAGCTGCTGACGTTCCTGGACGCGGGTCGTGTCGGTGAGGCGGAAGGCTGCCGCGCGGTCGGGCTGCACGCGCGCACCGCCGCCCAGCTGTACGACGGCGAAGCGCGCTGGAACGCCATCGCCGAGTTGAAGCAAGCCGTCCGCAGCATCCCGGTGCTCGGCAACGGCGACATCTGGGAAGCCGAAGACGCCTTGCGCATGATGCGCAGCACCGGCTGCGATGGCGTGATCGTCGGACGCGGTTGCCTCGGACGGCCGTGGCTGTTTCGAGATTTGGTGAGCGTGTTCGACGGGCGCGAGCCGGAAAATCCCCCGCTGCTCGGTAGCATCGTCGAGATCATGTTGGAGCACGCCACGCTGCTCAGCGCGTGGTTCGGCGAGCGCATGGCGATGCGCTCGTTTCGCCGTCATTCGACTTGGTATACCAAGGGCTTTCGCGGCTCGGCGGAGCTGCGGCAGCGGCTCATGCAAATTGCCACACTCTCGGGCCTGCGGCAGGCGCTCGCAGACATCGATCGCAACCAACCCTTCCCACCCTCGGCAATGCGCGTGCCACGCGGCAAGGGTTCGGGCACTCAAGAGGTGAGTTTGCCGGAGAATTATCTGCTCGATCGAGACGATGCCACACCGCCTGGCGCGGACGCGGAGGACGAGTTCTCCGGGGGGTAAAGCTGCGGATTCTTGTCGCAGTTCGAAACTGAACCGAAACGACAAGGGGGGAAATGCGAGCTCGCGCGTGACGGGCGCACCGGCCGCGTGTACCCTCCTTTACGTCCAAAGGGTAATCGCCGCCCCTGGCAGCAAGGAACGTCAGCATGCGACTTCCTCAATGGGTCAGTGACTTCTTCGAGTGGCGCTGGGCACCGTGCTTCGGCCTGACCGCGGGCTCGCTCGCCTTCGTGGCGCTCGCTCTGATTTTGATTCCGACCCGATTCGGCGGCGAACCGCGCGCGCTGAGCAACCTGAGCACCTACCAGAACCCGCCGCCACAGCGGGCCATCTTCAGCTCGGCTTTGGCGCGGAGCGCGGTCGAATCGGACGAACCGCGGACCGACGCGCGTCGCGTCGCGCGTCCCGCGCCGTCACCCGCCCCGCAGCGCACCGAGAGCGGAGCGCCCCTGCAGCGCGGCTTCTCGCCGGTCATCGAGCGCCCAGAGCCACTCCCTCCGCCGGCGCCGCCGCCAACACCGACGCCTGCGGCAGCCGAGCAGCCGCCACCGGCCGCGGCCAGCGTGGTCGTCGTGCAGCCCGTACCCGGCGGCGAATCGCGTGAGGTCAACGTTCAATGAGGCGGAGCTGGTGGCGCGTTGACTGAGTCGGTGCGACTCGATCGCTTCTTGTTTGCTTCGCGCTTGTTCAAATCGCGCACGCTCGCTCAGACGGCCTGCGAAGCGAACCACGTGCGCGTCAACGGCGAGCCGGCCCGCTCGAGCCATGCGCTGCGCGTGGGTGACGAGATCCGCGCCCTCTCGCCTCGCGGCCAGATCGTCTGGGAAGTGCGAAAGCTCGCGGACAAACGCCTGGGGCCGCCCGAAGCGCGCTTGCTCTATGACGATCATTCACCGCCGCCCCCTCCGCCCGAGGAGCGCGTCGCGGTGCGCGCACGCGGCGCGGGTCGCCCGACCAAGGCCGAGCGCCGCGCCACCGACCGCTTTCGCGGCGACGATTGATGAAGACCCGGCGGAATTCATCACCCCGGCGGTTGACACACGCACTCACACCGTAGCCTAGAGTCGCACCTGCTTTTACGGCAGGCGAACTCGGAAACGGACGCGAAATGCGCAATGTGCAACGATCTGGATCTCATGCTGCGCAGCGTCCTGGTCGATCCGGCGGATCCCGATGGCGTATTTGTCGCTAGCGCGGAGGGTGAGGTCGAGACGCCGGAACCCGCGCAGACCGCGAGCAAGCGACGTCTGTCGTCGCACCCGCCCGCCGTGCACCGTTCGTCACACCCGCCTCCATCGGCGCCGGAGCGCATCGATCAAGCGTGGCTCCAGCAAATCTTCGCCAACATCAAGCTGGAAGGCGCGCTCGCGCACGCGCGCTTCGGCGAGTACACGCTGCGCACGGCGCTCCAACCCGTGCTCAGCCTCGCGCACCACAAGCCCGTCGGCTACGAGGCACTGCTTCGCGCCTATGACGCGCAAGATCGCCTGGTCTCGCCGCATCGCATGTTTCGCAAGGCCGGAGACGACGCGATCTTTCTGGATCAAATCTGCCGCGCGCTGCACGTGCAAAATTGTGTCCTGCAAGGCGCGGCCCACAAGTGGATCTTCCTGAACGTCAGCCCGGCGTTGATCTTGGAAGGGCACTCCACGCGCGCCATCTTGCCGCGGGTGCTCGAGCACTACGGGGTGCCCACGCATCGCGTGGTGGTCGAGATCTTGGAGACCTCCGCCTACGACGAAGAGAATTTGGCGCGCTGCGTGCAATATTTCAGGGACCTCGGCTGTCTGGTCGCGATCGACGATTTCGGCGCCGGAGAGTCGAATTTCGAGCGCATTTGGCGGCTGAAGCCGGACATCGTGAAGCTCGATCGCTCGATGGTCTGCGAGGCCATGCGCACGCCGCGCGTGCGGCGCATCTTGCCCGGCTTGGTCTCACTGATTCACGAAGCAGGCTGCTTGGTGGTGATGGAAGGGGTCGAAGCCGCCGAGCACTCGATGATCGCGATGGAGAGCGACGTCGACTTCGTACAGGGCTTCTATTTCGGCGAGCCGAGATCCTGCCTGAGCCCCGATGAAGACTATCAGGACGTGCTGAACGAACTGTTTCATTGTTTTCAGGAGCGCGTGCGAAGGCAGGCGACCAGCGAGCGCTCCGTGCTCGCTCATTACTCGAAGAAGTTCGAAGACGCTGCGGCGCTGCTGCGCCTGGGCGGTGAACCCGAGCACGCGTTCGCGGAATTCTTGGCGCTGGGCGGCGTGCAGCGCTGCTATTTGCTGTCACCCGAGGGCGTGCAAGTCGGCGGCAACATCGGCCCACGCGAAGCGGCGCGCAGGTTGGATCCGCGTTATCTTCCGTGCGCGGACGCAGAGGGCGCCAATTGGTTCCGCAGGCCGTATTTCCGGCGCGCGATCGCGCAACCGATGGCAGTGCAGATCTCTCGCCCTTACCTGTCGATCGCCGACGCTCGAGCCTGCGTCACGTTCTCGATCGCCATCCCCGAGACCGACGGGGTTCGCGTGCTGT